>JBBIKM010000003.1:15666-70266 GCA_037445455.1 bacterium | reverse complement strand
GGCGGCGTGCCGCCATCTTCATTGCTGTAGACGACGGTGTAGGTGAGCTGCTGCGGCCGCTGCGCCGCATCGTACTTTGCAGTGTAGGCGAGCAGGAGCGGCACATCGCTGCGGCGACCATCGCGCCGGCCAAAGAGCAGAGGCGCATGCGCGAGAATGGCATAGTTGGGATGATTCTCTTCATAAAGGTCAAGCCGAACGTTGACCATCTTGAGTTCACGTTGCCGTTCGATCTCCGAAGAATCGGCGCGCAGCAGCTCCAGCGTATGGTTGCCGTCGATGAGAGAGCCGAGATGCACTTCATAGTAATGAAAAGCGCGCCCCCGGAAGGTCACAATGTGGGAACGCAGCTTGCCGTCCACCGCCACTCCCAGAACCAGGCCGGGCACGGCCGGGTCTTCCCAACTGGTTTCGGAGTAGAGCTGCAGCGAAGCAATCACCTGCGCCGGCTTCTTCAGGATGAACTCGCTGCTCCAGCCTTCGCTGATGAGCACCGTGCGGCTGTTCAATTTCAGCGTCGTGGAGGCACTGCCCAGGCCCTGCGACCGGACGGTGCCGGGCAGGAAAAGTGCGAAGCCGACCAGGAATGCCAGCGTCCAATGCTGCGTGCTTTTTCTCATACTCTGCTCCCGCCTGGATGAAAGAGTGATCGGAAAATGTGGGAAACCCGTCGGTCGTCTCGATTAATCCGGTATGTGTTCGGATGGTGATGGCGATGCTGGTGAGGGCAAATCGCGGCCGGTGGCAGCCGGGGCGGTGGCGGAGGCCGCGCCCTCACCGGTTGCGGCCGCCGGCCTGGGCGGCAGCAGCTTCAGCAGGTTCTCCAGCTCTTTCTTGATTTCGAAGATTGCATCTTCGCTGCGCAAATCGTCGAAGGAGAGTGACAACTGCGGGCTGGTTTGCCGCATGGCTTTCAAGCGTTGCCGCGCGCCGGCGATGGTGTATTTCTCGCGGTATAACAACTTTTTGATGAGGAAGATGAGCTTGATGTCGTCCAGGCAATAGGCCCGGCTGCCGGCGCGATTCTTCCTGGGACGCAACTCGGGGAATTCCGTCTCCCAATAGCGCAAAACGTAGGCCTGCAGCGAGGTGATGCGGCTCACCTCGCGGATGGAGTAGTGGGTCTTTTTTGCCTTGCGTGCGCTCATTTGCCAAGAAGCGCTAGTTCAATGACTGGCCGGAAAACTCGGGCCGCAGTTTGGCGATGGCCTGCTGCAGAAAACCGGGGATGATGGCCCGGCGCGTGGCAGCGAGGCAATCCGGATCCTGCAGCCGGCTCATCAACTCGGCGTATTTCTTTTCGCCATGCCTGGCGATGATGTCCTGCTTGCGCTCCGGCTTGACGGCGTGCACCAGCATGCTGCGCGGGTCCGCTTCCGGATGAAACTGCACGCCGATGATTTCCGGCGAGACGCGGATGGCAGTGATGGAGCGCTCCAGCGGAACATGCGGCCGGATTTTTTCAAGTGAGAGAATCTCCGCGCCCAGGGCTTGCAGGGTCTGCGTATTGGGCTCGACCACCTGCCAATCGCGAAAATCCGCGGCATAAAATGGATTATCCAGGCCGGCATAGAGGGGCTCGCGCTCACCTGCGGGCGTTTTGTGAATCGGCATGATGCCGAACGATTTCGATCCCCGTTTGGTGACTTCCGCCAGCCTGAAGAACCGGCACATCATCTGAAAGGAATGGCAGATGGCAAAGACATACTTGCGGGCATGCGCGCGTGTTTCCCGCTGATTGTGCCGCCAAACCGCCTCCCACCAATTGAAATAGCGGCGTTCCCACACTTTGCCGTCGCCGTCAAACGGGCTGCCCGGCCCGCCGGTGGAAACGAAGATATCGAAATCCAGGGAACAAATCTCCGCCTTGTAGCGCGTTTCAAAGACCTCGAAGGCAACCGGCTGCGCCCAGTATTTGCCGTCACTCTCCGCAAGCAGTTCTTTAATGCAACGCATGCCCTCATTGGGCAGGTTGTCGTAGAGATCGAGTATGGCGACCCGGATGGGCGCGACGGTGGCCGGCGGCCGTGGCGTGGCGGGCCGGCGGTGAGTTTTCTGTGCGATGGTTGAGGTTGGCATGCGAGCCAGCGAATGTTGGTCACGGGATGATTGCTTGCCGGCGCAGGCTTCGCCGGTAAAACTGCCCGCCGCCTTTGCCGCATCACCAAAGTGCGATTACCGGCTGTCTCAGCGACCGGCAACCATCAGCGGGCGACACAAAATAGAAAAAAATCCGTGCAAGCGCAAGCATTGCGCCGCGGCGAGGCCAGGTCGTGTGATCCCTTGAAGTGAAGTCATTGGTTCGTTCGGCAAGCCTGCAATGGCGCGTGGCAGCGCCGGAATAGAATTCCGGCTTGGCGTCATGCCCGGGCGGGATTGGGTTCGACCCGGTTTAGGCACACGTTTTCTCGCCGTCGTTCCAGCACTATCGCACCACATGATATTCCGTTTGCCGCGGCAACACCCATGAGATCTTGCCGGCCGCGTCGATCGCCGCTTCCTCCTCCAGGCCGACCCAAAGCACCTGCCCGTCCCATTCCGCCACCGGCGTGGACACCGACAACTCGATCGCATGCCAGGTGTCCGGCAGCAAGACCACGTCGCCGCGGCCCGGCACACCCTCCTGGCGATCCCACAATCCCACCAGCGGCCCGGCGCCGTGGCCGTGGTCACCGATGGGATGCGTGTAGATGCTGCCCTCCAGCCCGGCGGCTTTCATGGCAGCCCGGGTCTTCGCCAGAGTCTCGTTGCCGCTCTGGCCCGGCTGCATGCGTTCCAGCAGCAAATCCTGCAGGTGATTGGCATCCTGCAGCGCGCGTTTGATCCCTGCCGGCGGTTCCCGTTCGCCGGGCCGCAGCACATAGCCCAGGTGTTGCGTGTCGGTGTGCAATCCCAGCGCGCTGAGTCCGAAATCGACATGCAGCACGTCGCCGGCCTCGATCACCACGCCTTCGGGCTCGGCCAGCAGGCTCTCTCTTTCGCGGCCGCGGCGCTGCACCGTGACGGAAGGATGAAACCAGGTCGACAGGCCGAGAGCATTGGCCTGCTGGCGCAGCCACCACACAACGTCCTCGCTGCTGGTTCGCCCCGGCGTGATCACTTCCCGCGAAAAGCCGCGTGCAATCAAGGCATGGGCGATCTGCATGAGCTTGCGATAGGTCGGCAGCATTGCAGGAAGCCGCAGCGCGAGATAATCCAGCGGCAGCAGCTCGGCGCGCACGAGACGGCTGCGCCATTTGTCACCCAGCGTTTGCTCGAGCGCCTCTCTTTCACTCGCCGACAAGCCATCGGCAAAGGCATGCGTGGCGGAGACGTTGATGCCGAGGGTGGCCGGCTGGCGCTCTTCAATCAACTTGCGCAGCAAAGCCCATTGTGCATTTCCCCACAGTTCGCGCTGTTCCACCTCCGGATCGCGATACACCGTGTACAGGCCGCCCTGCGAGCCGCCGCCCAGGGCCAGCCGCTCGACCCCCAGTTTCTCACCGCGGTCATGGAAAACGTAGATGGTGCGGCGCCGCGCGGCAAACGTGGTGGGTGAGACCAGCGAGAAAAAGACCGGGTCTTCATTGTACTCGCGGCAGATGACCAGCCACATTTCGACCCCATGCCGCCGCAGCAATGGCGGCAGCACGGTTTCCAGGCGGAGCTTGAGCCATTCCTGTTGCAGGCTGGCCTGCTCGCGCAGAGTGCCGAGCGACGGCAGCTCTGCCTGCGCGTGCAGCCTCGTGGCGCCGGCGCCCAGCGCCATCAACATCAAACCCAGCAGCACGGCAGGCCGGCGCGATTTCATTTTTTGCATCATTGCTTGCCTTTACGTTTGAACGTGCAGCGAATTCCGCTTTGAACGGCATGCGAGGCCGGCCGCGGCGAGAGTGTGACGACCGGCTCGCGTCCTAATCCACCACCAGCAGTTTGCGCGTTTGCACCAATTCATTCACCTGCAGCCGGAGGAAATAGGTGCCGGGCACAAGATCCTTGAGCTGCACGCGCACTTGATGGGCGCCGGCCGGCCGCATTTCATCAAGTACGGCCGCGAGCTGCTGGCCGGCAAGATTGTAGATGGCAAGTTTCACGCGCGCTTTCATCTGCAATTGATAACTGATCGTGGTTTCGCCGCGGCCGGCAAGCCGGCGGGATACCGGGTTGGGATAATTCTGATAGAGCGTGAATCCTCGCACCGCGCCCGCCACCGGCTGCGTGATGATCGTTGCCGGTTCGCCAAGCAGCGGCCGCTCCCACACGCCATTGCCGTGGGTGGCGGCACGCAGCGCGCGATTCTGCGGTGATATGGACAAATCCATCACCAGCGCGGTGGGCATGTTGTCCTGCCAGCTTTGCCAATGCGCGCCACCGTCGCGCGAAACATAAACGCCGAGATCATTGCCGAAATAGAGATGATCGGGAAACTGCGGATCGATGGCAATCGCCGAGGAGGGGACATCCGGCAGGCCCGTGCCAATATCGACCCAGGTCAACCCGGCATCGTCGGATCTGAACAAGTGCGAAGTGCCGAAGCCGGAAAACACCACGTAGACTTTCCGGCTGTCATGCGGATCCACGGCCAGGTCCATCGGATAACGATCCGGCAAATCCGCGGTAATCTCCTGCCAGGTGGCGCCGCCGTTGCTGCTGAAGAAAAGCAGCGGCCGGCTAAAAACCGGCGCCGTGCTGGCGTAAACGGTGTCAGGATTGGTTGCAGACACCGCCAGACACAACACCGGGTTGCCATCCAGTGGAAAGTTGTTGTTGGTGGCAAGCCACTGGCCGGCAGCGTTGGTGGACTTGTACACGCGATCGGTGGCGGCGTAGAGGATATTACCGTTCGAGGGCGCGACCAGATAGGGCGCGACAAATCCGGTTTTGTTTGTGTCACGGATGATCCCGCTGCTCGCGCTGAACCAGGAGTCTTCCTTGCCGCGATTGGTTGATTTGTAGAGTCCCAAATACTGGCTGGCGCCATACATGATGTTGTCGTTGAACGGATCGATGGCGGTACAGCAACCGTCGCCGCCCAGCACGCGGCGCCAGGCCGGGGTGCCCTCGTAGATCACCGTGCAGTTGTCCTGCAGGCCGCCAATGGCCAGCGCGGAATCCCCCCCGGCATTGGAAAAGCGCTGGTAGAATTGCGTGGTGGCATAACCGCCGTTCAAGCCGGCAAAGGTTTCGCCGCCGTCAGTGCTGCGAAACACACCGCCATCATTGGTGAAATAGATGATCTCCGGATTGACCGGATCTTCCGCCACGGCATGATGATCGGCATGCGAGTAATTTGCCGGGCCTTCCGGGCCGCCCACCGGCACCACACCAAAGTACCACGCCGCCCAGTTCGACTTTCTTCGCAGGGTACGGCCGCCGTCAACGGATTTCCACAGATCGATGCCGCCCACGATCACCGTGTCGGGATGGCGCGGATGCACCCAGACAAAATGAGAGTACCAGCCCTGATATTGCGCGATGTTGAGATTCGAGACTTGCACCCAGCTTGTGCCGCCGTCGTCGCTGCGAAAAAGGCCAATGCCGCTGAAATCATTCGCCACGTCGGCATACATGATTTGCGGATTGGCCCGGTGAATCGCAATGCTGGTTTTGCCGGTGTAATTGGCGGGCAGGCCATTGCCCAGCTTCTGCCAGGATTCGCCGCCGTCGTGCGTGCGATAGACGCCGGCACCCGGGCTGCCGAGATTGCCGCACGCCACAAAGACCGTGTCCGGCTGGCGCGGATTAATGTCAACGTCCATGGCCATGAGCACGCTGTGCACCTGCGCCCAGGTCGCGCCGGCATCAGTGGATTTGAACGTGCCCTCGGTGGTGCCGGCGTAGAGGATGCGGGAATCTGAGGGATGCAAGGCGAGCGCCTGCACCCCGCGGCGTTGATGATAGCTCCAATCCAGGCTCTTCGACCACGTGGCGCCGCCATCGGTGGTCTTGAGAATGCCGATGCCATAGCTGCCGCGCGTCGTGCGCACCGTCACCCCGCCGGTGGCATCCTGATAGCCATAGACTTCGCCGGTGCCCACATAGATCACATTGGTGTCGGCCGGATCAATGACAATGGCGCCGACGCCCAGCACCGGAAAGCCGGTTTCAACATATTCCCAAGCTTGCACGCCCACGCCGCCGGTGAAGCTGCGCCAAAGGCCGCCGCTGGCTGCCCCCACGTAAATGGTGTTGGGGTTCTCGGGATTGATGGCAATGGCATTGGTTCGGCCGCCGATATTTTGCGGGCCGAGCAGCTTCCACTGCGTGGTGGCTTGCGATTGTGTCTGGCTTTTGGCCAGGGCCGCGCGGGTGAATTCAAAAGCGCGATAAAAGCCCTGCTCGGGAATGATTCGGTTGGGATAAGCGCGCGCCGCGGAAAAAAAGTCCAGCGCCTGCATGGCCCCGGAAGGCGGTCGCAAACGGTGAAATGCCTGTTTCGTTTCGCGGCTGCTGAAACGGCCGAGCACGGCATAGCCGGCCAGCAGGACAATGAACAACAGCGCGGCAAGCTGGAAAGGTCTGTGGGGGAATCGCATATTTCCTCAGAACAGTATCGGTTCGGTGTGATGGACGCTGCTGGAGCACGCCGGTCATGAAACCAGGAGACTGCCCGGACGGCAGTCAATTCGGGCGGACATGAGATTGCCCGGCAAACAGTGGGAATTTCCCGCCGAAGAAGCAATTGAAATCTTACCATAACAAAGTGCCCAGGCGGTTTCCGCATCCCCGGCCTCGTGTCATTATCACTAGATGGTTCTGGCGGGGTGGGCTTTCTGTCAGAACGCTGCCGGGCTGTTTGGGTCATATGATTTTACTTGGGATGGGATCGTCATGGGGAATCAGCAATTCCTTCCGTTTATCCTGGCTGCCGTTATCATCGCCCTTGCCGTGGTGCGCGGCATGGAACTTTACCGCGAAGAAGTCGACCTTCATCATCGGGATGAGATCGCGAAGACGTTGGTGGCTGCAGCGCTGCGGGCGCAGGCCTGGTATCGCCGGCCGGCCGCCATGGGCGGAGGCGAGCGATCATTCGCCACCCTCACCTGGGCAAAACTCAATATCAATCCCGTAACCCCACACGCGGTGCTGTCAATGTCGCACCGGCAGCACGGCAGTGTCTGCCTCACCGCGGTCAGCCTCGCCGATACCACCCAGCGACTTTGCTACATGGTCTTTCCCGATTCCCTCGCCTTGATGCCTTGATACGGAACGTCGGCGGCACACGCCCGGTTCAGCCGTCGCAGGATGCTGTCCGTCTCCTTCCACCGGCCGGTTCCTCTCACGCAATTGCAGCCACCCGCACGTCTTTGCCGGACCGCCTCGCTGCGGCAACAAACAGCGCTTGCACGAGAATGATTTCAGGCTATATTCCACTCCGGCCGACCCGCCATCGTCTGCGCGGGGGGACCGGTGAACGGTGGAATAAAGCGAGCCGCATGGGGGTTTGTTTCAGAAAAAATTACCGGACTTGCATCATCTCGGAGATTTGCCCTTATGTCAATTCTCGATCCGATCAAGCGTGTGCAACGCCTGCGGCAGGCCGATCCCCGCCGCCGGCCGGATGCCGATTTGCGTGAACGTATTCCGCCGGGCCAGTATCGCACGGAGAAATTCCCGGTGCTCACTTATGGCGAGACGCCGGTGGTCGAGCGCCAGGACTGGCGGCTCAAGGTGTGGGGACTGGTGGAGAATCCCATGACTCTCACCTGGGAGGAATTTCAGGCGTTGCCGCGCAAGAAGATTCATGTGGATATTCACTGCGTCACGCGCTGGAGCCTGTTGGATTCCGAGTGGGAGGGTGTGCCGTTTGCCGTGATTGCGGAGCGCGCGAAGCCGTTGCCCGCGGCGCGGGTGGTGATGCAACATTCCTACGGCGGCTATACCACCAACATGCTGCTCGAAGAAATGTATGAAGATGACGTGATTCTCGCCGACACGTTTGGCGGCAATCCGCTGGCGCGCGATCACGGCGGACCGCTGCGGATGGTGGTACCCAAGCTCTACTTTTGGAAAAGCGCGAAATGGCTCAATGGGCTGGAATTTCTCGAGCGCAATGCGCCGGGCTTTTGGGAGCGCTACGGCTATCACATGCACGGCGACCCCTGGACCGAGGAGCGGTTTGGCTAATCAATGCCTTGTTCGTGTGAGCCAGCGTTGCCATCGTTCCAAATTTGTTCCAAATCAGGAGAGTTTGCGCGGCTGTGGCAAGTCCAAAATAGAAATGCCCGATTCTCACCAACGCCGTCCGCGCGCGGTGCGAATCGCGCATTTTGCCAGCGCGGCGACGACGGCTTGCTCCAAAAAACTGCATTGTCCGAATGATGCCCAAGTCGCTATTTTGCCGGCCGAGCTTCGTGCGAAAAGCGACGACCCTCCATTTCGGACAAGTCTAACGTGTGACCGTTCCCATCCACAAAGGCCGGACCTTACCGGTCGGCACGTTGCAGGGCATTCTGCGCGATGCCGATATTGGCATTGACGAATTCCGCGGCCTCCTGTGAACTCCCTGCCTGCAAATTTCCCACCTGAGACCAAAAAGCTCGCTAATCCTGCGATAAACCATTCAACCCGACACCCCTGCGGCTGCGGCAGCATTTTGAGAATCATCGCTGCAATGCGATGGGAAAGTGTCCGCATGCCAGCGCGTTGGCGGCGGCTTTCTTCGCAAATGGCGGAGGGCCTACTCGCTGCTTGCTTTTGCGCCCGCAGTTCTGCATTTTTTCGCCACATTCCGGCGGACTGAATGAATGCCAACATCGTGAATGAGAAATGACCATGAATGAGCCTACACGAAAACCCGTCATCTTCCTCGCCTTTGCCCAAGACCGTGTCATAGGCGGTGCCTATCTGCGCAATCTGCCCGCCGAACTCGACGGCATTCGAAAAGCCTTGCAGAAAGCGCGTCAGGCCGAACTTTGTGAGGTGGAAGAGCGAGCCAACGCCACGGTCGAAAACATCTGCGATGTCTTTCAAGAATTCCAAGATCGCATCGCCATTTTCCACTTTGGCGGCCATGCCGACAGCTTCGAGTTGCTGCTTGAATCGCTGACTGGCGAGCACGCCGCGGCGTATCGTGAAGGCCTGGTTTCGTTTTTGGCGAAACAACTCGGATTGAAGCTGGTCTTCCTGAACGGTTGCAGCACGCAACAGCATGCCCTGGATTTGAAGGAAGCCGGCATTCCCGCGGTGATTGGCACTTCAAAGACCATCAACGATGCCGTGGCTGCTGACCTGGCGGTGCGCTTTTACAAAGGACTGGCCGCGGGCCATACGATTGAGCGCGCCTGGGCCGAGGCCGAGGATCAAGTGAAGATGGAAAAAGGCGCGGACTGGCGGCATCTATACTTGGAGGGCAGAACTGAAACGCCCGACCGGTTTCCGTGGGAAATCTGCTACCGCGAAGGCGCGGACACGGTCAAACAATGGAATTTGCCGGCCGCGGCCAACTCCCCGTTGTTCGGTCTGCCGCCCATTCCGCCCGGCGACCTTCCGCTCAAGCCGTACCGCCATCTGCATCGGTTCTCCCGTGAGCACGCCGAGATTTTTTTCGGCCGGGATCAGCAGATTCGGGAGCTGTATAACTTGGTGACAGCTCCGTACAGCGCGCCGATCATCCTGCTCTATGGTCAATCCGGCGTGGGCAAATCGTCCTTTCTCGAAGCCGGTCTGCTGCCACGCCTGGAAGCCAGCCACGAAATTCGCTACTGCCGCCGCCGCCAGGAACTCGGCTTGCTGGCGACTTTGCAGCACGCGCTGACGCCGGCAGGCAAGGACCAGCCCCTTCTGCAAGCGTGGTGCGCTGTGGAGCACGAACGCCAGCGACCCCTGGTGATGATTCTCGATCAGGTCGAAGAAGTCTACACCCGGCCCAACGAAGCATTGCCGAGTGAATTGCCCGACTTTTGGCAGGCGCTTCAGCTCACGTTGGCCAATGTGGCGACGCGGCCAAAAGGCAGATTGATCCTGGGATTTCGCAAGGAATGGCTGGCCGAGATCGAGAAGCGGCTCAGCGACCACGCGCTTCCCTACCACCCGCATTTTCTCGAACCATTGGATCGCGCCGGCATCATTCAGGCGATTTGCGGTCCCGCCCATACCGCCCGCCTGCAACAGCACTACCGATTGCGTCTCGCAGAGGGCCTGCCCGAAATCATGGCCGACAGCTTGCTGGAAGATCGTGACTCGCCGCTCGCGCCCATGCTGCAAATTCTCCTGACCAAAATGTGGGATCAAGCCACGCAACATAACCGCAGCCGACCCATTTTCAACCATGACCTCTATAATAGTCTGAGAAAGCCGCATTTGTTCCTGCAGCACTTTCTGCTCGACCAACTCGAAGCGCTTCGGCGTTGGCGGCCTGAAGTCGTGGATTCGGGTTTGGCTTTGGATGTCCTGTACTTTCACACCACGCCAGACGGAACTGCACAGCAACGGACGGCCCAAGAAACCGCGCGCGAGTATGGCCATCGCAGTGAGGTGATGCCCGAATTGATACGGCAGTGCAAAGACCTTTACCTGCTGGTCGATCCCGCTGCCGATCAACCGGACGCGGCCCTGGCCCAGGCGACCCGGCTGACGCATGACACACTGGCGCCGTTGGTGCGCAAGCTGTATGATGAATCCGACAAACCCGGTCAGCGCGCCAGCCGGGTGCTGAGCCTCAAGCTCTCCGTTTATGGCGCAGGTACAGCCCTGTTGGACGATGCGGATCTGAAGACGGTTGACGATGGCCGCTCTGGCATGCGGCAGCTCACCGATGAGGAGGAAAGCCTGATCGCCCGAAGTCGTGAAGAACAGGCAAGTCGCGAGAGGCAATTCATGTATTTGGACGACAGAGTAGCAGACCGGCTCAAGAAACTTGGATTCTATGATACATACAGAAATCCTGATGGCAAGGGCATCAAGCATCAATACAAGACTGTGAGGCGGCGTGGTGAAAAACTGGTCGTTGATCATGCTACCGGCCTAACTTGGCAACAGTCAGGTTCGGAAGACGTCATGGACTATGCCGATGCCGAGAAATACATTCAGGATTTGAATAGTCAGAACTTCGGCGGCTACAGTGACTGGCGCTTGCCGACTTTGGAAGAGGCCATGGCATTGATGGAACCGCAAAGAAACAAGGACGGCTTGCATATCGACAAGGTGTTTTACAAGAAACAGCTATGGATTTGGACATCGAGCAAACCCTCTGCGGGCGTGGCGTGGTACGTCTACTTCCTCTATGGCTATTGCTACACCTACGGTGTTCACCTCGACATCTACGTCCGTGCCGTGCGCTCCGGACAATCATCGGGCATTTGATTATTTGAATCATTTGATCATTTTCTTCGGATGGGACGTGACCGTTGAAAGCTTGCAAATTCGTAGGTCCGAGCAAGGTTTTTGCAGAGCTCGCCCCGTGGGATACTAATCATTGATCTGATTATTGATCTTGCAGTCCCATTATCCAACGGGGCGAGCGGGCGAAAATTTTTTTGAAAAGGAGCCTGTCATGGCCCAATACGAGCATCTCCCAATTTACAAAAAGGCCTACGATCTGACGCTGTACTTCGAAAAGATCGTGCGTGGCTTCAGCCGTTACGACAAATACACGCTGGGCGCCGAGCTGCGCCAGCTTTCCCGCGAAGTGATGCGCCTGATTCGCCGTGCCAATGACGCCGAGAACAAGGCCGCGATCCTGCTGCAAAACCGCGAACGGCTCGAAGATTTGAAACTGACCGTGCGCTTGTGCAAAGACATGCGCGCGTTTCAAAATTTCAATTCATTTCAGTACAGTATCAACGAGGTGGTGGACTTGTGCAAGCAGAATGAAGGCTGGTTGAAAGCCGCGCTGCAAAAAAGTGGACGGCCAGAATCCTCGTCGCCTGCCCAGGCGTCGCAGGAGCGTGCCCAGCGATGATTGTGCGCCCCGGCCACCCCGGACGCTTGTGAGTGGGTCTGGGGTATGAGCTCGCCGGCAATCCTATCCCGCCAGCGGGAATGGATTGGACGTGGGCCGCAGATCAGCGGCCATAAGTGTCGGGGCAAGCCTGCGGGCGTGGCGTGGAACGTCAACTTCAACAATGGCAATTGCAACACCAACAATGTCAACAACAACAACTACGTCCGTGCAGTGCGTTCCGGAAAATCATCATCCGCTCTATGATTTCCCGCGGATGTACCAGGCGTATCTGGCGTGCCGCCGCACCAAGCGCAATCGCGCCAGTGCCCTGAAGTTCGAGCTGAATCATGAGGAAAACCTGCTTCAGCTCCTCGCCGAGCTGCGGGAGCAGCGCTACCAGCCGGCCACCTCGATCTGCTTTTACACGCGCAAACCGAAGGCCCGCGAGATCTTCGCCGCTGACTTTCGGGATCGCGTCGTCCACCACCTCGTTTATGGCGAAATCGCGCCGCGCTGGGAGAGGGTCTTTGTTCATCATTCCTACGCCTGCCGCAACGACAAGGGAATTCATGCCGCAGCGCAGGCCCTGCAACGCAGCTTGCGGCAAATCACAGCCAATGGCAGGCAGCGAGCGTATTTTCTGAAAATCGATGTTCACAATTTCTTCATGATGATTGACCGCCGCCGGCTTTTTGCCCTGCTCGCCCGGCGCTGCCACGATCCGGCGATGCGGCAACTCCTGCGCGCCATTGTTTTTCACGATCCCACTGCCGATTACGTGCTGCAAGATCGCGACCACCTGCGCGACCTGTTGCCGCGCCACAAATCCCTGTTCTACGCCGCACCGTTTTGTGGCCTGGCCATCGGCAATCTCACCAGCCAGTTCTTTGCCAATGTTTACCTTGACGAATTGGATCAATTCGTCAAGCACGTCTTGCGGTGCCGCCATTACTTGCGCTACGTGGATGACTGCATTCTTCTTGCCGCCGATGCCAAACAGTTGCAGGAATGGCACGCGGCGATTGCCGCCTTCCTGGCAGAGCGGCTGGCGCTGCGGCTGAATGAACGGGCAACGCGGCTTGGCCCGGTGGCAGGCGGAATCGACTTTGCCGGCTTCATCGTTTCCCCCCACCGCCAATTGGTGCGGCGCCGCGTCATCGGCAACCTGCGGGAGAAACTGCGCCAGGTTGAGCGCCAACTGGTGGCCCGGCTGCCGACCTACACCGCCTACCGTTTTGACGAGCCAACGCTGAACAAATGCCTGGCCATGCTCAATTCCTATCTTGGACATTTGCGGCACGCCCAGACGCGCGGCTGCGTGGCGCGCTTGTGGCGGGAATTCCCTTTTCTGCGGCACTATTTCAAGCTCACGCCGCGCAAGGTGACTCTACTCACCAGGCCATTGCGGCGCATGAGAAGACTGCAGCAACAGGTGCGCTGGCTGCGCTGGCGCTTTGCCGGCCATCTTTGTCTGGTTGAAATCGGCTGCTACTACGAAACCTTCGGCGCCGACGCGCAACGGCTGGCCGCTTTGACGGGGTTGCGCTTGCACGAAACCTGGCGCGGTCTGCGCTTCGGTTGCGGCTTCCACCGGAAACACCTGCACAGCATTCTGGCCCGGCTGAAAGCGCAGCGCGTGCCCCTGGTGTTGATCCACGAAACCGGCCGCGAGCTGTACGGCACGAAGGAGAGGATGCCGTATGTGATGGTGGAATTTCCGTCGAACAATCCATAGCCTGCTCCGGAGCTGAAGGACGCGCGCTGTAGCGGACGCACCGTGACAATACGACAACGTTGAATCGAATTCGATGGCACGGACAAATAGCCCTATGGGGGCAAAATATAGCAGCGAAGGGCACCGCCCTGGGAAGGCCGTTGTCAGGAGAAAAACACCAAGCCCCACCGGGGCGCCATAGAACCACGCCAGAAATGCCGCCCTTTCAGGGCTATGGGCGATGAACTTCGTCAGTTCCCAGGGCGCTGCCCGTGGGCTATTGCATGCGACCCCGTTGGGGTCAAGCTGGCCCTCTGGAAAAGCCGGTGTACTACAACGATGTAGTACTTTTCGCCACACCTCTGCGCCGGCATTGTGCCGGCAATTTTCCTGACTTCTCTCATGGGAAGAGGGCCGGGTTCAAAGGCAACCGCGTGTTGCGGGGCGGCGCGTTCGGCAACGATCAGAGGTTCGTGCGGTGCGCCTTTCGCAGCAGGTACCTTCCCGGCTACAGGATCCACTACATCGGGTTTCGTGTGGTTGTGTCCCCATTACTCTGAACTCTGAATCTCTGGACTCTGGAACTCTGAGCTGTTGTTGTTGCAGTTGCTGTTGCTTTTGCTTTTGCAGAGCTCGCCCCATGGGATAGCGATCATGGATTTGGCTCTTGATCGTGTGGCCCATTATCCCACGGGGCGAGCGGCCTCAGAAAATTTTTGAAATTTCGCCCTAGCCGGCCAGCAGCTTTCTTTGGCGCGTGAAAGGACGGTTTGGCTGAGAAATTGTCGAAGGGCAGGAGGCGAAGGCATTCCGAAGCACGGAATGCCTTTTATTTTTTCCGCTGCCACCAACACGTGGCGATCATTCCCGCCAACAGCAGTGCCTGCAATCCCACCCACCAATCGCCGAAGCGCGCGTAGATGGTCGGCGGCATTTCCATCAGCGGAACCCGGGCGGCAAAGGAGGCGGCCTCATCGAAGGCCGTGCGATTCGTGATCTCACCGGTCGGCAAAATCACCGCGGAGATGCCGGTGTTGGTGCTGCGCACTTGCGCCATGCGCGCTTCGACGCAGCGCAATTGCGAAAGCGCGAGATGCTGCTCGGGCTCCTGATAGCGGCTGTACCAACTGTCGTTGGTCACGTTCAAGATGAGGTTGGCGTTTTTTTGATCGTAGACGCGCATGTAGTGCGGCGAGAGCGCCTCGTAGCAAATCAGCGGGGCTATGCGAAAATCGCCGTAAGTCATGATCTCCGGCCCGGGCCCGGCGCCAAAAGTTGACACCGCCGGAATCAAATCCTTGAGCGTGGGAAACCAATCGGAGAACGGCATGTATTCGCCGAACGCCAGCAGGATGTGTTTTTTGTATAGTGCCACCGGCTCGAATTTGCCCGGCGCGGTCAGGCTCATCGAGTTGTAAATCTTGTAGACGGGTTTGCGCTCACGCACGTAGCCGCCGGTGACGATCGGCGCGCCGGCTTTCTCGGCCAAATCCGCCAGCTCTTGATGCGTCGGATGGAATTCCGGAAACGGATAGGGATACCCGCCTTCCGGCCACAACACCAGGTCGAGTTTTTCCCGGCGCTGCTGCAGCAGTGCGAGCGTGAGGTCCCGGTGGACTTCGAAAAATTTGTAAATCGTGGCGGAGTTGCCGTATTGCGCCTGCAAGCGTTCGTAGTTGCCGAGATTCCCCTGCACCACGCCGATGTGCTTGTGCGTGGCGCGCTGCATCGCTGCTTCAACCTGCTGCAGACGAATGTGGCCATACCCAAAGCTGAACAGCAGCATGGCCAGCCCCACGCCCGCGGTGATGATTCTTTCGGAGTTGTCGAAGAGCGCCGGCGAGCCGTGCGGCAGCCGCCTGCGCAGCACGGGTTCGAGCAGCGCAAAAATGGCGTAATTGACCCAAAGGATTTGCATCGTGAGCAGAAACGGCCCGCCGAGATCGGCAATCTGAATCAGCGGAATCACCTGATAGATGGCGTTGCCGGCGTACCAGTCGAACAATTTGGGAAAGTACCGTTCGACGATGACAAACACCGCCGGTACCCACAACACCTGCCATTTCATGGAAAGCAGACGGCGCAGCCAGGCCACCAAGCCACCGGTGACTGCAAGATTGGCAGCGCCCACGGCCGCGTACAGCAGCATGATGGGCACGGCCAGCCACCACGGCAGCCCGCCGAATTCAACCACCGTGTAGGCGATCCAGAAGAAGCCACCGAGCGCCATGACGAAGGAAGACAACCAGGTGTATTTCACCGTTTCCTTGACGCCGTCGCAGTGATTGAGCAGCCAGAAATAGGGCACATAGGCAAGCGCGGCCAGCGGCGTCCAGTTGATGGCGGGGTAGGAGAGAAAGCCGAGGCAGCCGCCGGTGACGGCCATGAGGAGTTTGATGCGCCGCCGCCCGCGCACGGGCTGATTCAGGTTGCGGGAGCCGCGCGCCACGGCAGGGGAGAGGGGATTCCGGGATCGCTTCATGCTCGCCTTTGCCCCCGCCAGCTTTCGAGTTGCCGGCGAGTCTTCTTGGTGGGCCGGCCTTTTGCGGGCCGGGGCAGGCGCCGCTCTGCTGTCTTCATCAGCTTCATCAGCTCCAGCGTTTCGGGTGAGAGCTCGGGCGTGGTTTCCTCGTAGATGAGTTTGGCATCTTTCGCGGAGAGGCCGCGCGTGGGGATTTCCTTGATCGTCAGCGTGCGATAGTGATGCGAGATTTTGACGGTCAAAACGTCGCCAACGTTGACGGTCTTCGAAGCTTTGGCGACCTGCTCATTCAACTTGACGCGGCCCAACTCGCATTCGCGCGCGGCCTGTTCCCGGCTCGGAAAAATGCGGGCGAGCTTGAGCCATTTGTCGAGGCGCATCGTGCGGCCGGCGCCGGGGGGATCAGCAGTTCTATCGGGCATGGTTGAGAATCAATTATTGGTTTTCGAAGAGAGAGCCTTGTTGCTGGGCGATTCGCAGCTTGCGGGCGCGTATTGCCTGCCGTCTTTTCTCCGTTTCCTCCCGCGCCTGGAAGTACCAGTCATAGAATTCTTTGTGCAACTCCCTCTCTTCGTCGGGAAGGGCATCGGGGTGAAACATGCAACCATAACGTTTCCATCTCTCCCACCAGTCCTCGGCCTCAGGCGAGGACCGAGAGACGCTGGCGGACGCTGGGTTTTCTGGGTTGGGGTATTTTGCCTCGAGCCGCTCCAGGCGGGCATGGAGTTGCTCGATCTCTCGGGAGAATTTTTCCTCGAGGCGAGTCAGATGCGCAATGACGTTCGCCCAAGACGCCTTTTGCTCCAATGCTATTGTCTCCGGAGTGTTCGCGGACATGGATGTCCTCCTGCGGAAATGAGCTTTTCAACTCGGTTTCGCAGTCAAAGTCTCGACCTGCTGCTGCAATGCGACATGATCCTGGCGCAATGTGGCCACCTCCGCCTGCAAGTGCTCGACCTTTTTTTCAAGGTTGTTGGTTCTGTCGTCCTGCAGCAAGGACGTTCTTTTTGCCTCGGCCTGCACTTCAGCGAGCTTATCGTGCCATTCTTTGGTCCTTTGGTCGATCCTCTGATAAGCCTGGTAGCCAACGTCGGGAATCATATCCCCCAGCGCGTCCAAATTTTCTCTTGTGAAAGCATCGAGAGCGGCCAGGTTCTTTTCAACGCTGCTGATCCGAGTGTTGACCTGCTCGAAACCGGTTTGCATTTCAGCGCGAAGCTGTTCGTTACCGGCCTGCATTTCATCGCGAAGCTGCCCGATCTGGGTCTGCATCTCGCCGCGAAGCTGCCCGATCTGAGTCTGCATCTCGCCGCGAAGCTGCCCGATCTGAGTCTGCATCTCGCCGCGAAGTTGCTCGTTGCCTGCCTGCATCTCGCTGCGAAGTTGCTCGTTGCCTGCCTGCATCTCGCTGCGAAGTTGCTCGTTGCCCGCCTGCATTTCGCTGCGAAGCTGCTCGTTGGTCTGCTTGAATCCAGCTTCCATATCGCTGCGAAGCTGATCGATCTTCTCAATGATCGTTTTCAGACTTGCTTGGCGCGCAGTCGTTTTCCTCTTGGGTTTTCCAGGCATACGATCCTCCCCGAGTTTAAAAGAGTTTGAGTTGTTGATCTGCAACCTTGTCTCTGCTCCTGGTTGCTTTGGCCTGCCAATACTCGTAAGCCTTGAGTTGCTCTTCAATATCCAGCAAGAAGCGCGAAGCCGCAAATCGGCGCGACTTGCCATAGAGCACGCGGCTGGCGGCACGCACGAGATAAAGCCGTTCTTGCGCGCGCGTCATGCCGACGTAGAACAGCCGGCGCTCCTCGGCGAGATCGCCTGGCAATTCTTCCAACTGCCTCGGCATCAGGTTTTCTTCGCAGCCGATGATGAAGACCACCGGAAATTCCAGGCCCTTGGCGGCATGCAGCGTCAGCAGCGAGATCTTTTCCGCCTGCGCCTCGATTTGATCCGCCTCACGTTGCAGGGCAAGCGCATCCAGCAGCGCGCGCGGGGAGGAGTGCCAGTGCGCCAGTGCCGCGAGGCGCTGCCAATTCGGCCACCAATCGGGCAGAGCCTGGGTCTTGGCCTGCTGTTGCACGCCGGCCAGCAGATTGGCGAGCGCCGGCGCAACTCCCAAGCCTTGCAGCTCCCGGGCAAAGCGAGCGGCGATTTCTGCAGCAAATTGCAGAGCAATTGCCGGCCGCTGCCCCAGTTTGGCTTGCTCGGCAAACCGCGCCAGGAGCAGGGCATCGCGCACCGGCGTGGCCGTGAAATACTCCGCCAACTTTTGCGCAGAGCGCGGACCAAATCCCGGCGCGATGAGCGCAACGAAACCGGCAAAATCCGTCGCGTCGCAGGGCAGTCCGGCCGCCCAACGAATGGCAGCCAGCAACTCGGGCACACTTTTGCGCTGGCGCAGCGGTGTTTCGCCGGAAACCTGAAACGGCATGCCGGATCGCTGCAGCGCTTCTTCCAGCGGCGGCCGCAGCGCATTCAGGCGATAGAGAATCGCAAAGTCGCCGAAGCTGTAGCCGCGCTCCGGCGTTTGCGCCACCCGCCCGGAGTCCTGTGAGAACAGGCTGGTGCCACCCACGAGCTTTTCGATTTGGTGCACCACAAACTCGGCCTCGGCCTCGGCCGTGGGCGCCGCATAGATGGTGAGATTCCCCGGCGCCAGCAGTGTTGCCGAAAGCGGCAGGGCCACGCTGTCCTCACCGGCAGCGATGACTTGCCCGGAGGCCGTGAGAATGGTGGCGCCGGAGCGATAGTTCTCTTCCAGCCGCATGGTCGTGGCGCCGGGGAAGTCCTCGGCAAAGCGGCTGAAATAGCGCACTTCTGCGCCGCGAAAGCCGTAAATCGCCTGGTTCGGATCACCGATCACGGTGAGGCGGGCGCCGCCCTGCACCAGCAGTTTGAGCAGGCAATGCTGCGCGGGATTGAGGTCCTGATACTCATCGACAAAGATCCAGCGATAGCGCTGATGCAAGGTCTGGCGCACTGCGGGATTGTTTTCCAGCAGGGTGATGGCCTGCAGCAGCAGATCATCGAAATCCCACACGCACAGCCGCTGCAGTGCTGCTTGATAGTGCGCGCGCCGGGCCGTCTGTTCGGGTGTTGGCGGATTTGCCAGCGTGGCTTTCTGCAGGGAAATCTCCTCCAGCCAGCGGGACTGCTCGGCGGCGCTGGCCTCCGGCCACAATTCTTGCGCGATCGTTTTCCGGCGCTCGTCAGCCAGGATCTCCCAGCTCTGCCGCTCACCGGCATGTTCCCGCAGCAGAACCAGGCAAAACGCATGAAACGTCCCAATAGTGAGTTCTTCCGCCATGTTGCCCATGCGTTCTTGCAAGCGCTGGCGCATTTCCTCCGCAGCTTTGTTGGTGAAGGTAATGGCGAGCATACTGCGCGCCGTCTCACCGGCGTGCTGCAGGTGCAGGATGCGATGCACAAGCGTATGTGTCTTGCCAGTGCCCGGACCGGCAATGATGATCAAATGACCTTCCGTATGCGTCACTGCCCGGCGTTGCGAGAGATTGAGATTTCCCGGGAACGCGGGGGAAGCTTGAGAAACCGCGGCCTTTGCTGCAGGGAGCGGCGGCGCGGTTGGCTGCGGACGTGCCACCTCTGCAGCGCCATTGGTCGCCCGCTCCGTTTCCGCCGGCGTCTCCGTCAGCCCGATTTCGACCCAACTGACTTGCCGGAGAAATTCCCGGCGTTCTGCCGGCGTGAAAAGCTGAATGACGCCGTACTCGCCATCGTAGCCCGCTGCGATCTTCACCTCACCGCAGCGCATGCGGCGAATGCCCTCTGCCACCACCGGCGAACTCAGCCGCTCAATGTCCGTCAGTGACGCCTCCTGCAAAATGTGAAGCTCGTTGCCGAGTTTCCGGAGCAGTTGCATGAAGATCTGATCGACGCCCTTGGTGCCGGCCTTCTTGCCTGCAGCCTCGCCAATGATTTCGGGCAGCGGGATGAGATTGGTGTAGGGCCGCCAGCGCGGCGGTTTCTCTCCCTCGGGCCGGTCGGCCAACGCTTCCACGCGTGCCATGACGCCCACCGTTACCGGCTTGCCGCAAACCGGGCAATTGCCCTGGTGGGCGGCGGTCTCGCGGGGATGCAACCGCGTTTGGCAGGCGCGATGACCATCGAAATGATATTTGCCCTCCTCGGGAAAAAATTCGATGGTGCCAAGAAAGCCCGGATCATCCACCTGTTGCCAGGCGCGATAGAGGGCAGGATAAGAAAGCTCGGTGTCAAAGAGATTCGCTTCGCGCGCCAGCTTCTGTGGCGAATGGGCATCTGAATTGGACACCAGCACGAAACGGTCGAGTTGCCGCAGCCGCCAGTTCATCGGCGGATCGGAAGACAAGCCGGTTTCCACCGCAAAGATGTGCGGGGTGAGATCGGCAAAGCAATCCGCAACGGCCTCGAAGCCACCTTTGGAACCGAGCACGGAAAACCAGGGCGTCCAGATGTGGGCCGGCACCAGAAAGGCCAGCGGGTCGGCGGCCAGCACGATCTCGAGCAAATCGCGGGAGTCCAGGCCCAGAATTGGGCGGCCATCAGAGCGAATGTTACCGATGCTTTCGAGGCGGGACTGGATCTTCAGCGCGGCCGCAAAGCTCGGGGCAAATACGATATTGTGAATCTTGCGGACTTGGCCGAGGCGTTTGTAGATGTTGGAAATCTCAGCGGTGAGCAGGAAGCGGACTTCGCCGGCGCAGGCTTTGGGCACTTGCTCCTGCGTCTTCCGCCGGTAATCCTCTTTGAGGCGAAACAGCCCCTCCTCGGCTGGCTCCAGTTTCTCGCGCAGCTCGTTGAGCCAGCCGGGATGCACGAAATCTCCGGTGCCCACCACCGTAATGCCCTTGAGCTGCGCCCACTGGCTCAGATATTCAAGATTGAGCTGTTTGCTGGTGGCGCGAGAGTAGTGCGAATGCAGGTGCAGGTCGGCGTAAAACTTCATGCGAGTGTGATGCAGGGCCCTGCCAGGGCCCGTGTCTGAAGTGAGCTGCCGGCCATAAGCCGGTCGCGGCCAAACATCAACCGGAAGCGGCTCCCGCCTGACGCCTGCGCGCAGCGCAGAGGCGTGGCGAGAAACAGCGCGGCATGCTACGAAATGGGCGGCTAAGTCGCAAGCGAAAAGATCATTCGCCGGCGCCAACCTGGGCGAAATCAGGCGCAACCCCTGATTTTGCTGAGCCTGCCGGCGCCAAGATTTCTCTTTGACTTTCAGAAAAGTTCGGTTATATTTTGCGCCTGTTTTGAAAGTGGGATTGCGGTGCAAACGATCGGGCTGGAAAAAAACATGAACGTGCAAAAAAAATCCGCCAGGAAAGCATCATCAGACCGGAATAGTCAGCCGGCCGGACGCAAGTTGTCCGACGGCGCTGCGAGCGAGGAAGAGAATGGCTTAACCGCCACATCGAAATCATCTGGAGGCGGTATGAATTTGGATGAAATCAGAGAACTGGTGAAGATCGTTGAAACCAGCGGCATCGTGGACCTGGAAGTCACCCAGCGCGGCAGCAAGGTTCGGATTTCAAAGTATTCCGGCAATGCGCATGCGCCCCTGCCCATGGCTGCCGGCCACTTCATCGTGCCGGATCAATCCCTGCGGCAACCTGTGCCGGCCCCCGGTGCCCCCTTGCCGGCAGCCGGGCAAGAGCCGCCGGCCGGCAGCGCGCCGGCGCCCGCCAGCCACAAGAACCTCGTCGAGATCAAATCACCGATGGTGGGCACCTTCTACCGCTCGCCCGCACCAGATGCCGAGCCTTATGTCAACACCGGCGACACCATCTCCAAGGGCCACGTCTTGTGCATTATCGAAGCGATGAAGCTCATGAATGAAATCGAGGCAGAGTTTGCCTGCCGCATCGTCGAGATTTTCGTGGAAAATGGCCAGCCGGTCGAGTACAACCAACCTCTTTTCCGGGTCGAAAAACTTTGAAAAAAGTTCTGATCGCGAATCGCGGCGAGATTGCGCTCCGCATCATCCGTGCCTGCAAGGAATTGGGCATCAAGACGGTGGCGGTGTATTCCGAAGCAGACGCAGACTCGCTGCACGTGCGCTTTGCCGATGAGGCCGTCTGCATCGGCGCCGGACCCAGCAAGGAAAGTTACCTCAATATTCCGCGCCTGATCAGCGCCGCGGAGGTGACCAACGCGGACGCAATTCACCCCGGCTATGGCTTTCTCGCCGAAAACGCCCACTTTGCCGAAATCTGTGCCTCCTGCAACATTCGCTTCATCGGCCCGACCCCCGAAATGATCAACGCCATGGGCGACAAGGCGCTGGCCAAGGAAACCATGCGCCGGGCGGGCGTGCCGACCATTCCGGGCAGCGACGGCATTCTGCCCAATGCCGAAGCAGCGCTGGCCTTTGCGGAGGAGTTTGGCTATCCCATCATTATCAAAGCCTCCGCCGGCGGCGGCGGGCGCGGCATGCGTGTAGTACGCGAAAAAAGCGAGCTGGCGCGCTCCTTCGAGCAGGCGCAGTCGGAGGCCGGCGCGGCTTTCGGCAACCCGGCGGTCTATGTGGAAAAGTATTTCGAGCAGCCGCGACACATCGAGATCCAGCTCATCGGCGATTGCCACGGCAATGTCGTGGCGCTGGGCGAACGCGAATGCTCCATTCAGCGCAAGCATCAGAAACTCATCGAAGAAGCGCCCTCGCCGGCGCTCACCGAAGAGCTGCGCCAGCAAATGTGCGAGGCGGCGGTGCGCGGGGCCAGGAGCGTCAACTATGAGAATGCCGGCACCATCGAGTTTTTGTTCGACAACGGCAAGTTCTACTTCATGGAAATGAACACGCGCATCCAAGTCGAACATCCGGTGACGGAATCGGTGTTTGGCCTCGATTTGGTGAAGGAGCAGATTCGCGTGGCGCGTGGCGAGAAAATCGACAACCTCAACCCCAATTTCAAAATGCGCGGCCACGCGATTGAGTGCCGCATCAACGCGGAGGACCCGGACAAGGAATTTCGCCCATCGCCGGGGCGCATCGTCACCTGGCACGTGCCCGGCGGCATCGGCATCCGCGTCGACACGCATGCCTACGCCGGCTACATGATCCCGCCATTCTATGATTCCCTGATCGCCAAGTTGATCGCCCACGGCAAATCGCGCGCGGAAGCCATCGAACGCATGGAGCGCGCCCTGGAAGAATTCGTCGTCGAAGGCATCGCCACCACCATCCCCTTCCATCAAAAAGTCATGGCAGACGCCGTTTTTCAATCCGGCAGCCTCAACGTCAAGTTTGTGGAAAATTTCTTCGGCCGCACGGCGGCAACTGCCAAGTCCAAATAATCTCATCCGGTGAGGAGCAATCCATGGCTAACCCAACGAACCTACTCTACACCAAAGAGCATGAGTGGGTCAAGATCGAAGGTGAAGTCGCCACCATTGGAATAACCGATTATGCGCAGGGCCAGTTGGGCGACATCGTCTACGTTGAGCTGCCTGCCGTGGGCGCCACGACCACGCAAATGCAACCTTTCGGCACGGTGGAAGCGGTCAAGGCCGTTTCAGATTTGTTTGCCCCGCTCAGCGGCACCGTGCTGGAGGTCAATCCCGCTCTCGCGGAAAAGCCGGAGCTGATCAATCAAGATTGCTACGGCGAGGGCTGGATGATTAAACTAAAAATCTCCAACCCCGGTGAGCGCCAGGCTCTGCTCGCCGCCTCGGACTACGAAAAACTGATCGCCTGAAGCGAGAGGGCAGGGGCACCACCTCCCCCTCATGTCCACGCCTCCTGATTTCCGCAGTGGAGGGGCATGCCGCGGTCTGCCACATTCGCCGGCCAGGCGGCACCTTTTTGACCCAGATTCCCCCGTCTCTGCAGCCGCGTCGCGGTGCAGGTATAGAATCGTGATTTGCCGGGAGAAAAGCGGGCGCGCATGGCACAGGCTGCCGGGCCTGGCCAAACCGGCCCGCCGGCAGGGGGCACTGGGACGGCTGTCGCCACCAAAAAAGCGCTTGACAATCACTGCCCAAATTTCTACTTTTGCGCCGTTTGAAAATCGAAACAACTCATTATCAGTTCAATTTCTTGGAGCCAGCCTATTCGACGTTCGCTACGGGATTCAATGAAGGAAATAGCAGTTTTCTTATTTGAAACAAGCGTCGTTGAATCCCGACGAAGCGAGTGTTCGGTGGCGGCTGATTGGAACCGAAACGCTGGGTGCCTGGCTTTTGGCCGAATCGCAGAATGGACGGCGAAAAAGTCAGCAAAGACACCCTGAGGGCTGCGTCGTGACGCCCGCGTTTTCGGTTTTTTTGTTTATAGAATTTGCCAAACCAGTTACATCTTCCAAGTCAGGAGATTTTGATCATGAAAAAGACGATCATGCTTTTCAGCCTGTGTGCCTTGCTGCTTCCCGGGTCGTTGGCTTTGGCGCAGGGGCCGGGCAGCAGCGGTGTCTTGTTCTTGTTGATTGCGCCGGGTGCGCGCGCCGCCGGCATGGGCGAATCCTTCGTCGCGATTGCCGATGATGCCACTGCAACCTATTGGAACCCCGCAGGCCTGGCTTTTCAGGAGAGAACCCAGCTCGCGCTGATGCATTCCAACTGGCTGCCGGAGCTCGCGAGCGATTTGTATTATGACTACGCCACCATCGTGCGCCCCATGGGAAATATCGGCACTGCCGGCCTGTCGCTCACGTTCATCAATCTGGGCACCCAAATCATCACCGGTGAAACCAGCCCCGACCGCTGGGCGAATTCAGCAGCTATGAGCTGGCGCTGGCGGGCTCTTACGGCACCAAGCTTTCAGCCAATAGTGCCGCCGGTGTGACGCTCAAATTCATCTACAGCAATCTGGCGCCGCGCGGCGCTGGCGCCGAACAGGGCGACGGCCGCGCCACGGCATTTGCGGTGGATCTGGGCTACCTGCATCGCAATCTCCTCTTCGACCGTTTCAACTTTGGCGTGAACCTGACCAATGTCGGGCCAAAAATCAGCTACATCGATGCCGCGCAAGCCGACCCGCTGCCCACCAACTTGCGCCTGGGCTTCAGCTATCATCTGATCAAGCAGGAATTCAACAGCCTGACGATTGCAACCGAATTCGACCGCCTGCTGGTTGCGCCCAATCCCGAGGGCGGCGCTGATCCCGTGTTCAAAGCCCTGGTCACGGCCTGGACCGACGAGCCGCTCAAGGATGAGTTGAAGCACATCATCTACAATGTCGGCGCGGAGTATTGGTACAACAACTTCGTCGCCCTGCGCACCGGCTATCATTATGACCGCGTCGGTCGCGTGAAATATGTTTCGTTCGGTGCGGGCTTGAAATACTCCAGTTTGGGTCTGGACTTCGGTTACATCTCCGCCGGTGAAGGCCACCCGTTGAGCAACACCATGCGCATCTCGCTGGGCATTGGCCTGTAAAACCGCGGGGAGCGTGGAATCGCTGGATTGATGGAAGGTCGGTGCGGTTGTGAAGTGCGGCGCTGCCGGTTGACTGCCCTGACGTTCCATCACTCCAGCGATACCCGAATCCATCCATGCTCTTCTCTCGCCTGTGAACTTTGACCGTCCGTTCGAATCACCTATGCCAAAACGCCTGTTCGGATCCGCTCTCTCGGTTTTGCTGGTGTTGCCCTGGTTGAGTTTTGCCAGCTCCGGGCCTGAGGCAAAGACCACCGGCTGGCAATCCCCGCGTGCGCGGCTGCGCCCGCATTATCGCGCCAGCCAGCCAAGCCAGCGCCTGCTGCAATCAGCACAGCTCGCAAAATCCTCTACCGCTTTCACCGCAGCCGCGTTTCCCGATACGCTCGCCATTCTCGCCCTGCGCGTCGAGTTTCAGCGCGATGCCAGCGAGCAAACCACCGGTGATGGCGGCTTTATGCTCGCGGCGGATCCCAACAAGACCATCGACCCGCCGCCGCACAACCGCGCCTATTTCGCCGCCCAGCTCACCGCCCTGGCGAACTACTACAAGAACGTTTCGCAGGGCAAGGTTGTGCTGACGTTCGAGGTGTGGCCGCAGGATGACAACGCCGGGTATCAGCTTGCGCAGGAGATGAAGTATTACGGCCCCGGCCGTGACAGCGCCGAGCGCGACAAGCGTCTGGCCGAGCTGCTGCGCGACGCCGTTCACGCTGCCGAGGCTGCCGGCGGGGTGGATTTCTCACGCTTCGACAGCTTCATCATTTTTCACGCCGGCATCGGCGAGGATTTCGACGAAGAGATCGACAATACCCCCAATGACATTTCCAGCGCCTTTTTGAATCTGAACGACCTGCGCAAGGAGTTGGGCAATAACGATCCGGGCTATCGCGGCATTGCGGTGCAGAACGGCGCGTTTCATATCGAAGACGGCATCATCCTCCCCGAAACCCAGTCGCGCGAGATCGTGGGCAGCGGCTTGATTGAGTTCGGCTTGCTCGGCACCTCAGCGTTGATGTTTGGTTATCAGCTCGGTCTGCCCAATCTGTTCAACACCGAAACCGGCGCCTCCGGCATCGGGCAATTTGGCTTGATGGATCAAGGCTCGAACAACTATCAGGGTTTGATTCCGGCGCAACCCGAGGCCTGGTCCAAGGTTTTTCTCGGCTGGGAAGAGCCGATCGTCATCACCAGCGGCGAGAATCTTGAAATTGCGGCAGCGCTGGCCGGCAATCCCAACAAGATCTACAAAATCCCCATTACCGACAGCGAATACTTTCTTCTGGAAAACCGCTCGCGCGACGTCAACGGCGATCGCATCGCCTCCGGCCGCGATGTCAACGGCGTGCGCATACAATTCCGCGAGAATGATTTTGCCGCGGAGCAGGCGATTGGTGTGATCACCCAGGTGGATGAATACGATTTCGGTTTGCCCTACACGGTCGATCAAAACAACCGCGCGCTGCCCGGCCCCGGCATTTTGATTTGGCATATTGATGAAAACATCATTCGCGCGAATTACGCCAGCAATCGCGTCAACGCCGATGCCGATCATCGCGGCGTGGATCTCGAGGAAGCTGATGGCGCGCAGGACATCGGGCGTTTTTATGGCTTTCTCGATCCCGGCTCCGGCAGCGAGCTGGGTTTGCCCGAAGACGCCTGGTGGTCGAAGAACCCGGTGATCACGGAATATTTGCGGCCCGATGAGCCGGTGAGTTTTGGCCCCAAAACCATTCCGAGTACCGCTTCGAACAACGGCTCGAACACCGGCATTGTGATCACAAACTTTTCAGACATTGCGCCGGTGATGACCTTCTCGGTACGCAATCAATTTGCCGTGCCAAATTTTCCTCAATTTGCCGGCGGGAGTGCGGCTGCGCTGCTTTCGCCCATGCTGGCGGATCTCACCGGCGATGGCAAAGCGGAAATCGTTGCCGCCACGATCTCCGGAGAAATATTCGCGTGGCAGGCGGACGGCAGCAAAGTTATTGCAAATGGTGAGGTCGCGACAGTCACCCAACCAAATGGCTTGACGGCGCAGATTCCGCGCGCAACATTTGCTGCGGGCGGGCCTCTGGCTTCCCCGCCCGCGCTTGCTGACGTGGTTGGCGATAGCCGCGCGGAAGTCATTGCTGTGTTGCAGGAAGGAAAACTCCAAGTTTGGCAGGCCAGGGATGACGATGGCAATGGCCGCGCGGATTTGGCCTGGCAGGTTGAGGTTGGCGCAACCCAGTCAAACGTGGTTGTGCGTTTAGAGACGAAGAATACTTTTTGCGGCAATGAAGCCGGCGCTGTTTTCTCTTTTGCCGGCACCGGTGAATTGCGCTGGCAAACCGCGCTGCAACGGCCGGTGCGCGGCCTTGCTCTGCTGGGAAGTGGTCTGTTGGTGACTTTGGATCATGGCGCTGTGATTTTAGGTGAAGACGGAGCCGTGCTCTCAAGCAATCTGCCACTCTCGCGCGGCCCGGCGCCCAACGGCGCATTTGCTATTGCTGATATCGACAATGATGGCCAGATCGAAGGTTTGGTTGCGGAGCAAGATGGCCGGCTGTTTCTTCCGGACAAGCAAAGCGCCGAACAGATTGTTCTCGATTTTGGTGCTGCGATCGGCGGGCTGGCGATTGGCGACATCAACCGCGACGGCCGCAAGGAAGTTGTGCTGGCTGCCGGCAATCAACTGTTTGCCGTGAACCACAACGGCGTGCTCACCGAGAATTTTCCCCGCAAAATTGGCGCGCAACCGAAAACTGGCAGTGCCGCGCAGGGTCCAATATCGCCCATCATCGCGGACGTGGACGGCGACGGCGGACAGGATATACTCGTGACCGGCGCTGACGGCAACGTCTATGCTTATCGCGGCAATGGCGCTTTGCTCGAAGGTTTCCCGCTGGCGATGGCCGGTCCCGGTCGCAGTTCTTTGGCTGCCGGTGATCTCGACAATGACGGCAAACTCGAAGTGGTGGGCGTTTCCGGCAGCGGCTTTGTCCATGTCTGGCGCCTGCCTGAAAGCAGCGGGCAGACCGCTTGGCCGATGTATCATCACGATGCCGCGCAAACCAGTTTCAATCCGGCGCGCGAAACACCGGTGATCTCGCAAGGCAACCTGATGCCGGCGCAGTCGGTTTACAATTATCCCAATCCCGCGCGCGAGGGTTCCACGCGCATTCGCTATCGCCTGAATGGCACCGCGAAAGTGAAGATTTCGATCTTCGATGCGGCCGGCGATTTGGTGACGGAATTCGACGGCCCGGGACTGGCGCAAGCCGACAACGAAGTCGAATGGCAGCTCAACGGCGTGCAAAGCGGTGTGTATCTGGCGAAAGTCGAAGCCCAGGGCGACACTGAAAAGGTGATGAAGATTATCAAGATTGCGGTGGTAAAATAATGATGGTGCAGCCAGAGATCACAGCCATGGAAATGAGTCGTGTTGGAAATAGTGCGGATTCAGATCTTATCATGAGGCGACTGCCGTGAATCGTTTGCAATACCATTTCTTTGTTGCCGCGGCTGCCGCTCTGGCTGTGTTCGCAACCCTTGCTCTCGCCCAGGACGAGCCGCGCTGGACGCATCCCGAGCTGAAGTGGAACACCATCGAGACCGACCACTTCTTCGTGCATTTTCACGAGGGCGCCGAGCAAACCGGAAAACTCACGGCCAAGATCGCCGAGGAGATTTACACACCGATTACCTCGCTGTACGGTTATGAGCCTGACGGCAAGGTGCATTTCATCATCAAAGACTATGACGATTTTTCCAACGGCGCGGCCTACTATCTCGACAACAAGGTGGAAATCTGGGCAAGCGCGATGGATTTCGAATTGCGCGGCACGCACAGTTGGCTGCGCAACGTCATCACGCACGAATACACCCACATGATTTCGCTGGGCGCGGCGCGCAAAATCACGCGGCATGTTCCGGCGGCTTATGTGCAGTGGCTCGGTTACGAGGACGAGAAGCGCCCGGATGTGCTGTACGGCTACCCCAATCGCATTCTCTCCTACCCGCTGCCCTTCACCGTGATGCCGCCCTGGTTCGCAGAGGGCGTGGCGCAGCATCAGCGCCCCGAATTGGAGTATGATCTGTGGGATTCGCATCGCGATATGCTGTTGCGGACCGCCGTGGTCGAAAACAAGATGTTGACCTACTCCGAAATGAACGCTTTCGGCAAGAACAGCATTGGCAGCGAGCGGGTTTACAATCAGGGTTATTCGTTGTCGAGTTACATAGCGCGAAACTACGGCGAGGCTTCCTTGCAGCAGATTGCCGCCAACATGCGCAGCCCGCTGCGTTTTTCGTTCGACAGCGCGATCAAGAAAGCCACCGGCAAAAGCGGCGGGCAGATTTATGATGAGTGGAAGAAGCACCTGCAGGAAGCCTATGCGCAGCAATTGCGCGAGATTCAAGCGCACGCGGTAACCGGTGAATTGGTGCAGGCCAAAGGCTCGGGCAATTTTTATCCACGCTGGTCGCCGGATGGCGGCAGGCTGGCCTATCTCAGCAATGCCGGCGCAGATTATTTGGGCCAAACCTCGCTGGTGTTGCGTGAGGGCGTGGGCGGCAAGGATAGACTGATCAAAGCCGGCGTGCATTACGCCTTTTCCTGGTCACCCGACGGCACCCAGCTCGCCTACTCGCGCAAATCTGAAAAAAATCCGCATCATTCTGTTGTGTATGATTTGTATGTGTACGATCTCAAGAACAAGAAAGAAAAGCGCCTGACGCATGCGGCGCGCGCGCACAGCCCGAGTTGGTCGCCCGACGGCAAAATGCTTGCCTGTGTGGTGAATGGCGACGGCAGTCAAAACGTTGCGCTATATGACATCGCTGCGGACCAACTCAAGATCATTACCTCGCATAAAACACAGGAACAAGCCTACACACCGCAATGGTCGCCCGACGGCCGGCAAATCCTGTTTTCGTATTCGCATGCGCGCGGCCGCAGTTTGCGGCTTTATGATGTCGCCAGCGGCGAGATCACGCCTGTCAGCTTGCAGCATGACAGCAATGGTGAAGCACCGGGCGACAAGCCCACGGATGCGCGCGACGCGGTGTTCAGTCCCGATGGCCGGAAGATCTACTTCAGTTGGGATGTGACCGGCATCTTCAACCTCTACAGCTATGATCTCGCCACCCAACACGTCACGCCGCTGACGAATGTGGTGGGCGGCGCGTTCATGCCCTCTGTCAATCAACATGGCGAGCTGCTCTTCAGCACGTTTGTGGCCGAGGGTTACAAGATCGCGCATCTCAAGGCCCCACAGCCGGTGCCGCCCGAGGTCACACAGTATCTGCCTTCTCCCGACAAGAGCATACAGCTTGCCGCGGTCAATGGTGATCTTGCGCCTCTCAATCTCAGCGGCATCAAACACGGCGCCTATGACGACAAGCAGATTCCCGATTTCGATGTCAAGCCTTACCAGGATCGCTACTCGGCCATTGCCGTTCTGCCGCGCGTGATGATGGATTATGGCAAGGTGAAGCTGGGCAGCTATTTCTACTCCAGTGAAATGCTGGACAACTTCAGCTTCATTGGCGGGGCGGCGATCAACCGCGACAAGGACTATGACCTTTTTCTGCTGGTGGACTACTACAAGCTGGGGCCGCAGTTGTTTCTTGAGGCCTATAATCAAGTCCGCCACGCCGGCGCCGACGGTTACGGATTTCTTTACAATTTGACTGAGGTCGATCTGGGCACGCGACGCTCTTGGAACAGCCAGCATCATTCCCAGCTCAGTTTCATTTACAGCCGCTACAATGCCAAGATTTCGTTCGTCGATCGCGGCCTGAAGCAGAGCTTCGGATACACCTACTATCAAGGCAAAGCCCTGGCTTTTCGTCATTCTTTTCACCAGCGGGTGCGCGCGGTGGACGGCGACATCAATCCCCGCATGGGCCGGGAGGTTGAACTGCGCTACACGCGCGAGTTCAATGACTTCATCAATTCCGATCCCGAAAAGGCTTTTACTCTGACGGATTATGGCACGTTCGTCGAAAACTATGAGCCGCACAACGTGCATCGCGTCGAGCTGGATTGGACCGAGCGACTGCCGTTGCCCGGGCGTACGGGCCTGACGTTCCAGGGCCGCGGCGGCTGGCTGGATCGCGAGGTGAACAGCTTCTTCTACTTTTTTGCCGGCGGCCTGGAGGGCGTGCGCGGCTATCCCTACTACAGCATGGAAGGCCGCTATTTGCTGCACGGCCGCCTGACCTATCGCTTTCCGTTGTTTCGCCATCTCGATTTGTCGCTGCTGCATCTTTATCTCGACAAAGTCTACTTCGCCGTGTCGTACGATTACGGCGGCGCATTTTCCAGGACCAGGGGTATCAGCGACAAACTGCATGACAGCGTCAATCTGCAATTGCGCGCGGAGATGTTCTCGTTCTACGGCTTTCCGACGCGAGTTTCATTCGATGCCGCCTATGGCTTTGACAAATTCGTTCTGCGCCGCGAGGGCTATGCTCCTCTCACCTACGGCAGGGAATGGCGCTATTACCTGACGGTCGCCTTCGATTTCCTGGACAATTAGCGTTTGTCCGAAAATGTCCCAATCCCGGCTGTGCCGGGGCCGGGCCATGCCAAGGGCATCATCAAGTCTCGCTCGCCGGCACCGCCGGCCTCACCCATTCGACTACAGGATACTTCATATGCGCAACGCGAAAACTATCTGGCGGCTGTTCTTGCTGATCGGCGCCCTCGCCGCCGCCAGTCACGCGCAACCGGCAAGCGATGCCACCGCCGTGGCCATGCTGGAATTTCCACTCGCGGCCTGGTGTCAAGCTGCCCAGCAGGATCTGGTCTGGAGCAGTCACACGCCTGATCTCGCGCTGCACGCCATGTTTCAGGAAGAGAAGCCGGCGGCCGCGCGCCGATCGGTGGCGCGCGCGGCGGTTTTTTCGGCGGTTCTTCCCGGCGCGGGCCAGGTCTACAATCGTTCCTATCTCAAAGGGCTCTTGTTTCTGGGAGTGGAAGTGGGCGCGTGGGCGGCCTATGCCAGGTACAACAGCAGCGGCAACCGGAAAACCGACGAGTTCGAACGCTTCGCAGATCAGCATTGGAGTGAAAGCGAATACTGGGCTTCGATTGACCGCGCCTTCGGTTGCAGCCCCGGCGATCGCGAGTGTGAAAAGCAGAAGGAACGCGAGAATTTCAGCCACTATCTTCCGGACACGAAGAACCAGACGTATTATGAGAACATCGGCAAATATGATCAATTCAATGCCGGTTGGGATGACAGCATCAGCGGCGAGATTCTGCAGCGTGATTCGCAAAACCGGCTGACCTACACCACCATGCGGCGTCTGGCCAATGATCAATTCCGCAAGGCGACGCTTTCTTCGAGCGTGGTCATGGTCAACCATTTGGTGAGCATGGTCGAAGCAGCCTATGCGGCGCACAAATTCAATCAAGCGCAAACCAAAGGCACCTCGTTCGGCATGAAATTGAAGAAACACCACGATGAATTGATGCCGGTGCTGGCGGTGCAAATGGTGTGGTAGGCGTTCGTGAAATCCGTTGCGAAAGACGAAAACCAATGAATCTCAATCGAATCCTGGTGGCGGCGATGTTGCTTGGGCCGGGTTGGGCTCTGGCGCAAGACACTCACCCTTTTCCGCGGGCCGTGGCGGTGGCCGGGCCAGACGCGCGTTTGGCTGCTGCCGACGCAACCACGCCGCCAGAGGCGACAGGCAAGCGCATCGGAATTGGCAGCGCGTTCTTGCGTTCCGCGCTGATTCCCGGCTGGGGGCAGAAGGTCGTGGGCGCACGCACGGCCGCACGCAATTATTTCGTCGCCGACGTGACGCTCTGGATTGGCGTGATTTCATTCAACGTGTATGGCAATTGGCTCCGGGATGATTATCGCCTGCTGGCGGCGGAGCATGCGCAGGTGAAGGCCGAAGGAAAGAGTGACAAGTATTTCGTCGATGTTGGCAATTACGCCAGCCTGGACGATTACAACCAGTCCCGTTTGCAGCGCCGTGATGTAGCCTCGCTGTATGACCCGGCCACCCACTACTGGCGCTGGGATTCCGAAGCCGAGCGTGAGCGCTTTGACCGCACGCGTTTGCGCAGCGAGCGCGCTTTCAATCGCGGCGAGTTGGTGATTGCCGGCATCATCGCCAATCACATCATCAGCGGCATTCATGCGGCCTGGCTGGCCAATCGTCACAACTCCCGGTTGGAGCAGCAGCAGGGCGCAGCTTATGTTCCGGCAGTGGGAGTGAAGTCAAACGGGGAGGAGATCCGGTTGTCGGCGCGGTGGGAGTTTTAGGAGACGAAGATAAGGAGGAAGAAAACAACTCAAGCAGGAATGCCCTTCTTTTTTGCCCTCGCCCGTGTGTCACACTCAGGACCCTGCCACCGCCATTCGGGCTTGATCCCAGAGCCCGGCCCGGCCAGCGAATGAATCTTGCCTGCCTGCGGCGCAAGCGCATGAGCGCGCCGATCCCCACCGCGTGAATGTACCGCCACCCGCTGTTGTTGCATGACGATGATCCAGTACTCCCGCACGCCGGCGGCTTCGTATTCGAGGGATTTCTCCCGGCGATTACCCTTCATAGAAATCCGGTATTTTGAAAATGCTTGCGGGCGGTGCCTCAGGGGCCAACCAAGCGGCGCAGTGATCACGCGGCGGCTGCGAATTTGGCTGGGCATTATCAAACGGCGGCTGCAAATGCAAGAATGGAATGAGGGTGACGCTGCCGGCCTTGCTGCCTTCGTCCGATTGTCTGCCAAGCTTGCAAATCACGCCATTTTCCGCTATATTGCCCGCGTTCATTTTGATCCCGATTCTTATCTGTTCACGTTGCGCGAGGTGAACCGGGCTGAGCAGTGACGGCAACCACAGAGGGAATTTCATCATGGCGAGAACCCGAGTGCTGATTATGGGAGCTGCGGGACGCGACTTCCACAATTTCAATGTCAATTACCGTGAGCGCGAATCGCATGAAGTCGTGGCTTTTACGGCAACGCAGATTCCCAACATCGACGGCCGGCGCTATCCGGCGGCCCTGGCCGGCAGGCTCTATCCGCACGGCATCCCCATCCATCCGGAAAGCGAGCTGGTGGATTTGATCCGCCGCGAACGCATCGATGAAGTGATTTTCTCCTACAGTGATATTTCCCACGAATATGTGATGCACCAGGCCAGTTTGGTGAATGCCGCGGGCGCCACGTTCACGCTGCTGGGCACACGCGCGACGATGCTGTCGGCTTCCAAACCAGTGATCGCCATTTGCGCGGTGCGCACCGGCTGCGGCAAAAGCCAAACCACGCGGCGGGTCGCGCAGATTCTGCGCGGGTTCGGCAAGAAACTGGTGGCGGTGCGGCATCCGATGCCCTACGGCGACCTCGCCGCCCAGGCGGTGCAGCGCTTCGCCAGTTTTGCGGATCTGGCGGCGCACAACTGCACGATTGAAGAGCGGGAGGAATATGAGCCGCATTTGAACATGGGCACAATCGTTTATGCCGGCGTCGATTATGCCGCGATCCTGGCCCGCGCCGAGCAGGAGGCGGATATCGTGTTGTGGGATGGCGGCAACAATGACACACCTTTTTTCAAACCCAGCCTGCACCTTGTCGTGGTGGATCCGTTGCGGCCCGGCCATGAGACCCGCTATCATCCCGGTGAGACGAACTTGCGCATGGCGGACGTGGTCGTCATCAACAAGGAAGTTTCGGCAACGCCGGAAAACATCGAGCGGGTGCGGCAGGCGGTGCGCGAGCACAATCCCGGGGCCATCATTGTGGATGCCGCATCGCCCATCACCGTGGCGCAGCCGGAGATCATTCGCAATCAACGCGTGCTGTGCATCGAAGACGGCCCCACCTTGACGCACGGTGAGATGACGCTGGGCGCCGGCATGGTGGCGGCCCGGCGCTTCGGCGCCAGGGAGTTGGTCGATCCCCGGCCCTTCCTGAAGGGCAGTCTGGTTGAAACCTTTCGGCGCTATCCGGGCATCGGCACCTTGCTGCCGGCCATGGGCTATGGCGACCAGCAGATTCGCGATCTCGAAGCCACCATCAATGCCACGGATTGCGACAGTGTGATCATCGCGACGCCGGTTGATTTGGGGCGGTTGTTGCAGATCAACAAACCCAGCACGCGCGTCACCTATGAATTGCAGGAAATCGGCCGGCCGACGCTCGCCGAGATCTTGCAGCGGTTCGCCTGAGCCATGAATGAAAAGTGCATGGTCATCGCCATTGGCGGCAACGCGATCACGCGCGAGTTTGAAGACGGCAACATCTACCAGCAGTTTGCCAACACGCGCCGCAGCCTGAAGAGCCTGGTGCGCCTGATTGCGGAAGGGTATCGCGTAGTGATTGTGCACGGCAACGGCCCGCAGGTCGGCAATGCGCTTATTCGCGTCGAAACCTCGCGCCATCTTGTGCCGCCTTTGCCGCTGGGTGTAATCGTCGCCGATCTGCAAGGCGGCATGGGCTACATGATTCAGCAATCGCTGCAAAACATGCTGCACCGGCACGGCCTGCGGCGGGAGGTCGTGACAGTGGTGACGCAGGTGGTGGTGAATCCGGATGACCCCTCCATCAAGCAGCCGAGCAAGTTTGTCGGCCCGGTCTACACTGCGGAGCAAGTGCCCGAACTGCGCGAACGTTACGGCTGGCAAATGAAGGAAGATCTTGGTCGCGGCTGGCGCCGCGTCGTGCCCTCTCCCGAGCCGGTGGCAATCGTCGAGCGCAAGGTCATCCGCGAGCTGATGCAACTCGGGCACATCGTAATTGCTGCGGGCGGCGGCGGCATCCCGGTTTACTACGATCAACACGAACGCCCGGAGCTGCTGGAAGGCATCAACGCCGTGATCGACAAGGATCTGGCCGCCGCGGTGCTCGCCAGGGACATCGGCGCGGACGAGCTGGCGATTCTGACGCCCATTGAGAAGGTCGCGATCAACTACCGCCAACCAAATGAACAATGGCTGGATCACATCACGCTCGCCGAGCTGAAGCGCTACTACGCGGAGGGCCATTTTCCGGCGGGCAGCATGGGGCCGAAGATACGCGGAGCGATCAATTTCCTGGAAGGCGGCGGCCGGCGCGTGGTGATCACTTCGATTGACGCATTTGAAGAGGCCTGGCAAGGCAGGACGGGAACCGTGGTGTCGGCGGAAAAAATGCCTGATTGAAGCGGGAATAATGAAACAGCAAACCGTCTCGCAGAACCCAGATATCATCGCAATGTGGCCGAGTTTTCCAAACGGCTCATCGCATCGCCCCGCATCGAAGTTGTTTTTGTTGATGAGGTTCCCTGGAGCAAGGGCCGGGAGATCTATGAGAAGTATTCAGACAAGAAGTGGAGCTTGACCGATTGCATTTCGATGGCCGTCATGAAAGAAAAGGGCTTGGTCAAAGCTTTGACTCACGATGAGCATATTCGACAGGCAGGCTTTGGAATTCTTCTCCAACTTTTTGCAGTGATCAAAGGGAAGGACAATTGCAGAGGCATGAATATCGAGCCAGATAAATTTGCGAAAATTCGAGGAGAGGCGCCAAAAGGCAAAGTTGCAAAACGCCGCAAGACGCGGGCGTCAGTGGCTATCCCCAAAATCATGTATCAGATTAATTACGCGTTTGGGAGAAGCAGCATATGCCCCATGAGGCAAAAGTGCTCTGCGGCTTCGAACATGAGACGATGGAAGCCAAGGTTCGCGATTTCGCTGAACTGACTCCCAGAGAGCGCATGAGGAGTATGTTTGAATTCATGGAATTTGCCCTGGCCGTGGAACGCGCAAACCCGAGGCATCATGCTAAGAAGAGAGCTCGCGTTGTGCCGGGCGTTAAGCGCCGCGCGCGTTAAAAATCTTGTTATTGGCGGCCTCGCGGCAATCGCATACGATATTCCGCGAGGCACGAAAGAAGCGGAAATTGCCGCCCTGCCGGGTGCAAAGAGATAAGCCGAAGTGGTGAAGATTTTTTGGGGCTGTGCGCCTGGCCACATTGCACCTGACCGATCCCGGGAAAATGAGGAAGAGCCGGATGACAATCTGCGACGACGAGATTCGGGAAGAGGTCTTATCTGAGGCGCCGGGGCTGAATCTGCGAAGATGTTGGGAGAAGCGCAAAGTTTCAGGAGGGACAGCGTTTGAATCATCGTTGTCAGTCTCGACAATGCCATCGATCTGAGATAGCCTTCGGGCGACCCAACGATTTGCAGGAGGTCGCGATACCAAAGAAGATTCGTGCCGGTGCCCTTTGCATGCATTTTTCCATCAGAAAGATCTGAATCATACCTGGAAACTATCCGAGGAGGAGAATTGAAGATTCACGAATATCAAGCGAAAGAGATTCTGCGCAGATTTGAGGTCGCGGTGCCGGCGGGCAGGGTCGCCAAGACCCCGGAAGAAGTCGGGGTGATCGCTCACGAGCTGGGCGGCAGAGTGGTGGTGAAGGCGCAAATCCATGCGGGCGGCCGTGGCAAGGGCGGCGGGGTGAAACTGGCGCAGAACGCCCACGAGGCCTATGAAATCGCCCGCCAGATGATCGGCATGCAGCTTGTCACCCCGCAAACCGGGCCGGAAGGCCGGCAGGTGCGCCAGGTGTTGGTGGAACAAGCGCTGAACATCGCGCGCGAGTTGTACGCCGGCATCGTGCTGGATCGCTCGGCGTTTCAGCTCGTGTTCATGGCCAGCACCGCCGGCGGCGTGGAAATCGAGAAAGTCGCGGCGGAGACACCGGAGCTGATTTTGAAGGAGTACATTGATCCGCTTACCGGCTTGCGGGCGGCGCAGGCGCGCAAACTGGCATTTGGCCTGGGCCTGCAAGGGGAGGCCTTCAAGAATGCAGTGAAGTTTTTTCAGGCGCTATACCGCGCCTATGTTGCCTCCGATTGCTCGCTCGCGGAAATCAATCCTCTGATCGTGACCACCGACGGCCGGGTGCTGGCGCTCGATGCCAAAATGAACTTCGACGACAATGCGCTCTACCGCCATCCCGACATTCTCGCCTTGCGCGACCTCAACGAGGAAGACCCGCTGGAAGTCGAAGCTTCGAAGCACAATCTCAACTACGTTCGGCTGGACGGCAACGTCGGCTGCATGGTCAACGGCGCCGGTTTGGCGATGGGCACGATGGACATCATCAAGCTTGCCGGCGGCATGCCGGCGAATTTCCTGGACGTTGGCGGCGGCGCCAACCCCGAGACCGTGGAGAACGGCTTCAAAATTATCCTCTCCGATCCCAACGTCAAGGCGATTCTCATCAACGTGTTCGGCGGCATCGTGCGTTGTGACCGCATTGCGCAGGGCGTGATTCAAGCGGCGCAGAACGTCAGGATTACCGTGCCGCTGGTGGTGCGCCTGGAAGGCACGAATGCCCGGGAGGCGGGCGAACTGCTCGCCAATTCCGGCCTGCCGATTCTGGTGGCGCACACGTTCAAAGAGGCCGCGGAGAAAGTCGTGGCCTCGATTCAGGCATGAGTGGCACGCGACATGACGAACGACTTCAATTCACGAGGAGGAGCAGTTGAGCATACTAGTTGACAAACAGACGCGTGTGTTGGTGCAGGGGATTACGGGAAACGAAGGTTCATTTCACACGCGGCAAATGATGGATTATGGCACGCAGGTGGTCGCCGGCGTGGTGCCGGGCAAGGGCGGGCAGAAGTTCGACGACCGCGTTCCGATTTTCGATACCGTGGCGGAGGCCGTGCGCGCCACCGGCGCCAACGCCGCCGCGATTTTTGTTCCACCCTCTTTCTCCGCCGATGCCATTATGGAATCGGCGGCGGAAGGCGTGCCGTTGATTGTTACGATCACCGAGGGCATTCCGGTGATGGACATGCTGACCGTCAAGGCGTTCCTGATCAAAACCGGCGCGCGCATGATCGGCCCCAACTGCCCGGGTGTGATTTCACCGGGCCAGTGCAAGATCGGCATCATGCCGGGCTTCATCCACCTGGCGGGCCGGGTGGGCGTCATCTCCCGCAGCGGCACGCTTACCTACGAAGCGGTGAAACAGCTTTCCGATCTCGGCATCGGCCAATCCACCTGCGTGGGCATCGGCGGCGATCCCATCGTCGGCACCACGTTTGTGGATGCCTTGCGGCTGTTCAATGCCGATCCTGACACCGATGCCGTGGTGTTGATCGGTGAAATCGGCGGCAACGCCGAAGACGAGGCCGCGGCCTATATCAAGCGAGAATTCCGCAAGCCGGTCGTGGCATTTATCGCGGGCCGGACCGCGCCGCCCGGACGGCGCATGGGTCACGCGGGCGCCATCATTGCCGGCGGTCAGGGCACGGCCGCTGAAAAGATGGCGAAGCTCGCGGAGGCGGGCGCCACGGTGTGTCAAAGTCCGGCAGAAATCGGGCTTCGCATTCAAGAGCAGTTGCAGAAGATCAAGCGCAAGCCCGCGGCGCGCAAGACGAGCGTGGTGAAAACTGCGGCCCGGCCCAAGCCGGTAGCCGCGGGTGCAGCCAGAACTGTGAAGGCAGCGGCGAAAGCCAAAACCGGCAAAAAGTAGCAAGACCGCGCCGGCAGATTTCGCCCTGGCTGCCGGCGAATTCAAAATCATCTTCAGCACGCAGAAAGGAGTTCAATGTTGGAGCGTACTCTGGCAATTCTGAAACCGGATTGTGTCGCGGCCGGAAAAATGGGCAAAGTTCTGGAGCGCATCGAGGCGGCGGGCTTTCGCATTCTGGCAATGAAAATGGTGCGCCTGACGCCGGAAACCGCCGGCAAATTCTATGAGGTGCACAAGGAGCGTCCCTTTTACAAAGATCTGGTCAGTTTCATGAGCAGTGACCGCGTGGTGCCGCTGGCACTGGAAAAAGACAACGCGGTGGCAGATTTTCGCAAGCTGATCGGCGCCACTGATCCCGCTCAGGCCGAGGCCGGCACCATTCGCAAGGATTTTGCGACCAGCAAGCAAAACAATATCATTCATGGCTCTGATTCCCCGGAGAACGGCCGCATCGAGGTGGCGTTCTTCTTCTCAGAAAAGGAGCTGTTGGAAACGATGTAATTTCGAGGCCACCCGCCTGACTGGCAGGCGGGGCCGAGCGCTAGCGGATCCGCCGGCTGTGTTCCTCCCGGGCGATGGTTTTGCTTTCACGACCCGGGAGGCCAGCCACTTTTTCGGCCTTGCTACTGCCGCGTACCCGCGTCTGGTAATGCAGGCAACGCGACCGAGCGCACGACGGCAGCGGGATGCGCCGCAAGAAAAAGGAGGTATGATCGCATGGCTACACAACAGACCAAGTGGATCGCGGCTGCGGCGGTAGCAGCGCTGGTGTTGATTGTCGCCACCGGCGTTTGGTATTGGAACCGGTATAACACTGCTGCCGAGAAGCCGCGGCCGGCTGCCGCCATCACCGACGTGCAACCACAGCCGAGTGTGACCCCACCGCCAACATCCGTTGATGAACCCCGACCGACGGTGGTGTCGAGTAGTGAGGGAATATACACCGTGCAGGTGTCGTCGTGGCAATCCCGCCGCAACGCAGAGGCGGACGCGAAGCGCTATGAGGGCCAGGGGCATGAGGTGTATGTTCAGCGCGCCAACATTCCCTCGAAGGGTGGCATTTGGTATCGCGTGCGGATTGGCCGTTTTGCCACCAAAGAGGCGGCCGAAGCTCTGGCGGACAACCTTGTTTATCAATTGCAATCCGGTTACTGGCTGGATCGAGTGCGCCAAGATCAATGAAAATGCACGGGTTGAGCCGGAATTTTAGCTTGACTTCAACCAGCCGGTTTTATAAATTGCGTCCCACTTTGCATTATGAATTTGCCGCGACATGAAGATTTCCCTAATTGGACTCGCGGAAGGCGTTCACCGCCTTCACTTTGAGGAGCAGCCGGCGAGTTGCGGTATCATCGATCATCCCAACCTACTCAATCCGGTGCATATTCAGGTTGACCTGGAGAGGCGGGCAGCTAGCCTTTTCTTGCGCAACCGCATTGAGACGGTTGGCCGTTTCCATTGTGATCGTTGCCTGAAAGAAGTGGAGGTGACGATTGCCGATAGCGGCCGGGTGATTTTCTCCAATGATGAAGAATTGCTGGCGCTCACGGAAGACGAAGTGCATCCCCTCGAGCGGGACGCGCGCGAGGTGGACATCACCGAGGATCTGCGCGATTTGTTGCTGCTGGCGATTCCCTCAAAAATTCTCTGCGCGGAAACCTGCAAGGGGCTTTGCCCACATTGCGGGGTGGACTTGAATACAGAAACCTGCCTGTGCGGCGTGCGGCCGATCGACCCGCGCTGGCAAGTGTTGCAAAAACTGATCAACTGAAGCGAGGTTCTTGTGCCAAATCCCAAACGACGTCACTCCCGGACACGCCGCGATAAACGACGTACCCACTGGAAGCTGGAGTCTGCCAAAACTACCAAGTGCAGCCATTGCCATCAGCCCAAAATGCCCCATCGTGTCTGCCCGAACTGCGGCTATTACAATGATCGATCGGTGTTTTTGCCGCGCGAGTTGTCCTGACCTTTCCCTACCACTGATGAAGGAGAAGAGCCGGAATTCTTCCGCCCGCATCTCATCACGTTCATCACGACACGAAGAGAAGCAGCCCGCATGACATGGTTCCGGACAATGCAACAGGATCGTGGCAGGCGCTGCGTGATCCGGCCGTTTGCGGCGGCCGGGACCACTGGTGGGGCCCGATCGCCTCTGGAACCGCAGTTTCATGGAAAGGCGGGAGAGCGTGGAAGCGTATGGCGCCAGCCGTCCTGGTGAGCGCGTGCCGATGCCGGCGTGGTGCCACGGCTTGATTTGATGAAAAGAGGACCCTATGCGGATTGCCTTGGATGCGATGGGTGGTGACTTTGCACCGGCCGCGATCGTGCAAGGTGGGTTGGAAGCGGCACGGCTGAACGATGGTGACTGCGAAATCGTGTTCGTCGGCGATCGGGCGCAAATCGAGCAGGAAATCAGCCGGCATCCGCTGTTGACGCGAGGCGACCGACTGCACTTTTCGATTCATCATGCCTCCGAAAGAATCGAGATGTCGGACTCGCCCACTGCGGCGCTGAAAAAGAAGAAAGACGCCTCGATCCTGGTCGCCAATCATCTGCATCAGGAGCGCCAGGTGGATGCGGTGGTGAGCGCCGGCCACACCGGCGCGGCGATGGCGGCTTCCTTGTTCGTGCTCGGCCGCATTGTCGGCGTCAACCGCCCGGGCATCGGTTCGTTGATTCCCAACGGCAACGGCGTGACGATGTTGATCGACGTCGGCGCCAACGTCGACGCGAAGGCCATACACCTTTTTCAATACGGTTTGATGGGCAGCATTTTCATGGAGCGGGTCGTCGGGCTGGAAAGGCCCAGGATCGCCCTGCTCAGCATCGGCGAGGAGCGCTCCAAGGGCACCGAAGTCACGCGCGATGCCTATGAGCTGCTCGAGCAAAGCAGCATCAACTTTATCGGCAATGTCGAGGGCCGGGACATTTTGCAGGCCAAGGCGGACGTGGTGGTATGCGACGGCTTTGTCGGCAACGTGATTTTGAAGTATACGGAAAGCCTGGGCAGCGTCTTTCGCCGGCACATTAAGCGCCAGATCGGCAAGAAAATCTTCCTCAACATCGGCGCGTTTCTGATGCAGCCCACGTTCAAGGGGTTGCGCAAGATTTTCGACTACGAGGAATATGGCGGCGCGCCCCTGCTCGGGGTCGACGGGGTCACCATCATTTGCCACGGTTCCTCCACGCCGAAAGCCATTCGCAACGCCATCAAGGAGGCGATGGTCATGGTGCGGGAAGGCATCAATCAGATTATCCGTCAGGAACTGGAATCCTTCGAAGCGCGAAAGGGAGTGTCACTCGTTGAGCAAGACGCCTAAGTCGATGGTATTGGGCACGGGTCGGGCTGTCCCCGAACGCGTGCTGACCAACGCGGACCTCGAGAAAATGGTGGACACGAGCGATGAATGGATTCGCTCGCGCACCGGCATTGAACGGCGATTCATTGCGGGGCCGGACGATTTGACTTCCAAACTCTGCGCCGCCGCCGGTCGCAAGGCTCTGGCCCAGGCCAAAATCCCTGCCGAAGAATTGGATGCCATCATCATCGGCACGGTAACCGGCGATTCGTACTTTCCCTCCACGGCCTGCTACGTGCAGGAGATGCTGGGCGCCACGCGCGCGGCCGCCTTCGATCTCTCCGCCGCGTGCTCCGGTTTCATCTACAGCCTGACCATGGCTGACAACATGATAGCCGCAGGCAAGGCCCGCTATGTGCTGGTGATCGGCGGCGAGATTTTGAGCCGCATCACCGACTGGACCGACCGCGCCACCTGCGTGCTGTTCGGCGATGGCGCGGGCGCCCTGGTGCTGGGGCCGGCGCAGGGCGAGACCGGCATCCTCGACACCTTCATCAAAAGCGATGGCCGTCTCACCAGCCTGTTGTGCATGATCGGCGGCGGAACGCGCGTCCCGTTTGAAGTCGCCGTTGCGGAAAAGATGTTTCACATCGACATGCAAGGCCCGGAAGTGTTCAAGCACGCGGTGACGGCGATGGGCGATGCCGCGGCGGGCCTGCTCGAGCGCAACAACCTGAGCGGTGAGCAGGTCGACCTGCTGATCCCGCATCAAGCCAATTTGCGCATCATCATCGCCACCGCCAAGCGGGTGAACATGCCGATGGAAAAAGTCTACGTGAATGTGCAGAACTATGGCAACACCTCCTCGGCTTCCATACCGATCGCCATTGACGAAGCCTTTGAAAAAGGCCGTTTACGCCCGCATGACCTCTGCCTGATGGTGGCCTTTGGCGGCGGTTTCACGTGGGGCTCGGCACTCATTCGATTCTAAGCCATGCAGCCGAAGATCGCCTTCCTTTTCCCCGGACAAGCGTCGCAGTTCGTCGGAATGGCCAGGGACTTGTACGAAGCCCATCCCGTCGCGCGCGAAATGTTCCAGCAGGCCAACGCCGTGCTCGGCTTTGACATTCAGAGAGTCTGTTTCGAAGGCCCGCTGGAGGAACTGACGCGGACCTCGATTACGCAGCCGGCCATTCTGATTCACAGTGCCATCGTGGCCCGCTTGCTGGAAGAGCAGGGCCTTTTGCCCGCAATGGCCGCCGGCCACAGCCTGGGCGAGTATTCGGCGCTGGTGGCGGCGCAAGTCTTGAGTTTCACCGAAGCGTTGCGACTCGTGAAGCTGCGCGGCGAGTTGATGGAAGCCGCCGGCCGCGAGCAGCCCGGCACCATGGCGGCGATTATGGGTTTGGCGCCGGAGGCGGTCGAGGCGGTTTGCCGCGCGGCCACTGAGGAACTGGCCCCGCAGCAACAAGTCGTGCAGGCCGCCAATTTTAACTCGCATGAGCAGACGGTCATTTCCGGTCATGTGGCGGCAGTGGAAAGAGCTATGGCGCTTGCCAAAGAGCGCGGCGCAAAACTGGCGAAACTGCTGGTGGTGGGCGGGGCCTTTCATTCGCCCTTGATGGCGGGCGCGCGCCAGGGCCTGCAACAGGCGCTGGCGGCGGCGCATTTCGCCGAGGCCCGCTGTCCGGTTTACACCAACGTCACGGCCCGGCCCGAGCGGGCCGCCGCCGCGCTGCGGGAAAGGCTGGAGCAGCAACTCACCAGTCCGGTGCGCTGGGTTGCGACCATTGAAAACATGATTGCCGATGGCGCACAACAGTTCTATGAGATTGGCCCGGGCAAAGTGCTGGCCGGTTTGCTCAAGCGGATCAACAAGGCCTACGCCGCGACGACGGTCGGCACGGTTGCCGAGGTGCAGGCGCTGGCGCAGGGTTAAATTGTCTTTATCTGCAACGATCGACTCATGACCCCCTTGCAAGACAAAATTGCCATCGTGACCGGCGGCAGCCGCGGCATCGGCAAGGCCATTGCGATGCGGTTCGCGGCGGCGGGCGCGAAAGTCGTGCTCACCGGCCGCAATCTGGAATCCGCCGAAAAAGCGGCGGAGGAAATCCGCGGGCAGGGTGGCGAAGCGGTGGCGCAGGCGGTGAATGCCGGCGCGGCCGCGGAGGTTGACGCGCTGATCAAGAGCACGGTGGAGCGGTTCGGCCGCCTCGATATACTGGTCAACAATGCCGGCATTACGCGCGACAATATTCTCGTGCGCATGCGCGAAGAGGAATGGCAGGAGGTGCTCAATACCAATCTCACCGGCGTGTTCAATCATCTGCGCGCGGCGAGCAAGGTAATGATCAAGCAGCGCAGTGGCAAGATCATCAACATCACCTCCATCGTGGCGCTGATGGGCAACAAAGGCCAGGCGAACTATTGCGCCGCCAAAGCCGGGGTCATCGGGCTGACCAAATCGGCGGCACGTGAGCTGGCCAGCCGCAACATTCAGGTGAATGCCGTGGCGCCCGGCTTTATCGAAACCGACATGACGGCCGTGCTCGCTGACAGTGTGCGCGACGCGCTGTTGCAGTCGATTCCACTCGGCCGCCTGGGCACGCCCGATGAAGTCGCGGGCGTGGTTTTGTTCCTGGCTTCGCCGGAGGCAGACTACCTCACCGGCCAGGTGATCAACATCGACGGCGGCATGGTGATGGCATGAGCGCGGCGTGCCGCGGTGGTTGTGTTCTTCTTCAAGACGGCAAATAATTCAGCGTTGTAGTCCAATCAACCTTTCAATCAAGAATTGAGGAGTGAAACCGAATGGCTGATATTGAAAGCAAAGTGAAGCAGATCATCGTGGATCAGCTCGGCGTTGATGCCAACCAGGTCACCAACGAGGCCAGTTTTATCGAGGATCTCGGTGCGGATTCTCTCGACACCGTCGAGCTGGTGATGGCATTCGAAGAGGAATTTGACATCGAGATTCCCGACGAAGAGGCCGAGAAGCTCACGACCGTCGGCAAGGCGTTGGAGTATCTCAAGAGCAAGAAGACGCCGGCCTGATTCGGCATCCGGCCATGGCCGAGGGGCATGGCGGCCACGGACGCACGCGCGGCGCGCCGGAAGCAACAACCAGGTGAGCATCGTCTCGCCCGCTCAGCCTGGCTGTGAGGTTCAACAACGCTAAAGAGCAGATGCAAAAGAGACGAGTGGTGGTCACGGGCCTCGGGGCCATTTCGCCGCTGGGAAACAATGTCAAGGAGATGTGGGAGAACGCTCTCGCCGGCAAGTCAGGCGTCGCCGGGATCACCAAATTCGATCCAGAGGAGGCGGCGGTGGAAACCAAGTTTGCCGCGGAGGTGAAAAACTTCGATCCCACAGACTACATTGATCGCAAAGAGGCACGCCGCATGGATCCCTTCGTGCAATACGCCATGGCGGCAGCCTCCGAGGCCATTGCTTCCGCCCGCCTGCAGGATGCCGGCATCGACAAGACGCGCGTCGGCGTTATTGTCAGCTCGGGCATCGGCGGCTTGACAACGTTCGAGCGCGAGTTTGAAAAGTACGCGGAAAAGGGCGTCTCTCGTCTCAGCCCCTTTTTCATTCCGATGATGATCTCAGATATGGCTTCCGGCCATATCTCCATTCAACACGAGTTCAAAGGTCCCAACTACGCGATCACCTCTGCTTGCGCCTCCAGCTCGCACGCGGTGGCAGAATGCTTTCGCATCATCGAGCGCGGCGAGGCCGAGATCATGGTCTGCGGCGGCAGTGAGGCGGCGATTACGCCAATGGGCATCGGCGGGTTCAACGCCATGAAGGCGCTTTCCACCCGCAACGATGACCCACCGCGTGCCAGCCGGCCCTTCGATAAGGAGCGTGACGGTTTCGTCATGGGCGAAGGCGCAGGCATTCTGGTGTTGGAATCGCTGGACAGCGCCCGCCGGCGCGGGGTCGAGATTCTCGGCGAGATCGTGGGCCTGGGCTCGACCGCGGATGCCTACCACATCACGGCACCGGCGCCCGGCGGGGAAGGCGCGATTCGCGCCATGCGGCAGGCGTTGACCATGGCCGGCATTGCGCCGGCGGAGGTGCAGTATGTCAATGCGCACGGCACGTCAACGCCGGCCAACGACAAGACCGAAACCGATGCCATCGCCCGGGTGTTTGGCGAGCACGCCGCGCAGCTCAACATCAGCTCGACCAAATCCATGTTCGGGCACTTGCTCGGTGCCGCCGGTGCGATCGAGTTGATCCTGACTCTGCTCGCCTGCCGTCACAATGCAATTCCGCCGACGATCAATCAATTCACTCCCGATCCCGAATGCTACCTCTGCTATACGCCGAATGAAGCAGTGTACCGCAAGGTCGACTATGCCATCTCGAATTCCTTCGGGTTCGGTGGCCATAATGTGACGGTTGCTGTGAAGAAATTCTTGGACGATTGATCCGCCCGCGCCGCGACGGCTGGCCGGCGCTTCCGGACGCCGGCGCCAGCAGACGGGCTGGCAGGATCTCCCGCCATCGCTTTAATTCTATGCTGCTTCGACTCCGACAGCTTTTCAGCAGGAATGGAAAGAGCAGAAGGGCGCCCCACGCCGCGCAGATCAAGGAATTCTGCAAGCTGATCGGCTACCGCTTCCGCCGCCGGGAACTGATCACCCAGGCGCTCAAACACCGTTCCTACCTGCCGCAAGTCAACGAGCGCCGTTCCCACTCCAACGAACGCCTCGAACTCCTGGGTGACTCCGTGCTCGGCCTGGTGGTCACCGAATACCTTTACCGCAAATTCCCCGAAAAAGAAGAAGGCGACATCACGGCGATCAAATCGCTGCTGGTGAGCCGCAAAATTCTCACCCGCATCGCCCGCAAGCTCAATTTGGGCAACTTCCTTTTGATGAGTGAATCGGAAGAGCAGGCTGGCGGCCGGCTGCGGCCCTCCATCATCGCCGATGCGTATGAAGCGGTCATCGGCGCGGTTTATCTCGACGGCGGCCTCGATCCTGCCCGCCAATTCGTCAAGCAATCGCTGCTCTGCGATATGGAGCAAATACTCAGCGAAGAGCAGCATCGCAACTTCAAAAGCATTCTGCTCGAGCTCTCGCAAAGTCGCAACCTGGGCACGCCCTACTACAACGTTCTCTCCGAAGAAGGCCCCGACCACAACAAAATTTTCACGGTGGAAGTCAGAATCCAAAACCGCACCATGGGCATGGGAGTCGGCAATTCGAAGAAGCGCGCCGAGCAGAACGCCGCCCAGCATGCCCTGGCGCAATTGTCCTGAGCGGCGCCGCTCCCGTTTTGGCTGCCTTCTGCTTTTTGCTGCCATGGGCGCTTCGCTGATGATCACTTGCAATGACCGGAATCGCCATGAACAAGACGCTGATTTGCGCCGCCCTGCTCTGGGCTGCTCTGTGCCTTGACCTCGCCCACTCGCAATCACTCTCCGGCTATTACTCCCGCAATGATTTTCTGCTGGCCCCGCCCGCGGCCTTCGCCGATGGCCTGCTCGGCTTTGTGAATCCTGCCAATCTTGCCCTGCTGCAGCAGAGCGAGACGCGCTTTCTCTGGTCAACGGACGGAACCCGAGCCGCCTCCTTCAAGGACTGGGGCCTCTTTTGGGGCACGCGCGGGCTGGGATTCTCGACACAGCGCCGGCATAACGGCAATCGGGCGGTCACGGATTTCAATCTCGCCACCGGCTTTGGCTCGCGCGCTGTTGGCCTGGGTCTGGCGTATGTTTGGTCAACCGGCGATCGCACCGCGTTCGGCCGCGAGAAACAGTTTGCCCTCGGTGCGATTGTGCGGCCTGCGCGTTTTCTTTCGGTGGGATTGCTCGGCAATTTTGCCACCGCGAGCAGCAACCGCGAAGGCATTGCCGAGATCGGCATTCGTCCGCTGGGCACGCCGCAGCTCACGCTGTTCGCGGATGCGGCGCTGCAAAACGGCATGTCGCTTTCCGAGGCGCCCTGGAGTGCCGGCGCAGCTCTGCAAGTGGTGGAAGGATTACATCTCGTGGGGCGTACCTTCGACTCCGAAGCGTTCACGCTGGGTCTGACGATCAACTTCGGCAAGAGCGGCATGGGCGGACAGGCGCATTTCGACAGCGAGCGTGAGCATGCCTACAATACCTACATGATTCGCGCTGGTGGCGTGAAGCCAGGTATTGTTACCGCCGGCAAAGGAAAACGCCATCTCGCCCTCAACCTTAAAGGCCGGATGGATTATCACAAGTACGTTTGGTTTGACAAGGACACCAACCGGCTTTACGAGGTGTTGAACAACATTCGCGCCGCAACCGCAGATCTGCAGATCGGAGTGCTGGCGCTCAATCTCTCCGGCATGCAGATCCGGCCGGAGCATGCCTGGGAAATTCGCGAAGCGCTCAAGCAAGCGCAGGCGGCGGGCAAGAAGGTGATCATCTTCATCGACAACGCCGGGATGACAGACTATCATTTGGCGAGCGTCGCGGATAAAGTCGTGCTGGATCCCGAGGGCATGCTTACGCTGCAGGGATTTGTGCTGGGCCGCACCTACTTGAAAGGCACGCTCGAGAAAATGGGGCTCGGATTCGACGAGTGGCGCTTTTTCAAGTACAAATCTGCGATGGAAAGCCTCAGCCGCGACCGCCTGTCTGAAGGCGACCGCGAGCAGTTGCAGGATTTCGTCGATGATTGGTACGAACTGGTGCGGCGTGAGGTATGCGCCTCGCGCGGTCTAACGCCGGAACGCTTTGATCAACTGATTGACAACGAAACGCTCTTCACGGCAGAGTCGGCGTTGCGAGCGCACCTCGTCGATACCCTGGCGCGCTGGTCGGCCCTCAGTGAGGTCATCAAGAAAGTCACAGGCAAATCTTTGCGTTCGAGTTCAGCGAAGGACCTGCGAGAGCGAGCCGACGCCTCGCAAGCTTGGGGCGAGCCGCCGAAGATCGCGCTGGTTTACGGCTTGGGCGTGTGCGCCATGGATGAGGGCATTCGCGCGCGCTGGCTGGAGAGAGTTTTTCACAACCTCGCCAAGAATCGCGCGATCAAAGCGGTCGTCTTCCGTGTCGATTCGCCTGGTGGCGATGGCATGGCCAGCGACGTGGTGGCGGAGGCCCTGCGGAAATGCAGCGAGAAAAAGCCCGTGATCGTGAGTCAGGGACAAGTCGCCGGCTCCGGCGGGTATTGGATTTCAATGTACGGCGACACCATCGTGGCCGGGCCCATTACCATCACGGGTTCGATCGGGGTCATCGGCGGCTGGATTTATGACCAGGGTTTTGGCGAAAAAATCGGCATGACGGAAGACCACGTCAAGCGCGGCGCGCACGCGGATGCGGGTTATGGCATCACGCTACCGTATCTCGGCGTGCGTGTGCCGGCGCGCAATTTGACGGCGGAGGAACGCGATCGGATCGAAGCGCTGATCAAGGGATTTTATGAAACGTTTGTCGCCAAGGTCGCGCGCGGCCGCGGCATGTCTGTCGAGCAGGTGAAAAACATTGCCGAAGGCCGTATCTTTTCGGGCATTGATGGCAAAGCCAATGGCCTGGTCGATGAAGTCGGCGGCATGTTGACCGCTCTGGCCATTGCGCAGCAGCGCGCCGGAATCGACGTCAATGATGATATTAAAGTGGTCGAGATTCCCGCTTCCAAGGGCCTGTTCAATCTCAGTCCGGGATTGCCAGGCGTCAAAACGCAAATCGCCGCTGATCCGATACTGCAGTTTATCAAATTCATGAGCGAGCGCAACGGCCAGCCCCTGCCCCTGCTCGTGCCGGGGATGTATCCGGAATGAGCTTAATATTGGGGAAATGGCGCTGCATCAAGTCGCCTTGAGGTTTCCTGCTGGTAGCGGAAGTCGGCTGAAGCCGACTGGCAACGATTTTCAATTTGGCTGCCTCCAGGCGGCTTTGGCTGGCAGGCTGGGAATTGAGTTTTAATTCCCAATTGGAAAATGACGCTGAATCGAGTCGCCTTTAGGCGACTTTGGCTAGCAGGCTGGGAATTGATTCCCAGCCCTGAAGCCGACTGGCAATGATTTTGAAATTGGCTGCCTTCAAGGCGATTTTGACTAGCAGGCAGGAGATTGATTTCCAATCCTCGATTGGGAAATGACGCTGAATCAAGTCGCCTTTAGGCGACTTTGGCTAGCAGGCTGGGAATTGATTCCCAGCTCCGAATGATTCCCAGAACTCACCTCGTAAACACCGGCTGCACCCACGCCGTTGCTCCTGCCGAATCCGTCACGCGCGCGCGCACGTAACGCTCGGCTGAGACCAACTCAAACACCGCGGGATTGTGGTACGACTGGCTCAGCATGCGGCCTTGCGTGCCGATGAATTGCGTGCGATACTTGAAATCCCCTTTCTCCCGGATGCGAATTGTAAGGCGGGTCGCTGCGATTTCGACCTCCTCCAGCTCGACGCCGGTGCTGGCATAGAACAGTCCGGCCTCGAGGTTTTGCACGATTTCGAGCGGCGACAGCGCGCGCGCCTTCACCACCACCCAGCCGCGGCCGGGATTCGAGCGCGCCGCGGCGAACTCCCCCTGGAAATGATGCGCATCATCCACCGCAATGCCGTAGATGCGCTTGCCCGCGCTCAACAAATGATCCCACACTTCTTCCATGCCCGGCCAGCCGCCGCCGCCCTGGTTGTGCACCAGCGGATGCCCGTTGAAAATCTCCAGCAACTTGTCGTTTGAAATCTGCAGCAGCTCGCGATGATCGAAGGCCCAGCGGAAGTTGGGATGATTGATGTGTGGCACGCCCGCCACCGCGCGCACCGCATCGACGTTCTTCTGAATCGTGCCCACTAAAGTGGAATCGAAGTGCGGCGCGATCACGCCGGGAATGTTGAGACCGTTGACATGCACCGGCTTTGTTTCGAATTTGCTGGAGACTTCTTCCCCGGGAATCAGCAGGAAGCTGGAATCGACCAGACTCGCCAGCGTGGCGGGATCGGTGAACACGTTGTGATCCGACAGCACGAGAAAACGATAGCCGTGATCTTTGTACCACTGCGCCACCACTGCCGGTGGCGAGTCGCCGTCACTCATAGTGGTGTGCGTGTGGGTGTTGCCCTTGAACCAGACCATGCCGCTGGTGTCCGGCACTTCGAATTCGATTTGGCGCGTGCAGGCGCTGAGCAACAGAACAGCCAGAACCGCCAGTCGCTGAAGGCGCATATCAGCTCCCGAGTTGGATCGAGGATTCATGTGAAAATCGCTGTTGGCAATCTATCTCCTCGATTTGGCAATTGCAAGCGCAGATTCGGGCAGGCCGGCTGCGCCAGCGCCCGGGCTTCGAGATTGATTTCTGACCGGCCGGTCGTTATCGTTACGCGCAGTTCTTGAAACGACCGCACCGCTCTTGACGGGGTGGCAATTCAAAATAAGGGGATTCCAATGTCCGCCTTAATGACTTTCTTGCTCAGTTCGTCACTGCTGGGGCTGACGGCACACTCTCTCCTCTACTTCCTCAGAGGCAGGCGCAACAGGCCATTCGTCCTGCAAATAGCGCTCCTGCTTGTTTGCGTGCCGGTTTGGGCGCAAACCAATATCCAATACACAAAACTGCGCGATGGCGTTGAGCGTTGGCACCGGACGAAAGCGGCCGGCGGAAAGCCCTGGTTCTTTCAGCAATTGGAGAATCTGTTCAACGTCGTACTGCCTGCGAAAGATCAACTGCCATTTGGCGTCAGCGTCGCGTTACTCGCGGGGGTGAGCGAATATGCTCATCTGTCGCCGCAACTGCCGTTCGTGAAAAAAGATCTGCGCGACATGCGCGAGTTTTTGCTCAACGAGGGAGGATTCGACACCGTCTATGTGGCAAGCGAGAAGGTCGTCAACCGCGACTTGATCGACGGCTATGTGCGCAACAAAATCGGCCGCAGTCTGAAACTCCGTGACCGTTTCATGTTTTACTACTCCGGCCACGGCGCCGACAATCGCGGCAAGACCGGCTACCTGCAGTTCAGCCAAGCCATTCCCGGCGATTTTGTGGGCACGCAGGTCATGCCGATTCGCACCGCTGTGGATTGGAGCAGCGAGTTGAATATCGATCACATGCTTTTTGTGTTTGATTGCTGCGCCTCCGGGCTCGCCTTTGCTTCCAAAGGTGGGCCGGGAGACTTGCTCGCCTCGCTCAGTGGCAATGGCTGCCGCATGATCATGACTGCCGGCACCGCGGAAGAGAAAACCTACGAAGTCGAAGGCCGCGACGGCAAGGGCAACGGGGTGTTCACGCGCGCATTCCTGAACGCGGCCCGCTCCGGTAACGCGGATAAAGGCACTGGCCGCGACGGCTTCATCACCGTTGAGGAAATTCTCGCGCAGATCAAGACTGAAGTTGCGCGCTTTGCGGCGATCCACCACAAGAGCGTGACCCCGCGCTTGTGGCCACTCGAGGATGCGGATTACCGCGGCACGTTCGTGTTTGTCAATCCGCAAGCGCAGAGTCAGGAACTCGCTTTGCGGGAGGATTATGCACAAAAACTCAATGCCCGGCCGCGTGGCGAAGTCATTGCCGCCTTCGGCAGGGCGCTTGTGATTGCTTTTCTCTCCGGACAAGTTCATATCGACGACGAATTGGTTGACACAATCGACAATGGCGACGCAAAAGAGTACCCGCTGTCCGTCGGTCCTCACAAAATTGCGATTCACGGCAAAAATGAAACTGTGGCGCAAACCGTTGTTATCACCAAGGGCCAGGTGACGCAAGTTACCTTGCAGCCCAAACAGGCCCTCCGGCCACCGGTCGTAACGCCAACTGAGACGGCCACCAGGCTAGCGCCCGAAGGCATGGTGCTCATCCCCGCCGGCTTGTTCTTGATGGGCAGCGACGACGGCGACAGCGATGAAAAACCGGTGCATGAAGTCTATGTTGATGCGTTCTATCTCGATCAGTACGAAGTCACGATGGCACAGTACCAGAGCTATCTCCGTGCCACGGGCCGCCCGAATCCGGAAAATTGGGAAGAGCAATTGCAGAATCTGAATCATCCGGTCGTTAACGTAAGCTGGGAGGACGCGACGAATTATGCGCAATGGGCGGGCAAGCGGCTGCCTACGGAAGCGGAGTGGGAATACGCAGCGCGCGGCGGGAATACCGGCCTGGCTGGAAAACCAAAGTACCACTATCCTTGGGGCAATGACATCAGCCCGAGCAAAGCGAATTATGACGCCGATGGTTCCCGCCAATTGAACTGGGAAAATGCCAAGCGTCATCTGCGCAACGTGGGCAGCTTCTCTGCAAATGGCTATGGTCTATACGACATGGCGGGCAATGTGTGGGAATGGTGTGCCGATTGGTACGCGGAAGACTACTATGGCAAAAGCCCTAAGCAGAACCCCAAAGGCCCAGCAACCGGAACGTCTCGGGTGTTGCGCGGCGGGTCGTGGAACTACGTTCCGCAGG
>JBBIKM010000003.1:15438-15654 GCA_037445455.1 bacterium | reverse complement strand
CGTGCGCTGCGCCAATTGTCTCAGGAACTATCCCACGAATCGCGACGACGATTCGGGTTTTCGCTGCGCCCAGGACGCCCGTTAGCATGGAGTTACCCTTTGAGTTCTTTTTACGCTTTTTACTCTTTTCGGCGGGAGCGCAGCGAGCGCCTCGCGAATTTTTTGCAGGAATCCACTGCATGGGCAAGGAGGCAAGTGGGGCAAGGAGACAAGGCG
>JBBIKM010000003.1:0-15273 GCA_037445455.1 bacterium | reverse complement strand
AGGAGGCAAGGGGACACAGCAAGTGGGCAAGACCTATTTCTGGCGATTGCGTTTTTGCCAGTGTTGCTTGGCGGTACGATAGAGCTGGTCGACGTTCTGGTCGTTGAACAAGCGCTCTTGCAGCTCCAAATAATCTTCCTGATTCTGGCCAGTCTGCGCCAAAAATCGATAGGTATTGAGTGCCCCCTATTTTCTGTTCAAAATGAGAGTGGCTTCGCGCCGTAATTGTTCGGCGGTGTAGTCTTTTTCAAGCGCCAACATATTTCTCCAGAAACAAGAACGGGCGGCTCAGCAAGGCCGCCCGTCGTGTTTTCATCCCAACAACCTCTGCCTGCCCAACCGGCGTTTAGTACTTCACCACCTCCAGCGCCGCTTGATAGATATCCTCTTCGTTGATCAAAATCGCGGCTTCGAGAATGCGGCTGAAGCCGATGGGCGTGTCCTTGGTGCACACCCGGCGCGGCGGAGCATCAAGAAACTTGAAGCACGTTTCTGAAATTTCCGCCAGCACCTCGCCGCCGTAGCCGCCGGTCTTGTGATCCTCGCTTGCCACGATCACGCGATTGGTTTTCTGCAGCGAGGCGCGCACCGTTTCCAGGTCATAGGGCACCAGCGTGCGCAGATCGATGACCTCGGCCTCATAACCCTCCTCGGCCAGTTTTTCTGCGGCTTTCAGTGACCAGTGCACGGCATTGCCGTAGCTCACGATGGTCAGATCCGTGCCGGTCCGGCGCACGCGCGCACGGCCAAAGGGCACGAAGTGACTCGGCCCGGTTTTGGGCGCCTGCGCCATGGGATGATTGTAGAGATATTTCGGCTCGAACATGATGGTCACCCCGCGCGAGCGCATCGCAGTGCGCAGCAAGCCCGCGGCGTCATCCGCGAATGCCGGCATCACGATGCGAAAGCCGGGGAAGTTGGCGAACACGCCTTCCGCGCTTTGCGAGTGATAAAGCCCGCCGCCGATGTAGCCCCCGCACGACAGCCGCACGATGATGTTGGGCAGGAACTTGCCGTTGGTGCGCCAGTATTCATGGCTCAGCTCGACCATCTGCTCCATCGAAGGCCAGACGTAATCGGTGAATTGCGCGGCTTCGATCACCACCCACATATCCTCGCGGAAGCGACTCATGCCGTTGGCCGTGCCGACGATGAAATCCTCGGCGATGGGCGCATTGAACACGCGGCCCTTGCCGAACGCCTGCTGCATGCCGTTGGTAACGTTGAACACGCCGCCCTTGTCCTTGGAGGCTACGTCCTGGCCCCAGAGAAAGGTGTGGGGATTGCGTTGAAATTCCTCGTGCAGTGTGCGGTTGATGGATTCCCGCATCTTTTCCTTCTCGCCGTCCTCGGGCGTGGGCGTTTCTTCGACCTGGTAAACCGGCGCGACCGCGAAATCATAGATTGATTTGGGATCGGGCAGGGGGGCGGCCTCGCCGCGCGCCGCCGCTTCGGTCACCAGGCGTTTGTTTTCCTCTTCGAGGCTGCGCAGCTCTTCCTCGGTGAGCAAACCCTTGGCCAGAATGTAGGCGCGGAAGCGCGGCAGTGGGTCTTGCGCCGCCACTTCATTGATTTCCTGCTCCGAACGGTAGGACTCGTGCTTGTCGCTGTTGGAGTGGGGACCAATGCGCACGCACTGGGCGTGCACCAGCGCCGGGCCTTTGCCGGTGCGCACGTAGTCCATCGCTTCATCCATGGCCACCCGGCTGGCAATGGGGTCCGTGCCGTCGCAACGAATGATGTGGAGATACTTCAAGCCGACAAAGTTGTCCGCCACGATCTCATTGGCGGTTTGCTCATGCACCGGCACGCTGATGCCGTATTTGTTGTTTTGAATGACGAAGATCACCGGCAGTTGCTCGCGGCTGGCGCCGTTGAGCGCCTCGAAGACGTAGCCCTCGGAGGCCGAGGCTTCGCCGAAGCTGCAGAAGGTGAGTGCATCGGATTTGTAGTATTTGACGGCGCGCGCCAGGCCCACCGCGTGCAGCGCATGATTCGAGACGCAGCTCGAGGTGTTCTGAATGCCGATTTCCGGCTTGGAAAAGTGATTCGACATGTGGCGGCCGCCGGCAGCCACGTCGTCGCGCCGGCTCAGGCCGTTGAGCATGATTTCATCGATGGTCAAGCCCGCGGCGAGACAGGTCAGTTGATCGCGATAGTAGGGGAAGAGATAATCTTTCTTGGGCCGGAACGACAGTCCGAGCGCCAACTGAATCGGCTCATGGCCCGAGCAGGTCGCGAGATAACTCCAACCCTTGCCCTGCTTGAAGAGAATCCAGGCCCGCTCGTCGATGAGACGGCCGGTGTGCATCAAACGGTACCACTCGCGTGCCGTTTGGGCATCGATCGCCGGCAACTCCGACGTGCGGGAATATGCGTGCATGACAGCCACAGGAACCTCCAGTTATGACGGATTTGAGTGTTTATCGAATACCTCCACCGGTGCGCTGCAGCGCGGTGTGTTTCGCGGCGCGCGCGTTTAGTTTGCGCGTGCCGGCCTTCCCGGCGTGCGCAAACCGCCAACCGCACGGGAACGGCCCGGTGGTTTTGCAAAAAATTCGTCCAATGTAGAAATTTATTGCAAGAATGCAAATCCTTTTGCCGTGAATTTTCCGGCGCCTTTTAGTCCTGCTTTGTTTCCCAAATGAGGGGAAAGGCGGTGATCGTTTCGTACCCTGCTTCTGTGACGAGGTAGGTATCCTCCAGGCGGGCGCCGAGATTCCAGTAACTCGAGTCAACCGCTGCGCCGGCGGGAATGTAGATGCCGGGCTCGAGCGTGATCACCATGCCCGCGGCCAGGCTGTCGCTGGCGGGATCGTGCACCTCCAGGCCGACGTGATGCCCGAGATAGTGATTGAAAAAGGGGCCGAAACCCGCGGCTGCGATCACTGCGGCGGCGCGCTGATGCAGATCGCGCATCGTGGCGCCGGGCTGCAAATGCGCACGGGCGCTGTCAGCCGCGGCCACGATGAGGTCGAGCAGTTTGCGTTCGGCAGGGGAGAGGCGTCCGCGCACCGCGAACGTGCGGGTCATGTCACTGGTGTAGTTGTCCACGCTGCAGCCGATGTCAACCACCACCAAGCCGGCGCGCATCACCGCGCGCTTGGCGCTGTAGTGCGGCAGCACCGCGTTGGCGCCCGCTGCCACGATGGGCGTAAAGGCCCAAGCCTGCGCACCTTTTTCCTGGAAGAGATTTTCAATTTCCTGCGCGATTTCTGCTTCTGACCGGCCGGGCGCGATCAGCGGCGCGATGCGCGCGAACGCCGCTGAGGTGATTGCAGCGGCCTGCCGCAGCTTTGCCAGTTCTGCCGGTTCTTTGATCGTGCGCAGCCGGTGAATCGCAGCCCGTGGACTCTTCCCTTGCACCAGCAAAGCAAAACGCTGCCCAGCCGCAGGGGAGGGCGCGATCATCGCAACGGGCAAGGGCCGGCCAAAGACGTAGTAGTTGTCCGCCGCTGAGAGAATCAAACCGGGACGCGCGAACACGCCGGCGGCCTGCAAACGCTGCAGCCGTTCCGGATTCCGGTTTTGTTCCGGCTGCGGTCGAGGCACCAGCAACGCCACCGCCAGCATCATTCCCACCGAAACGGCTGCGCCGCGCAGAAACAAGCTGCGGAATTGTTGCGCCCGGCTGGCGGATGGCTCCGGCCAGCGCGCGGCGAGCCACTGCAACAGCGTTTGCAGCCGCGGCAGCACGAGCAGTTGCCACAGCATACCGGCGATGAAAATCGCCAGCAGGCCGGTGAATCCCAATTCCACCTGCCAAAAGACGCCCGCCGCCAGTGTGCCCAGCGCCGCGGCCAGCAGCGCCACGCTGGTGTTGGGAAACAAGGCGCCGAGGGCCGCGCCGCCGGCGAGAGCAGCGAGGATCAACGTGAAGTTCGGACTGAAGGAGCCAGTTTCATTGAGATGCGCAAAGTACAGCAGGGGAAATGGCCAGAGCAGGGCAATCGCCATGGCAGCGCGCGGCCAATAGAGTGACAATGCTGTTCCCAATCCGAACAGCAGCAGCGCGGCCAGCAGGACGAGCAAATAACTCGTGGCCGCGAACAAGCGGAATCCCACCAGCCCAGCCAACAGCAGGTAGAAAATTCCACTGACGGTGCGGGGAAAAACTCTTCCCGCGAACAACAACAGCAAAGCAACTGCGGCGGCAACCACGTGCGCCGCCATCGTGAGCAAGCTGTGCTCAGCGACCATTCCCACCGGCAGGTCACCGGCAATTGCGACAGGCATATCTTTTCCCTTCGATGCGAAGAGGCGCCGTGCCCGCTTGATCATTGCGATGAGGAGACCGGCGATTCTTGCTGCGCGTCCGACTCAGGCAAGCGGGGCCTCGCTGTTCGGATTTCTCATGCAGCCTGCGGGCGGGTCAATTTGCAATTTCAACCTAACAGAAGCAAGGAGAGAAGTTTTGCTGGAATTGCCTTTTTGTTCACTCGTCAAGGGGATGGCGGTATTTTAATGTAATTTCTAAAAAAAACCTTGACTTTCAGGCGCTGTTGTTTTATCATTGGGCAAAAGTGGATAGAAGTAGGGAAAAGTGGAAAAAAATGGTTAGTTGGGGTTTGAGGCCGTGGTAGAACTCTCCGAAATCATTCCAAAGTTTTACGGCCGGTTCAAACAGAGCCTCGATGATAAAGGCCGGGCGGCGATCCCGGCCAAGATTCGTGAGATCATCGAACTTCGGGATATGAAGACGCTCATGTTGCGGCTGATGGAAACGCAGAATGCTTGTTTTCTGCGTGCCTACCCCGCCTCTTATTTCCGCGAGAAGATCTTGCCGATGGCTTCCAATTTCGACGAAGAGAGCGAACTTGGAATCTTCAAGATGCAGTCCATTCTGTCAACCTGCCATCAGGTTCGGCTGGACAATCAAGGTCGCATCAACATCCCGACCGAGCTGCTGCAGTCAGCCCAGATCACGAAGGAGATTCGTTACGTCGGGATGGGCGATTTCTTTGATATGTGGGACGCCACGCACTACGAAGAGTTTTTGGCGGCAGGACGCGCCGGCAGTCTCAAAGGATGACGTGAGCAGAAACGACGAGTGCAAACGCCAACGTTACATCAGGGCGAGTTTCATGTGCCGGTGCTGGTGCGTGAAGTGGTCGCCCACCTCCTCACCGGCCCGTCCGGCACGATCGTCGATGCAACGTTGGGCGATGGCGGCCACAGTTTGGCCTTGCTCGAATCTGGACCACCACGGCTACAGCTTATCGGAATAGATGTCGATCCACAATCCCTCGCCGCCGCCCAGCAGCGGCTGGCGAAATTTGCAGGGCGTTGTTCTTTGCAGCTTGGCAACTTCCGGCAAATCGCAGGCCTCCTGGCAACGAGGGGAGTATTGCCGGTCGCGGGCGTGCTCGCCGATCTCGGCGTCAGCTCGCGCCAAATTGATTTGCCGGAACGTGGCTTCAGTTATCTCGATGAGGGTCCGCTCGATCTGCGCCTGAACCCTTCCCTCCCCCAAACTGCAGCGGAGCTCTTGGCGGCTCTGGAACAAGACGAACTGGTGCGTCTCCTGCGGGACTATGGCGAAGAGAGGCAAGCCCGGGCAATCGCGCGAGCCATCGTGCAACAGCGGCGACGGCAGACGATCCGGACGACGACTGATCTTCGCTTGATTATCGAAGGCGTGGTGCGCGGCCCTCATCGGATTAAAACGATTGCGCGCGTCTTTCAGGCGTTGCGCATCGCGGTGAATGATGAACTGCAGGCCCTGCGCGAATTTCTCACGCAGGCGTTCGCCTGTCTGGCGCCCGGCGGCCGGCTGGCGGTCATCAGCTATCATTCACTCGAAGACCGCATCGTCAAAGACTTTTTTCGCAGCCAGGCACGAAGCTGTACCTGCCCGCCTGAGTTGCCGGTGTGCGTGTGCGGCCGGCAGAGCTTGGCCGTCGTGCTGACCCCCCGGCCGATCACACCCACGCCCGAAGAAATCGCGGCGAATCGCCGCAGCCGCAGCGCAAAATTGCGAGTGCTCCAGAAACGATGACCATGGCCAGCCCCAAAACGGCGCGTCGCGCGCCCGCCCGCCGCCAACCGCGGCCACGAGTGGCCTCGCAGGCTGTCCGGCGCGTTGCGCAACCCTCGCCACGCAACGGCCGCACCGGCATCAGCGCGGGCCGGGTCTGGGCCGCCTTGATCACGCCGTTCGTTCTGCTGCTGTTCTTCGGCCTGCTGTTGATCTGGCTGCGTGTGGCCGTCAGTGATCTGGCGGTGGCCGTTGCGCGCGCGGAGACGCAAAAGCGCGAGCTGCAGGAACAGAACACGCGCTTGCTGGTGCGCGCCGAACAACTGGCAGGCTATGGCCGCATTGCCAGGATCGCACGGGAGCAATTACACATGACCAGGGTTGCCACCAAACTGATTGTCGTCGCACCGGAATGAGGACACGCCCGACGACAGGTTCCCGCCTCGTGCCGCTGCTGCGGAAGCCGCCCAAGCCGAAAGTCGCCGGGCCGCTGAATCGGGTCATTTTTGTCGAAGGTTTTTTTTTGTTCTTTGCCATCTGTGTCGTGCTGCGGCTGCTCTATGTCGAAGTCTGGCAAAGCGGCAAGTATCGCAATCTCGCCAAGGCGCAGCATTACACCGCCATCCCGCTGGAAGCGCACCGCGGCATCATCTATGACCGCAACCAAAACCTGCTGGCGCTCAACGATGCCTGCATTTCCGTGGGTGTCGATCTCCGCCAGGTGAAGGATCGCCGCAGCCTGGCCAACAAGCTGGCGCCGCTGCTGCATGAGCCGGCCTCGGCTCTGCTGGCGCGCATGCGCACCGATCTGCCGTTCGTGTGGCTGAAGCGCCGCGTGGACGCCGAGCTTGCCCAGAAGATTCAGGCGAGCAAGATTCCCGGCCTGCGCCTCGAAAAAGATGCCCGGCGCCGCTATCCGCACAAGGAAATCGGCGCGCACCTCATCGGCTTCACCGACGTCGACGGCCGCGGCATCTCCGGCATCGAGCTGGCGTGTGATTCGTTGCTGCGCGGGCAGGACGGCCGCCGCGTGCTGCAACGGGATGCGATCGGCAACGCGCTGCCTGATCTTGCCCTGCCGGAAGTGCAACCGGTGCACGGCCAGCACGTGTATCTGACCATCGACTACATCCTGCAGACGATCGCCACCGAGGAGTTGCGCGCCAGCCTCGACTTCTTCGCGGCCAGCAGCGGCACGGTGACCATCACCGATCCCCGCACCGGCGAGATTCTCGCGCTGGCCTGCGAGCCGGGCTTCGATCTCAACAATCCCGGCGCCTATTCGCCGGCCACGCGGCGCAACCGCGCGGTCACCGACCAGGTGGAGCCGGGTTCGACATTCAAACTGGTGACGCTGGCCACCATCTTGCAGGAGAAGATCCGGCAACCCAATGATGTCATCTTCTGTGAGAACGGCGCCTACAAGTTCGCCGGCAAAGTCATCACTGATCATGGTGAGCGTTACGGCAATCTCACGGTCGCGCAAGTGCTGGCCAACTCCAGCAACATCGGCACCACCAAGCTGGCGCGGCTGGCGGGCAAGGAAAAGATCTATCGCTACGCGCGCGACTTTGGCTTCGGCATGCCGGCGCGCACCGGGCTGGAGGGTGAGGCCGCCGGCACGCTCAAGCCGCCGAGTGAATGGTCGGGCTACACCATCGCGGCCATGGCCATGGGCTATGAAGTTTCCGTGACCGCGGTGCAAATGGCCATGGCCTATGGCGCGGTCGCCAATGGCGGCCTGCTGTTGCGGCCGCGGGTGATCGCCGGCATCGCCGACAGCAAGGGAAAAGTGACGCGCGAGGAGCAGCCCGAAGTCGTGCGGCGTGTCCTCAGCCGGGAGGTGGCGGCAACGCTGACGCATCTGCTGGAAGGCGTGGTACAGCACGGCACCGGCAAGAATGCCAAGATCGACGGCGTTCGCATCGCCGGCAAAACCGGCACCGCCCGCCGCACTTTGGAAAACGGCCGCGGCTACTCCAGTGGCAATTTTCTTTCGTCTTTCGTGGGCTTCTTTCCGGCGGAGCAGCCGCGCTATCTGATCGTGGTGATGATCGAGAATCCGCGCCGCGATCACTGGGGCGCGATGGTGGCCGCGCCCACGTTTCGCCGCATCGCCGAGCGCATGTTGGGCGTGGAAGCCGGTGCTGTCACCTCGGCGCACCACGGCCACGAGCAAACCGAAAACTTCAGTGAGATGATCATGGATCCCCGCAAAATCGTCGTACCGGACCTGACCAGCCGCCATCGCAGCGTGGTCGAAGAAATTCTGGAAAACCTCGAACTCAAGCCGATCTGGGACGGCGAGGGCGATTTCATTCTCAATCAACTGCCGCCACCCGGCGCCGTGGTGTTTCGCAATTCGCCGGTGACGTTGCAGCTCTTTCAAACCGAGCAATCACGCCGGCAGCAACAGACCATGCCCGCGTTGATTGGGCTTTCCCTGCGGCAGGCGCTGCGCCTGCTGTCCGTCGCCAACGTGGAGGCGCGCGTGGTCGGCAGCGGCCGCGTGGTGCAGCAATATCCGCCGGCCGGCACGCCGATCACCTCCGGCGTGCGCTGCGAGCTGCGCTGCCGCTCGGAGGTTCCCGTGGCCCGCGAGGCCGTGGTGCATTGATCTCCGCCCGCATCGCGGTGCCGCCCCGGCACGGCGGTGTGGCAAAAAGTTTGACCCTGACTTGAATCGGATGACGAGATGCCAATCATTCTAACTCTGGGTGAAGTTCTGCGGGCCTGTGAGCAGGCCGCGACCTATGTGGGCGACCCGAGCCTGCTCGCAACCCGGCCCGCGGCCCTCTCCACCGATTCCCGCACCTGCAGCGTGAACGAGCTGTTCTTCGCCCTGCACGGCGACAAATTCGACGGCCACGATTTTCTGCCGCAGGTTTTTGATCGCCAGGCGCTGGCGGCCGTGGTGGCCCGGGCGTGGCGCCGCCGCCACCCGCGCAGCAAGGGCAATTTTATCGTCGTCGACGATCCGCTGCTGGCCTTGCAGCGCCTGGGCCAGACCATTCGCCGGCGCTGGGGCAAGCCGGTGATCGCGCTCACCGGCAGCAACGGCAAAACCACCACCAAAGAGCTGCTGGCGGCACTGTTGTCCCGCAAGTATTTCGTGCACAAGACCGGCGGCAATCTCAACAATCACATTGGCGTGCCGCTGACGTTGTCGCAGCTCACGCACGCGCATGAGCTGGCGGTGATCGAAATGGGCGCGAATCATTTCAATGAAATTGCCCGCCTGTGCGAACTCGCCGCGCCCAACTACGGCCTGATCACCAATGTCGGCCGCGCACATGTTGAATTTTTCGGCGATCTCGCCGGCGTGGCGCGCGCCAAGACCGAGCTGTTTGCCTATCTGCAGGCACACGATGGCATCGCTTTCTTGAATGCGGATGACACCCGGCTGGTGGCCGTGCATCCCTCCGGCTTGAAGACGATCACCTTCGGCCTGCACAATCCCGCGCAAGTGCGCGGCTCCATCAAAGCCATTGACGCCGCGGGGCATGTGACGCTCGCCTGGCGGGAGAGGGAAATTCGCCTGCCGGTGCCGGGTGTGCACAATGCCAGCAACGCGCTGGCGGCGATTGCGGTGGCGGATTTCCTGGGCCTGGATCCCGCCACCATTCAGGCCGGCATCGAGAGTTTCGCAGGCGTCGCCAGGCGCATGCAGATCATGCACGTCGCCGGCATGACGATCATCAACGACGCCTACAACGCCAATCCCGAGTCCATGAAAGCGGCGCTGGAATTCCTCGCGCAGTATCCCAAACCCGAGCACGGCCGCCGCGTTGCGATTCTGGGCGACATGCTGGAAATGGGCGCCAGCGCCGAGGCGGTGCATCAGGAACTGGGCGAGTTCATTACCACGCTCCCGCTCCAGGCGGTGTTCGCTTATGGCCCGCAGATGAAACACCTCGTGCACGCCATCGGCCAGCATTGCTGGGCGCTGCATTTTGAAGACAAGAACGACTTGATCTTTGAAGTGAGCCGCTCGGTGCGCGAGGGAGATGTGCTTCTGCTCAAAGGCAGCCGTGGCATGGCCATGGAACAAGTGCTGGAGAAGTTGCCGTCGCAAGCGTGAGGCGGTGACCCAATCCGGTTGGCCGCTGTCGAGTGCACAACCACAGGAGCCGTCATGTTGTACTATCTGCTCTATCCGTTGAGCAAGTATGTTTCCGGCTTCAATTTGTTTCAATACATCTCGGTGCGGGCGGCCTTTGCGGCAATCACGGCGTTGTTAATCAGCTTCGTGGTAGGCCCGCGGCTGATTCATGCGCTGCGGGTGCGGCTGATTGGCCAGGAAGTCCGCAAGGACGGTCCACAAACACATCTGAAGAAACAGGGTACGCCCACCATGGGCGGCTTCATCATCCTGGCGGCGGTGTTGCTGCCCACGCTGCTGTGGGCGCGCGCCACCATCTATGTTGCCCTGGTCGTGCTCGCCACCGTGTGGATGGGCATCGTCGGCTTCCTGGATGATTATCTCAAGGTCGTCAAGAAGCTGCCCAAAGGACTCTACGGCCGCTACAAGATCGTCGGCCAGGTTTCGCTGGGATTCGTGCTCGGCACGATCATCTACTTCGCGCCGCAATTCGACGGCATCGCCACGCTCACGACCGTGCCGTTCTTCAAAAACTTCGAATTCGACCTGGGCCTGAGCCTGGCTTATCCGCTGAGTTTCATCCCCTATGTGCTGGTGGTGATCTTCATCATCACCGCCACCAGCAATTCGGTGAATCTGACTGACGGCCTGGACGGCCTGGCCGCCGGTTTGGTGGCGATCTCCGCCGCAGCCTGGGCGCTGATCAGTTATGTCTCCGGCCGCACGGATTTCAGCGATTATCTCAACATCCTGTTCCTGCCGGGCGCCGGTGAACTGACGGTTTTCTGCGCCGCGTTGTTTGGCGCGGCGCTGGGTTTTCTGTGGTACAACGCCCATCCGGCGCAGGTGTTCATGGGCGACACCGGCTCACTCGCCCTGGGCAGCGCGCTCGGCGCGCTCGCGGTTCTGGTCAAGAAAGAATTGCTGCTGCCGATCATCGGCGGCATGTTCGTGGCGGAGAGCCTGTCCGTCATTCTGCAAGTCTGGTATTTCCGGCGCACGGGCGGCAGGCGTATCTTTCGCATGGCGCCCCTGCATCACCATTTTGAACTGAAGGGCTGGAGCGAGCCGCAGGTGGTGGTGCGCTTTTGGATCATCGGCATTCTGCTCGCCCTGCTCACCCTGGCCACCTTCAAGGTACGCTGATGGTACGTCGCCCCGTCGATGTCATTCTGCTGGTTGCGGTGCTGCTGCTGCTGCTGCTCAGCGTCTATTTCGTGTTCACCGCCAGCTCGGCGCGGGCGGAGCGCCTGCATCAGGACAGCATGTTCTATCTCAAACGCCAGATGATCCGCCTCCTGCTCGGCTTGCTGCTCGGCTTCCTGATGATGCGGCTCGATTATCATCACGTGTTGCGCGTGTCACCGCTGGTTTACCTGATCAGCGTCGGGCTGCTGGTGGCACTGCTGTTTGCGCCGGAGGCCTGGATGATTCGCGGCTCGCGGCGCTGGCTCATGCTCGGCTCGGTGCAGTTTCAACCCTCCGAGTTGGCCAAATACGGCTTGATCTTCTATCTCGCCATGAATCTCGCCAAGCCCCAGCTCGATATCCGCAAACTTGGCGACGGCCTGGCGCCGCAGCTCCTGCTCGCCGGCGTGGTGGTGGTCCCTGTGGCGCTCGAGCCGGATTTGGGAACCGCGCTGATCATCGCCGCAACGGTGGCGGCCATGCTCTTTCTCGCGGGCGCGCGGTTGTCGCATCTTTTCGCCCTGCTGTCTTCGGTGGTCTTGGCGGGGCTGGCGGTCACGGCGCGGGTCGCGTATCAGCGCGGTCGCGTCGAGGCTTTCGTGGATTCTTTGATGGGCAATGCCGAACCCGCCTGGCAGGTCAAGCAATCGCTGATCGGCCTCGGCACGGGCGGCCTGCTGGGCGTGGGCCTGGGCCAGAGCAAACAGAAGCTCCTGTTCCTGCCCGATCCCTTCACCGACTTCATTCTTGCCATCATCGGTGAGGAGTTGGGCTTGATCGGAACCCTGACGGTGGTGGCGCTGTTTCTCATCATTCTGTGGCGCGGTTTCAGCATTGCGCGCCAGGCGCCTGATGCCGCCGGCCGGCTGGCCGCATTCGGCATCACCTGCACGATCGGCTTGGGCGCGTTTGTGAACATGTCCGTGGTTACCAATCTGCTGCCCACGACCGGCATTCCGCTGCCGTTCGTGAGCTACGGCGGCACCGCGCTCATCATGAATTTGATCGGCATCGGTGTGTTGCTCAACATTTCAACGCAGGGCAGCGGCGCGAGCCGGCCGGGCCGCGGCCTGGCGCACGTGCCGCTGGCGCGCGTGCAGTGGTATCATGACCGCAAGAAATCCGATGGCTGACGCTGAACCCTTGCGCCTGGTCTTTGCCGGCGGCGGCACCGGCGGCCATCTTTATCCCGCGCTCGCGCTGGCCGAGGCTTTTGCCCGGCAGCGGCCGCACGTGCAAACACTCTTCATTGGCACGGCACAGGGCCTCGAGAGCCGCGTGTTGCCGCAGCTTGGTTACCGGCTGGAGGTGGTGCCGGTGCGCGGCCTGCTGCGCAAGTTGACGTGGAGCAATCTCATGGTGCCGGTCTATCTGCTGCAAAGCGTGCGGCAATGCCACAGACTGTTCCGGGAATTTCAGCCGCAGCTCGTCATCGGCACCGGCGGCTACGTCAGCGGGCCGGCCCTGCTGGCCGCCTGGCTGACGGGAAAGAAATTCGTGATTCAAGAGCAGAACAACTATCCCGGCCTGGTCAACCGGCTGCTCGGCGGGCGCGCGCAGGCGGTCTTTCTCAGCTTTGCCGAAAGCCGCAAATATTTTCCGCGCCAGGAGCGCGTGCACGTGGTCGGCAATCCAGTGCGCAGCCAGCTTCCCGAACGCACGCCGGCGTTGCGTGCGGCGGCCGCGCGCGCCTGGCAGCTCGATGCGGATTTGACCACCCTGCTGGTGTTTGGCGGCAGCCAGGGCGCCCGCCGCCTCAATGAAGTGATCACCGCGCTGTTGCCGCAATTGGCCGGGATCAACGGGCTGCAATTGCTGTGGGCAACCGGCCCCGCTCACTTTGAGCAACTTGCGCCGCTTGCCGCTGGCGCACCACGCCTGCGCCTCGTGCCTTACATCGAAGACATGGGCCTGGCCTATGCGCTGGCAGATTTCGTGCTCTGCCGCGCCGGCGCCTCGACGATATTCGAACTGGCCGCTTGCGGCCTGCCCGCGGTGCTGATTCCGTTTCCCTTCGCGACCGCGGATCATCAAACCTTCAATGCGCGCGCGATGGAGCAGGCCGGCGCGGCGGTGGTGATATTGGAAAAAGATCTGCAGGTGGAGAGCTTGCTGCAAACGCTGCGCACCCTGGCCGCAGATGCCGGCCGGCGTGCGGAGATGGCCGCCGCCGCCAGGCGCATGGCCCGGCCCCGCGCGGCGCAGGACATCGTCGAGCTCTGCCTGCAATTGTTGAAAGAGTGAATGCCAGGCATCGGCGGACCCGGCGAAGGCAGACGGGAAGAAGCGCCGGCCGGCAACAAGTGTCCGTCCGAAAAAGGTTACAACCTCGGCGAAGCCCGGGTTTTCAAAATTTCGCGGGTCAGGGATTCAACGCAGCAGGGTGAACGACATGGCAGCAAAACGCTACGGCAAATCATTCTTTTTTGCAACCACCTTCATGCTCAGCGGCTTGCATCTGCAGAATTGGGTGGGCCACGACGCCAGCTTTCAAGTGCAGCAGGTCGTGGTGAGGGGCAATGTCCTGCTGAGCGCGGAGACGATTCTCAAAACGGCGCAGGTGCCGCAGGGTGAGCGCACGTTTCAGATCAACGTCAGTGAAATCGAGGCGCGCCTGGAAGCGCTGCCCTTCGTGCGCGAAGTGCAGGTGAGCCGCACCTATCCCTCCACCGTCGAGATCTGGGTGAAAGAACAGCAGCCGGTGGCGCTGCTCAATCACAAGGGTTTGTGGCCGCTCGCCGCTGATGGCGAAGTGCTGCCGCAGGTTGAAGCCGGCGTCCGCCTGGATTTGCCGGTGGTGACGGGCGCGGCGCTGGATCCCGCGGCAGAGGGCAAACGGCTGTCGGCTGCCGGCGTGCAACTCTGCGAATTCATCCGCACGCTGCGGCAGCAAAATGCGGTGATGTATCACGATATTTCGGAATTCCAATTGCAAGCCGGCGGGGGATTGATTTTGTATCTCTATTCGCATGGGGTGCCGGTTTATGTGGGCCGCCAGGCCTGGCTGGAACGCTGCGAGCGGCTGGATACCGTGCTGCGGCAATTGCCGGCGCACGGCGGCCGGCTGGCTGCCATTGATTTGCGCTTTGAGAACCAAGTTGTGACGAGAGTCGCGGGATAAACCTGGTTACCGATGCCAGCGGCGCGTCAACCGCCGCGCACAACCGGCAATCAGCAACGACCATAAGGAGAGACCATGGTACTCGATTACATCTGCGCGCTGGATATTGGCACCACCAAGATTTGCGCGCTCATTGCCGAGGTGGATGAGCACGGCCAGCTCAAAATCATCGGCATGGGAACCACGCCCTCGGAGGGCTTGCGCCGCGGCGTCGTGATCAATCTCGAACGTACGATTCAATCGATTTTGCGCGCCAAAGACGAAGCCGAGCGCATGGCGGGAGTGGAGATTCAGGCCGTGTACACCGGCATTGCCGGCGATCACATTCGCAGCGTCAACGGCCGGGGCGTGGTGGCGGTGACCGGCGAAGATCACGTCATCACCCTGGAAGACAAGCGCCGGGTGATCGATGCCGCCAAAGCCGTGGCCCTGCCCTTTGACCGCGAGATCATTCACATTTTGCCGCAGGCCTTCATCGTCGATGATCAGCGCGGCATCGACGATCCCGTCGGCATGAGCGGCGTGCGCCTGGAGGCGGAAGTGCATATCGTCACCGGCGCGGTGACCTCCGCGCAAAACATCTGCCGCTGCATCGAGCGCGCCGGCATGGTGGTGCAGGATCTCGTGCTCGAGCCGCTCGCTTCCAGCTTCGCCACGCTCACCGATGATGAAAAGAACCTGGGCGTCGCTCTGCTCGACATCGGCGGCGGCACCACCGACATCGCGATGTTTTATGAAGGCTGCATCCGCCACACCGCCATCGTCGGACTGGGCGGCAAGAACATCACCAATGATCTGGCGCATGGCCTGCGCACACCCATCGACCGCGCCGAGCTGCTCAAGATCGCACACGGCGCCGCGCTGCACATGGACCATGACCGCGAG
>JBBIKM010000002.1:90121-107179 GCA_037445455.1 bacterium | reverse complement strand
CGACCATCAATGCTTGCGCCGTCATGCCCCGGCCTCAATTGAGGTTCGCCCGCAGGCGTTCCACGGCATTGCGGGCGACGGTATAATCCGGCCGAATGGCGAGCGCGGCTTCATAGTGCTCGAGTGCGCGCGGCCACAGCAGCTTCCGCTCGCAGATCAAGCCGAGATTGGCATGCGGGAATTCGCGGTTTTCGTAGCGCGGGGCGGACACGGCCCGCCGCAGCCAGGGGATCGCCTCATCGAGTTTTCCCATCTCCATCAAATAGACCCCGATGTCGTTGTAGGGATTGCCGAAATCAGCATCAAGCTCGATCGCGCGCCGGCATTCGGCAATCGCTTCCTCCAGGCGTCCCATCATGCTGTAGGTCCAACCCAGGAACGTGTGCGCTTCCGCGGTCGGCGCGATTTCCAGGGATTTCTTGTAATGCGCGGCCGCCTGTTCCAAATGCCCGCGCATTTGCATCTCATAGGCCATGCGAAAAAAGCGCAGCGCCTCGTCTCTCAGTCTTTCCATGATTGGATCACGGGCGGATTCAGGGTTCAAGTACCGCCGGCATCACCGCAAGAGCAGGAGTTTTTTGCGCGCGGTGGCCTGCGGCGTGCTGATGACGTAGAAGTAGACGCCGCTCGCCAGCAGGCGGCCGCGGCTGTCACGGCCGTCCCAGCTTATTTCCGAACGGCCGGCTTCGCGCGGCGCGGACAGCAGCGTGCGCACTTCCTGGCCCAGCATGTTGTAGATGCGGATATTCACCGGTGCCGCTTCGGTGAGTGTGAAACCGATCACCGTTGCCGCGTTGCCGGTGGAAACCCGAAACGGATTGGGCGTGTTTTGTTCGAGCACAAAACTCGTGGGCGGCTTGGGCGGCCGGCCACCGACTTCCAGCGTGCCGTCGCGCCGCACGAGAAAATCACCTTGCGGGGAATTGCGCGGATAGGTGACGCGGCCGAAGCCGTTGTCCTCCGCAGTAAAGTGAATCTGGAAATACGCCGTATCCGAAGCCGGTTTGGGAATCCGGCCGGCGAAGGCCGTCGAATCCACCGGGGCCAGCGGCGCGCTGCTGTAGTTCGTGCTGCCGCGCCCGGCATACCAAACCTGCACGCTGCCCGGCACCAGGCCGTCGCGCGAAAGAATGCGAATCGTGACTTGCAGCTCGCCGTTGGTGGAGCTGATTTCAGGAAGATTGCTGAACGCCGGGCCGAGCGCGGTGATCGCGGCACGCGCATTCAGAATGCCATAGCCGTAGTCATTGTTGGGCGTGGCGGCGAGGCTGGCGGTGCTGTGCAGCACACTCATCATCTGCTGCGGCGTGACCTCCGGATGCGCCGAAAGGATTTGCGCGACCACGCCCGCGGTCAACGGGCAGGAGAAAGAAGTGCCGCTGACGAAGCCGTAGCTGTTGGGCGCGCCGATGACCACGGCTTGCACGCCGATGCCCATGGCCATCACATCGGGTTTGATGCGGCCGTCCGCGGTTGGGCCACGGCTTGAGAAGGCGACCACTTCGCCCGCCGCGTTGACCGCGCCCGCGGCAATCACGTTCGGGCCGTCCGCCGGCGCCGTGATGATGCGCCAACTGTCATCGCCTTCATTGCCCGCGCTGTTGACCACGATCACGCCCTTGCCGGCCGCAATTTCCGCGGCCTTGGTAATGATGGTGGTTTTGCCGTCCATGTCCGCGGGGGAATAGCTCGCCTGCCCCTGGTCAAAGGTGCTGTAGCCCAGGGACGTCGAGGTCACCTGCACGCCCAATTGTTCCATCCACTCCATGCCCGCGACCCAAAAATCCTCTTCGGCATGCGTTTCCGAGGCGATGTTTTCCGTTTTGGCAAACAGAAAGTCGGCATCGAAGGCCGGGCCGATCAGTTGGCCTTCCTTGAATCCGCCCAACACCGAGAGCGTTTCCGTGCCGTGGCTGTCCTGTCCGGGCGGATCACCCGACTGATTGCGCGTGACGTTGTCATTGCGAATGAAGTCGCGCTCGCCGAGCACGCGGTTTTTCAGATGTTGAAACGCCTCATGCTCCTGCCAGCGAAAACCGGAGTCGAACATGCCCACCAGCACGCCGCGGCCGGTGATGCCGGCGTCATGCAACTCCGTGGCGCGGATTTGTTCCATCTGCGTTAATGAGGTGCCGTAGGAATAACGATGCGGCGCCGCCGGCTTGCGCAACCCTGCCGGCGGTTGTTCCAGCGTCTTGACTGGCGGCGTACGCAAACGGCTCACCGGCCGCACCGCGGCAACACAAGCGAGTTGCGCGACCGCTGCCCGCTGCGCCGGCGTGGCGGCAACACTCACCGCATTCAACCAGCGCGACACCGTGATGGGTGTCAGGCCGAGAGCAGCCAGCTCTTTGAGATAAGGTTCGTACACGTCCAGATCGTAGGTATCGACCAGTTGGTGTTCGCCAGCGACTCTGGCGCGGCGCTGCAAGGCGCGCTCAGAAAGCCGCGATTTCGCTTCCTGCATGGCGGCCGCACTTTTGGCCAGCGCAGCCGGGCCCTTGTCCTTGAAAAATATCCAAAACTTTTCTGTTGGCTCCGCCTGCTGCTGGGATTGGCTGGACGGCGCGCCGAAATCCGCTGTGCCGGCAGAAAACGTGTCAGGCAGGAAAAACAGCGAGAGCAAAGTGGCGAGCGAGACCAAGAAAAAGGGGCGCAGAGACAAGCGGTACCTCATAGGTTTGATCGTTTACTGGTTTGGAAGATTCAGAAGCCTCAGCGGCGCGCTGCTGGAACCCGCCCCGGTGCGATTGCCCCCGCTCCGCAGGCGCGTGCCCGCGTTCTCTTCCAACAACGCCGCCGATGATCCGAAGATTCCACTTCCACGGCAAAAATTACTGGTGGGCCAAAATAGAAAAACAGCCTAGCAAAAGCAAGGGGCAAAACCGCCAGTGACGAAGAGCCTTGAAACGATGAAGCGAAGCAAGCGGCGGGAGGCAAGCGGCCGCATGCGTCGCTGCCGGTGCGGGGTGGCAGAAATGAAAAAGCCGGGTTCCACTTGGCTGTGAAGTCCGGCTCGGGAAGGCAATGCGAGGGTCGCGGCGGTGCTGGGCGCAGCCGCCGGCGCGTTTCTGGAAAATCTGAGGTATTTGATGCAACGGCCAGGCCCTGGCAGGAGCACTTTGCTGTAGCGATGGCAATTGCGCACGGCAACGCGTTAGAGCAGCTCGTTTGGACCCAAAGCCACAGCGGCCTCGGGCTCGTCGCTCGCGGCAGTTTCCAGGGTGAAGGGGGTCGGCAGGGCGAGCAGACGATTGACGCGCGCCAGCAACTCACCGGCCTCGACGTGACGATCGACCCAGCCGTCCGCGCCGCTCTCCTGCAGCGAGCAGCCCAGGCGTTCGTCGCTGGCGACAATGGCGAGCACGCGTACGCGACGGTGTTTGTGTTTGATCTTCTGAATCAGCTTGCAGGCGGTCTTGCCGTCCTGATTGAAACGGCTGTAATGCGCATCTAGCAGCAGCAAATCCGGCCGCTTGCGGCGCAAGAGCCGCATCAACGTCACTTCGTCTTCGGCAATGTCGATGCGATAACTCGCACACAGCGCCAGATACATGCGCATCTGAGATTCGAGGTCGTCGTTGAGAATGATGATTCGGTCCATAGTTGCAGCCCATGCTCTCGTTCGGCGAACTCTCTTCCCGGCAATCTGTCGCAACAGTGCCGGGCGCAAAACCTGGGCACAGATTTCCTGCGGTTAAGAGAATGCAATCGTTTGGCTAAACAGTAGTGTCAACCCGGCGGGAATGCGGAAAGCGGTGGCCGGCTCAGAAGGATGACAGGGGCGTGTTCAAGAAGGTGGGAATTTGAATTTCTTCCTCGCAGTAGCGGAAGAACAGGCGCAGGCCCGCCACCAACACCAGCACGGCGGCGAGCAGCAGCAGGGGATGCACGTGGCCGTGCCACTGCATCAGCGGATTGTTGGTGTCCTGGGTGAGATTGTTGAGCAGCAGCGCGGTGAGATTGTTTTGCGCGTGCACGATTGCGCCGGGAATGATCGAGTCACTCTTCCAGGCCAGCACGCCAAGAAAGAAGGCGATGAAGATGAATTGCACAAACCACCAGGGATTCAAATGCACCGCGCCGAAGAGAATCGCGGTGATGAAGATGGCGTAGGCCGGCTGGTGCCGCTCTTCAAAGGCATTCTGCACGAAACCGCGAAACAGCATCTCTTCGAACACGCCGGCGAACAGCACTGCCGCGAGCAGCATGATGAGCCAGTCCAGCGTGCTGTTGGCCTGCAACGTCCGCTGCAGGATCGTCTCCCATTGTTCGGGAAAAGGCAGCAGCATGCTCACCAGGCGATCCACTTCGAAGGCGAGCACGGTAATGGCCAGCCCCAGGGCCACGGTCAACCCCACCACGCGCCAGCTCACCGGATTGAGGCGGAACACCGTGCGCGGCGAGAGTTTCTTGTGGCGCAGGTAGAGATAAGCCGGCACCAGCAGCGACAACTCGCCGAACAGCAGCGGCCACTTGGTGAGCGTGCGCTCGCTCAGAAAACCGGCGATCACCAGGGGAATGGAGGAGAGCAGGAGCACGATGGCGACGCCGCGCAACGGAGGATAGAGGGCAACAGACGGGGTGGCGTCAGGTCGCATGGTTCACCGGCACATTTCCGCCAGCAGAATGGCAGCGGCAATCGCGACGTTGAGCGAGTCACCGCCGCCGCGTTTGGGAATGGAAACGCGATGCTGGATGATCTCTTTGATTTGCGGGGAAAGTCCTTCGATTTCATCGCCCAGCACCAGCACTTTCTTGGCGGAAAAGCGCAACGTGGTGTAGGGGAAATCGCCGGACTGATCCGCGCCGTAGAGCACGCAGCCGAACATCTGAAATTTGCGCAACAGGCCAACGACATCTTCGACTTCGTGAATCGCCAGCCGGAACAGCGCGCCCATGCTGGCGCGCACGACTTTGGGATTGTACACCTCGACGCAGGTGGTGCCCACAATAATGCCATCCACGCCCAGCCAGTCCGCGGTCCGCAAGATCGTGCCGAGGTTGCCGGGGTCATGGAGTTTTTCGATCGCCACCCACAGGCTGCGCGGCACCTGCTTCATCTGCTCCAGCGGATCGAGCGCGGGCGGCCGCTTGCGCACGACCGCGACGATCCCCTGCGAGTTCTTGGTATCGGAGAGATTGGCAAACGCCTCGACGCCCACTTCTTCAACCGGCAAGCCGCGCTGCTGCGCCAGCTTCAAGGCGTGATGCGAGCGCAGCGAATTAAGCAGCGAGGGGCAGGCGATGATGTGTTCGATCTCCCAACCCGACTGGATCGCTTCTTCACAAACGCGGCCGCCTTCCGCCAGAAAGCGTTGCGTTTCCTCACGGTACTTCTTCTGCAGCAACCGGGTGATGGATTTCAGATCAGCTTTGGAAAGCATAGGAGGACAGACGGGCTAGGTGCTGAGCAGGAAAGCAGGCGGTGTGGACTTCAATGCCGCCACCGGGCAGCCCCGCGATGATCAGGATTCATGGAAGCTTTCTTCCTCGTCGCTGATCGTGCCAAAGGCTTCTGCCGGCGTTTTGGCCGCCAGCAGGCGCTCGCGAAAATCACGTTTGTGCACCAGGCGCGAAATCCGGCTGAGGGCCTTCAAATGCGGGCCGGTTTGGTGCGGCGGGCCGACCAGCAGCCACACCAGCCGCACCGGCTGATCATCGATCGCATCGAACTCAACCGGCGTTTTGGCAATGCCGAGCGCCGCCACGATTTCCGGCGCCGCTTCGGCCTTGCCGTGCGGAATCGCAACGCCTTCCCCCACGCCGGTGCTCATCACCGCCTCGCGGTCGAGAATGGCCTTGAGCACCTGGTTGCGATCCTTAATCCGGCGCGCCGCGGCCAGCACATCCACCATCTCTTCAATCACTTTCGTCTTGTCGCGGCCGGCAAGCGGCACCTTGATCAGGTCTTTTGACAAAATATCCTGCAACTTCATGAACCATTTCTCCTTCGAGCACACCGGCTGCCTGCGCACTCCTCCCCGCGTACCGCACTGTCCGGCACTGACTGCCGCCGGCATGCGGTGCGGCCATGGGGGCAAACTCACAATGTGCGCACGTGATCACGACTCACAGCCCGCCAGGCAGGAGGGCGCGGGTATGAGGCCAATCAACTCCTCCGGTCAAATTAGGACGGCAAATTTATAGCAGTGTCGTCTCAATTGCAAACCTTATTTTCGAACGAGTGTCCGGCGCGCTGCAGCACTCGCTCTCCAACCACCGGCGCTGGGGGAAAAACCCCGCGCTGCCGGCAGCGCGCCGTGCGTGCTTCTCAAGCGCGCGAACATGGGTTTTGCGCACCCCCTCAAGCGCGCCGGCGACCGACAACGATAAAGGCCACGCCGATCACCAACGCGCTGACGCTCAACCACACGCCGGTGGTGAAAGCGCGTGAAGCATAGCGAAACTCGATGCGATGCTGCCCGGCGGGCACGGCAACGCCGCGAAAACAGTAGTTGGCGAGATACGTCTTGACCGGCTTGCCGTCCAGATAGGCGTGCCAACCAGAAGGGTAATAATTATCACTCAACACCAAAATCTGCGGAAACGCCGCAGCCGTTTCCACCGTGAGGTGATGAAGCTGATAGTCCTTTATTGTTGCGCGCGCCGTGGAATCCGGTTGCGGCGCCGGCTCGGGCGGCTGATCGAGCAGGACGGTGGTGTGCGGATCAAACGCGCCGGCGGCCAGCCGCTGCAGTGCCGCGAGGTCCTGCGTTTCCACTTCATAGCGCCCCACCAGAAACGCGCGCGGCAGGGCCGTGGTGTTCTCCAAAATGTGCAAGGGATACGTGCCGCCTTGATAGTTCATCGGCACCGTCGCGCGGCTCACCCAGTTTTCCTCCGGCAAGGGGAAGAACGAAAGAAGGTATTTCACGTTCAGCAGGTCGAGCAGATTCTTGATCACGGTGCGGCGCTCCACCGGAATCGCCGCCACCGGCCGCGGTTGCAGGCTGCGCTGGCCGTCTTGTGTGACCACGGTGAAATAATCGTTCATCAACCCGCTTTGCAGGTCTGTGGCCTCGAGAAAATCTTGGTAGCGCCGGGGCTTGGCGGCATGATAGCCGCCCACGCTGTGAATGTCCTGCGCCGCCCAGTGGGTTTCGCGAAAGAGATCGAGCGTCGGAAAAATGCGATAGAGGCTGCGATCCTGCTGCAGGAATTGCGCAACGGCATCCGGTTGCAACACCGCCTGCGCGGTGCGCTCCGGCGCGGGCGGATTGCCGATTTTCTTGTCCACCATCCAGAGATCGACGAGCGTGAGGAGCACGATGACGGCCGCGGCCGTGCGGGGCGCCACTTTGCCGGCAAACGCCAGCGCCAGCAACGCCAGGCCCGTGCCCGTAAACAGCGTGAACTTCCACACATCTCCGAACAACAGGCCGAAACGCATCTCATCCAGCCGTGCCTGCGTGGCGGGGTCATATTGATCGGGATAGAGGCCGGCCATGAACTGTTGCACGCCGCTCTTGAACACGGTCACCGCCAGCGCCAGCACGAGCAGCGCACCGGCGACGCGCCAGAGATTCTTCGCGATCAGGGCGCGGCGGCCGGCCGTCTGCGCCTCCGGCGCGGCCAGCGGCTGCAACAGCGCCTGCAATCCCAATCCCGCCAAAATCGCCACGCAGCATTGCACCAGCACCAGAATCATCACCGGCACGCGAAACTTGTTGAAGTGCGGGAAATAGTCGTAGAACAGCCGGTAGAATGCCTCAAAATGATGGCCGAAGGAGATGAGCAGCGCGAGCACAATGCTGGCGCCCAGGAAGCCGGCGTGCGGCACGCGCTTGAACAATGCCACGATCGCCAGCGCGAGCACGAGAATGCCCATGTAATTGGGATAGTCCGTGAAGGGCATGGTGCCCCAATACGTCATGCCGCCGAAACCGTAAAACGAGGGCAGAAGAAACGTCATCATCTCGCCGGGCGAGAACGACCACTGGGTGGCGTAGTCGAAGCCCACGCCTGCTTCCACCTGACCCTGCGTTTGCAATACCGAGGCCGAGCCGCGAATGGAATAGGGTGTGTATTCCTGCACCGGCAAAAAGAGAATGGCGGCGAGCGCGAACGCCAGCACCAGGGCCGCAGCGAAACCGCCCAGCATCGGCAACACGCGCTGCGCTTGCTTGCGCAGCAGCGCTGCCGTCAGCTCATAAAGGACGAAGAAGCCCACCAGCATCAGGCCGTAATACGCGATCTGAATGTGGCCGCGCTGCAGCATGAACCCGAGCGTCAAGCCCGCCAGGCCGACATTGAGCAACGACAATTTTTCGAGCAGGCGATCCACCGCCCAAAGCGCGAGCGGCAGATAGGCGGCGGTCATCATTTGCGAGCCGTGGCCGAAAATGATCATGGTGATCAAATAAGGCGTGAGCATAAACGCCAGACCGCCGAGCAAGGCCGGCAGATAGTCCGCGCCCTTGCGGCGCAGGAACAGAAAAACGCCCAGTCCGGCCAGCACGTAATGCAGAGCGATGATCAGCATGCCGCGTACCGGCACCAGGCGGCTGATCACATCGACAATGGCATGTGGAAAGTAGGCAAAGGGATTGTAGGTCAGACTGGCGAAGCTGGGCATGCCGCCGAAGATGTGGGGCAGCCACAGCGGATAGATCCCATCCTCCCACAACGCCTTTTTCAAGGGCGCGGCGATGGCAAGCGGCGCCTGCGCGTCAGGAGAGAGATATGTCTTGCCCGCAAAGATGGTTTCGAAGAAGAACACCAGCATGAGCAGAAGATAAATGCCGGTGGCGCACAACACAGGATGTTTTGCGAACCAGGTGAAAGTGGGTGAGGAAGCTGCAGCGCGGCCGGGTTTGCTGGTTGCGGTGGCGCGCCGGTGCGAAGAGGTTTTCTTGGACATGGATGAGCGGTGATCCTCGAGAAAATGCGTTGTCACCCCCCGGAATGAGGCGCTATATAGGATGATTTTCCACGAATCGCAAGATTTTTTCTGTGGAAAATTCCCGCTGCGTGTTTATATTGCCGCGTGAATTTGAGGATGAATGAAATGAAACAGACAATGCCCGCGCCGGCGGAAGTGTGGCGCGGCGAGTTCGGCAGGGCCTACACTGATCGCAACGCCTGGCCGCTGGCGGAGATGGAGGAAAAATACCGGCAAACCTACGGGCTGAGCCGCACCGAGATGAACCGCCGCCAGCTTGACGTGCTCGACCGCAACCTGCGCATCCTGGAAGTGGGGGCCAATGTCGGCAACCAGTTGCTCTGTCTGCAGCAGATGGGCTTCACCTCGCTTTACGGCATCGAACTGCAGGATTATGCCGTGGAGCTGGCCAGGCAGCGCACCCGGCACCTCAATCTGCTCACCGGCGTCGCCCACGACCTGCCGTTCAAGGACGGTTACTTCGATCTGGTCTTCACTTCCGGGGTGCTCATTCACATCGCGCCCGCCGACATCCCGGCGGTGTTGCGCGAGATCCATCGCTGCAGCCGGCGCTACATTTGGGGCTTCGAGTATTTTGCCGAACGCTACACCGAAGTCAATTACCGCGGCCATGACGGCTTGCTGTGGAAAACGGATTTTGCCCGCCTTTATCTCGACACCTTTCCCGATCTGCGCTTGCTGCGGGAAGATCGTTACCGTTATCTGAATCAGGATCTGACCGATACCATGTTTCTGCTGGAGCGGGTCGATCCGGCGGCCGGCCGCGAGTGAGGCAGCCGGTCCGGCTTTGGTTGCCAAGAACTGACCATCAGGCGGATAAACCACCACGCAAGAGAAATCGCCAACCGAGGAAAACAAACCAGCAGATGAAAAAAACTCCTTCTCGATTGGGTGCGTTCCAGCCACGGGAGGCAGTCATTACTCTTGGAATAATGACTCAAGAAGCGACGCCGGATTTCAGACAAGCTAAAAACCGGGACCGCTTCGCGGCAGCCTTGATCTTGGACAGGATCAACAGGATTTCTCTGAAATCATCCGAATCCTGTCACCCTGTCAAAAAGCAGTTCTTTTGAAAATTGACCCATTGAAAATTGCAGCCCGGGGACGGCACAAGAGGCTCTTGGCAGAATGATGGAGTGACAGAGTGAGCTCAGATCATTATTCTGCCGGGAACTTTCAGAATTTTTTTCTGAGTTTGGTTGACTAATCCGCATAGAATACCGGAACAGGAGCAAACAGAAATCACAGAGAATTCCTTCTCTATCAGCGCTGTTCGCTCATGTCCATGAAAGTTGGAATTTTGTTCCGGCTCGGAGCATGTGATGGCCTGTTTCTTCCATTTTGAGAGGCGACATGAACTGGAGTGACAAGAACGTTTTGCTCACCGGCGGCACCGGCTCGTTCGGCAGGAAGTTTGTTGAGATTGCGCTGGCAAAATACCGGCCGAAGAAGCTGATCGTCTTCAGCCGCGACGAGCTCAAGCAGTACGAAATGCAGCAGCAGTTCCGCGATCCGATCCTGCGCTATTTTCTGGGTGATGTGCGCGATAAAGAGCGGCTGCACCGCGCGCTGCACGGCGTGGACATCGTCGTGCACGCCGCCGCGCTCAAGCAAATCCCCGCCTGCGAATACAATCCCATCGAAGCCGTGAAGACCAACGTGCTGGGCGCGCAGAACATCATCGAAGCCGCGATTGACAACGGCGTGCAGCGCGTGATCGCCCTGAGCACCGACAAGGCCGCGAATCCCGTCAATCTCTATGGCGCGACCAAACTGGTGTCGGACAAACTCTTCGTCGCGGGCAACTCCTATTCCGGCGCCACCGGGCCGCGCTTCAGCGCGGTGCGCTACGGCAACGTCATCGGCAGCCGCGGCAGTGTGATTCCCTTCTTCAAGGAAAAACGCGCCACCGGCGAGCTGCCCATCACCGATCTGCGCATGACCCGCTTCTTCATCACCCTCGAGCAGGGCGTGGAATTCGTGTTCCGCTGTTTTGATTTGATGCAGGGCGGCGAGATATTCGTGCCGAAGATTCCCAGCATGCGCATCACCGATCTCGCCAAAGCGCTGGCGCCGGAGTGCACCCTCAAAGTCGTGGGCATCCGGCCCGGCGAAAAAATTCACGAAACCATGGTGCCGCGCGACGAAGCGCATCACACGCTCGAGTTCGATACTCACTTCATCGTCGAGCCGACCTTCCCGTGGTGGGGCAGAGCCAACCACGGCGCGGGCAAACGCGTGCCGGATGACTTCAGCTACAGCAGTGACAACAACACCTGGTGGCTGAGCGCGGATGAACTGAAAAAACTGGTGGGCGAATGAGTCTGGCTTGGCTGCCCTATGGCCGGCACTGGCTGGAAGAGGATGACATCGCCGCGGTGGTCGAGGTGCTGCGCCATCACAATCTCACCCAGGGCGAAAAGGTCGCGGAATTCGAACAAGCGCTGGCGGCATATTGCGGCGCGCAGTACGCGGTGGCGGTGGCCAACGGCACGGCGGCTCTGCATTGCGCCGCGCTGGCGGCCGGCTTTGCGCCCGGCGATGAAGTGATCACTTCGCCGCTCACCTTTGCCGCTTCGGCCAATTGCATTGCCTATCTCGGCGGCCGGCCGGTGTTCGCGGATATCGATGCTGCAACGCGCAATCTCGATCCCGCGGAAGTGGCCCGCCGGCTCACCCCGCGCACCCGCGGCCTGGTGCCGGTGCATTTCGCCGGCCGCAGTTGTGACATGCCGGCGTTCGCTGAACTTGCCCGCCAGCACAACCTGGTCGTGATCGAAGACGCGGCGCACGCCATCGGCAGCGAGTATGAGGCCAGCGGCAGGTTCCTGCGCGTCGGCGCGTGTGCCCATTCCGACATGACGGTGTTCAGCTTCCATCCGGTCAAACATGTGACCACCGGCGAAGGCGGCGCCATTCTCACCAACCGCGCGGATCTCTACCAGCGCCTGTTGCTGTTTCGCAGCCACGGCATCACCAAAGATCCGCAACGCCTCGAGCACCACGAAGGCCCGTGGTATTATGAGATGCAAGCGCTCGGTTACAATTACCGCCTGACCGACATCCAGTGCGCGCTCGGCCTCAGCCAGATGAAGAAGCTGCCGCACTTTCTCGCGCGCCGCGCCGAAATCGTGGCCTGCTACAATGAAGCTTTCCGCCGCGAGCCGGCCCTGATTCCGCCGCAAGTGCCCAGGGCGGCCACGGCCTGGCATCTCTATGTTTTGGAATTCGACCTCGCCCAACTCGATTGCGACCGACGTGTGATTTTCCTGGAGCTGCAGGAAGCCCGCCTGGGCGTGCAGGTGCATTACATTCCCGTGCATTTGCTGCCTTATTACCGCAAACACTTTGGCACCAAACCCGGCGATTATCCCCGCGCCGAACGCTACTACAGCCGCGCGCTGTCGCTGCCGCTTTATCCAAAACTGACCGACGCCGAGGTGGAGCGCGTGATCGACACCGTTCTGCAAATTGTCAACCGGCACCGGCGATGAGTCCGCCCTCCCCAAAGGCGGCCGCCTGGTCGGCCGGCATCATTCTGCAGGCGCGCATGGGTTCGACGCGCTTGCCCGGCAAAGTGCTGCGCCTGGCCGCGGGCCGGCCGGTGCTCGAATGGTGCCTGCTCCGCCTGGCGGAATCGCGGCAATGCGACCGGGTGATCGTGGCTACCAGCACGCTGCCGCAGGATGATGCGATCGCGGCGTTCTGCGATCAGCGGCACGTGCCCTGCTTTCGCGGCAGTGAAGACGACGTGTTGCAGCGCTATTATGAGGCGGCGTGCCATTTCCAGGTCGATCCGGTGATTCGCGTCACCGCCGATTGCCCGCTCATCGATGCGCGCGTGCTCGATGCCATGCTGCAAGCCTACTTTGCCGGCCGGGCGGATTATCTGAGCAACACGCTGACACGCACGTTCCCGCGCGGCTATGATCTCGAAATCTTTTCGTTCGCCGCGCTGCATACGGCGCAGCAACAGGCGCAACAGGCATACGAGCGCGAGCATGTGACGCCCTTCATCTATCAGCATCCCCGCCTGTTCAAACTGGCCGGTTATGAAAATGATTTTGATGCCTCGGCGCTGCGCGTGACCGTGGACACGCCGGAGGATTTGCAGGTGGTGGAGGGCATCTACCAGCACTTCGTACAAACGGGCCGCGGCCATCATTTCACCCTACCGGAATTGGTGAAGCTCTGGTCGAGCCAGCCCGAGCTGGCAGCCCGCAATCAACACATTCGTCAGAAACAGTTCGGTGAGTAGAACCATCATCTTTCGCACCGATGGCAGCCGCACGATCGGTGTCGGCCATGTTTATCGCTGCCTGGCGCTGGCGGAAGCGCTGCGCAGCCGCGGCTGCAACGCCTGTTTTGCGGTGACCGTGACGCCGCCGGCAATTCAAGATTTGATTCGGCAGCACGGCCATCAAGTGGAGGTGTTCGCCGGCGGGGCATCGGAACTTACGCAGCTCGACGCACTGGCGGAACGATGCGCCACACGCTGGCTCTGCGTCGATACCTACGCGGCGGGGGCGGCGTATTTCCGCGACTTGCAGGCCGCGGGCTGGCGCACGGTGTGCATCGATGACTTTGCCGGCTTTGCGATCACCGCAAAGTTGGTGATCAATCACAATGCCTACGCGGCGGATTTGCGCTACGACGTGCCGGCCGGCACGCGCCTGCTGCTCGGGCCGCGATATGCGCTGTTGCGGCGGCAGTTTCGTGAAACGCGCGCGGCAGCCCCGGCGCCGGCGGCAACGCCCTACCTTCTGGTGTTGATCGGCGGCTCGGATCCGCATCACTGGAGTCTGCGCCTGGCGCACAGCCTGCTGGCCGCGGTGCCCGTCAACATCCTGGTTGTGGCCGGACCGGCAACCGCCGGGCTGCCGGAATTGCAACAACTGGCACAGGTGCATGCCCGTCTGCACGTCAGGAGCCAGCCGCCGGATCTGCCGGCCTTGATGGCCGGCGCCAGCCTCGCCATCAGCGGTGCCGGCGTGACAACCTATGAACTGGCGTGTCTCGGGGTGCCCAGTTTGTTGTTGATTGTTGCCGACAATCAGCGGCAAAATGCGGCGGCGCTCGGCCGCCTGGGCATTGCCCAGGTGTTGGGCTGGCACGCCGACTGGCAGGCGGATGCCATTGCCGCCCGCGCGGCGGCGTTGTTGGACAATGGCAGTGAACGGCAAGCGATGGCGGCGCGTGGCCGGCGTCTGGTGGATGGCGCGGGCGCGGAACGCGTTGCCGAGGAGATCGTGCATGAAATCGATTCGTCTTACTGAATCCCGCCGCATTGGCGAGGGCGAGCCGTGCTTCGTGATTGCGGAAGCCGGCTCCAATCACAATCGCGATTTTGCGCTGGCCCAGAAGCTCATCGCGGTCGCGGCTGAGGCCGGCGCCGACTGCGTCAAATTTCAACTCTTCACCGCCGACAAGATCTATTCAAAAAAAACGCCGAAGATGAGCTATTTGAAGGAAAAGCAGCTCACGCAGGAAAGCGAGACGGTGTATGATTTGATCAAGAAACTCGAGCTGCCGCGGGAATGGCTGCCGGACTTGCAGGCCTACAGCAGGGAAAAAGGCATCATTTTCTCCGCCACCCCCTTCGACCTCGAAGCGGTCGATCTGCTGGCAAAACTCGACGTGCCGTTCTACAAAGTCGCCTCGTTTGAGATTACGCATCTGCCGCTGCTGCGGCACATCAGCCGCACCGGCAAGCCCATCATTCTCTCCACCGGCATGGCCAACCTGGCGGACATCGAGCGCGCGCTGGAGGCGATTCAACAGGCCGGCAGCAGCGCGGTGATCCTGCTGCACTGTGCCATCAATTATCCGCCGGCCTATGAAGACATTCATCTGCGCGCGATCGCCACCTTGCGCCAGGCCTTCGAGGTGCCGGTGGGCTTTTCCGATCACACGCTCGACAGCGTGTGCCCGATCGCGGCGGTGGCGCTGGGTGCGTGCGTCATCGAGAAACATTACACCACCGACCGCACGCTGCCCGGGCCTGATCATCCGTTTGCGATGGATCCGCCGCAACTGCGCGAAATGATCGCGGCCATCCGCAAGACCGAAAAGGCGCTCGGCCGCAGCGTGAAGCGGCACACCGCCGCCGAAGCAGAGTTGCACCAGCTTGCGCGGCGCAGCCTGGTGGCGGCCTGCGATATTCCCGCGGGCACTGCCATCACCGCGGCGATGCTGGAAGTGAAACGGCCGGGCTTCGGCATTCCCACCCACTTGATGGATTTGGTTATCGGCCGTACGGCGCGGGTCGACATCGCAGCCGACGACATTCTCTCCTGGGATATGATTGGCTGATCTCCACGCGTGATGACCACCACCATCCATCTGCGCCCGGCGGCGGCGCACGACAGCGAAGATTTACTGCGCTGGCGCAATGATCCCGTCACCCGCGCCAACTCCTTTCACAGCGCGGCAATTTCTCTGGAAGAACACCAGCGCTGGTTCAACCAGACGCTCGCGCGCCACGACCGGCTGCTGCTCATCGGCATGGCGGGCGCCGACAAGATCGGCGTCGTGCGCTTCGACCTCGCTGCCGACAGCGCGGAGATCAACCTCAACCTGGCGCCGGAGGCGCGCGGCCGCGGGCTGGGCACGGCGTTGATCGCTGCCGGCAGCGGTTATTTGCTGCAACAGTATCCGGCCATCGGCAAAATCTACGCGAGAATCAAACGCGAGAACCTGGCCTCGATTCGGGCATTCGAGAAGGCCGGCTATCGTCTGCTGAGCAGCGGCGAGCATCAAACCTACGTTTACACACCCGCGCAGGGCGCGGCAGCCGGCAGCCGCTCCACTCGCCGCGAGATTGCGCGGCAGGTGATGCAATTATCGAGCGCCAACGTGGTGGTGCAGGCGGCGCGCTTCGTCAAGAACTTCCTGCTGGCGCGGCTGCTCGGCCCGCAATTGTTCGGATTGTGGAACGGCCTGCAAATTCTGCTGGTGTACGGCGTGAACGCGCATCTCGGCGTGCTCAATGCGATGAATCGCGAAGTGCCGTTGCGCCGCGGCCGCGGCCAGCGCGAAGCGATTCCGGCGCTGGCGCGCGTCAGCCTGACCTTCACCATGATCGCCACGCTGGCGCTGGCGGTGGTGCTCGTGCTGATCAGCATTTCGCCGCTGGTCGACGGTCTGGAAGCCGTGGCGTTGCGCCTGCTCGCCGTGGTGTTGCTGGCGCAACAGCTTTATCAGTTCTTTCAATTCTGGCTGCGCGCCGATGATCAATTCGCCCTGCTCAGCCGCACGCTGGTCATTGCGGCGGTGATCGAGCTGGCCGTAACAGTGGTGTGGGTTTATTATGCCGGATTTCTCGGCATCTTCTACGGCTTTTTGGCCGGCGCGCTGGTGGCGGTCCTCTTCTGCCTGCGCGCGGTCAATCCCGCCTTTTGGCGCCTGGATTTTGATTTCAGCCTCATCCCGCAGTTGGTGCGGCTGGGGTTTCCGATGATGATCGTCGGCCTGAGCTACAGCTTGATGACGACGCTCGATCGCGTGTTGATCATCAACTTTCTCGGCACCGAGCAGCTCGGTTACTATGCCCTGGGGCCGCTGGTGCTGGCGGCGCTGGCCTATGTGCCGGCCACCATCAATCAAGTGATTTACCCCAAGCTGGGCGAGCGTTACGGCGCCACCGGCGAAGCACGCCTTGTGGCCGGCTATGTCATCCGGCCCACCGTCATCACCGCCTACCTCATGGCATTGGTGTTGGGCGCGGCATATCTGGGCCTGCCGCTGCTGCTGCAATGGCTGCCCAAATACAAGGCCGGATTGCCGGCGGCGCGCATCCTGTTCGCGGGCTTCTATTTCCTCAGCCTGGTCGGCGCCAGCGCCAACCTGCTGGTCACCATCAACCACCAGATGCAATACCTGGCCACCTTGTGCGCGGCAATTGCGCTGGGCTTGCTGCTGAATTTTGCCGCGATTTACGCGGGCTGGGGCATTGCCGGCATTGCCGCCACCACCAGCGTCACCTATTTCCTTTATGCCGCCGGCGTCATTGGCTTCACCGCCCGGCGTTACCTCGGCCTGAGCCGCGCGCAACTCCACCGCCTGGCCTGGCGCATCGCTTTGCCCTACGCCCTGGCCATCGCCAGCCTCGCCGCCGCCCAGCAGATTGAAACCGGCAATCCTCGTCCGACTCT
>JBBIKM010000002.1:45558-90111 GCA_037445455.1 bacterium | reverse complement strand
ATCCCCTGCTTACGCCCGCGCTGCAACTCGCCGCGTTTGTACTGGCCTTCGGCGTGCTCGCCTTCCTGCCCGGCCGCCGGGAGATGTCATCGTGAAAACCGTTATCGTGCTGGAAAGCGACGCCGCTCTCCCCGAAAGGCCATCGCCGGGGGCGGGAGAGTGCCTCTATTTCACCGACGATCACCACCTGCAGCAGCAACTGGATGCCGCCGCACAAACCTGGCTCTCGACGCCGCGGCTGCTTTCCAACGCCGAGTTGGAGCAATTGACCGCGGTTGCCGCGCAACGGCATGCCGATTGGCTGCAGCGTTCGCCGGAATTCCACCATGCCGGTTTGCCCATTGCCACGAGCCTGGTGCAGTTTTATGAACCCTGGGCGGCCGCGCTGCGCAAGCTTGCGACTTATCGCCGTTTGCTTGAAACCATCCGGCCGCTGCGCGTGATTGCGCCCGCCAGTGAAATGCCCTGGTTGCAGGCGCTGCTCTCTTCGCAACCGGAGGTGGAACTCGTTGCCGCAGCGCCGCCGCGCAGCTTGCTGCGGAAACTGCGGCGACGGTTCGAGAACAGTTGGCTGATTCAGCGTGCGCGTTATCGCGGCGGCTGGCGGCCAGCCCTGCACTTCTACTTTGATTATTGGTGGAGTGAAACGCCGTGGCTGAAAACGCCGGTGAAACCAGCCGAGCTTGCCGGTGATTATGTGCTGTTTTCCACCGGCTACATCAATCACGCCAGGACGTTTCTGCCGATTCTGCGCAAGCTGCAGCGGCCTTATCTCATCATTGCCAGCACGCCGGAAGCCTGCCGCTATTTTCGCGAACAGGGCGTGCCCTATCGCCGCTTCGGCCACTTCATCACCTCAGACACCTGGCGGCGATATCGCGCCTTTGATCGCACCAAGCTCGACGCGCTGGTCGCGGCGGGCAACGACGCCCTTTTCGATTTCGAAGGCATTGATCTGCGGCCGTTCGTGCGCGAGCATCTGCGCCGGCTGTTGCGCCATCAGCTCGGCCGCCTGCGTTTGTATGCCGAAGTCTATCTCGCGTTGCTGCAGCGGGCGCGGCCACGGCACGTCGTGGTGGCGGATGACACCACCACACACGGCCGCCTCATCGTGCTGGCGGCGCAAGCCCTCGGCATTCCCACGCTCAACATTCAACACGGCGCCATCGCCGACGTGCAGCACTATCGCCGGGCCGTGGCCGATCGGCTCGCGGTTTGGGGCGAACATGATCGCGCCTTGCTCGTGCGGCACGGTGTGGCCGCGGAGAAGATTGTGGTCACCGGCCAGCCGCGCTTCGAGGCCGCTGCAACTGCCCCGGCGGAAACCGCAAGTCTGCGCCGCCGGTATCGCGTGCCGGTACACGCGCAAGTGCTGTTGTGGGCCACCACGCCTTATGTGCCGCGCCTGTCCTACGATGTGCCGGAACGCAATTCGCGCTATCTCACCACGCTGCTCGAGATTCTGGCCGCGGAGGCGAACTGGTTTCTGCTGATCAAATTGCATCCGCGTGATCAGCGCGAAGCCTATGAAAAGAGACTATCAGAATGCGATCACACGCTGCGCGGCCGTGTGCGCCTGCTGCAAGCCGAAGACATGCAGGAGCTTTTGCCCCTCGCTGACGTGCTGCTGGCCTGGAACACCAGCGTGATTCAGGAGGCGGTGCTGGCAAACAAAGCCATCATCGGCATCAACTTTTTCGGCATGCCGGAAGCCATTCCCTCGGTCTCCGAGGGCGTGGCATTGCCCGCCCGCACGCCGGAAGAACTGCGTTGCGCGCTGCAAAGCCTCTTGTTGGGGCCGGGCGCCGTGCACGCCGCGCTGGCCGCGGCGCGGCCGCGCTACGCCGCCCGCTACTTGAACGTGAGTGAACGCTCCGCCGTCGACCGCATCCTCGAGCTGCTGGCCTGACTCCGTTTCCGCAGCGCCGGTAAATGGCCGCTACTTCCTCCCGCAAGGCAGCGCCCGCCGGAGCCTTCACCACGACGCGAACCAATCCTCGCTGCCGGCAGTTACAAAATGTGGAATTCAACTCACGAAACGAACCTGCCCTGCAGCGCTGGCACTGCGTTTCACCGGTTACCCCCAGTCGGCAGGGGCATCCCCAATTCGTCGTGGAGGGACGTCATGTTCTTCAAGAAAAGTGCCTGCTTCATCGCCGCCGTTGTGTTTGTCCCCCTCATTCTACCAGCGCAAACGCAGTGGCAAATCTACCCGGGCAATCCTGTCATCAGCGCCAATGTTTTCTATTCGATGGATCCCGCAGTGGTATTCAATCCGGCGACCGGTCTCTACCAAATGTGGTACACCGCGGATCAAGAGGGCCACTACTATGTCTTCCATGCGACTTCTGAAGATGGCCTCACCTGGGAGAAATTCGGCGGCAATCCTGTGCTTCGCCCCGGGCCGGAGAGTGCCTGGGATAACTGGCATGCGCGCTGCTCGGCCGTGGTGTTTGATGGTGAGAAATATTACATGTTCTACATGGGCGCCAGTTACAGCTCACCTGAGCGGATCGGCCTCGCGACTTCTTTCGACGGCATTCACTGGGAAAAGTATCAGCACAATCCGATCCTGGGGCCGGGTGCGCCGGGAACATGGGATCAAACCCAGGTCTATCATCCTGAAGTCTACTTCGACGGCGCGATGTTTTATCTCTGGTACGCCGGCTACAACGGCAGCACGATGCGCGGCGGCCTGGCAACCTCGCCGGATGGCATGCACTGGACCAAACATCCGGCAAATCCGGTGTTGGAGGTGGGCGCAGCGGGCGAGTGGGATGACTACGGTGTGTGGCCCAACAGCGGGGTGGTTCGCAGCGACGGCGTTTTCCATCTGCTGTATTCTGCGGCGAGCGCGCAGAACACCAGCACAGGCGCGATCGGTTTGGCGACCTCAACGGATGGCGTGCACTGGACGAAGCACCAGGGCAATCCCGTGCTGCGCGCCGGCGCGCCGGGTTCGTGGAATCAAGCGGGACTCGGGCCGGGAGCGCTGCTTTTCGATGGCACGCATTTCAAGCTCTGGTTTGCGGGCCACACCAATCCCACCAACACCTGGCACATCGGCTATGCGCAATCGGCGCGCGGTGCCGTCACGGATTTCGCTTTGGAGTTCGATGGCCGCGATGACATCGTAAAAATCCCGGACGCCGCCAATGCCCTCGACTTGGATGATTTCACCATCGAGGCCTGGGTTTACCGGCTGTCCGCCAATGCCAACCACATGCTGGTCGCCAAAGCCGAAGCCGGCGAAACTGCGGCAGTGAATTCCAATTTTTGGTTGTGGATCAAAGACAACAATCGCGCCGCCGTCGGCTGGGAGCTGGCGAATTCGGAGAATCAGCAGGTGGAGGGCAGTACTGTCATCGCGCCCAACAAATGGTATCACCTCGCCGGCGTGCGCGCGGCCGGCGACAACACCTTGCGCATTTATGTGAATGGCGAATTGGACGCGCCGCCTCATCCCACCATCGGGCAGCCGAACCGGCAGGATGTTCCCGTTTATCTGGGCGACACGCCGGGCGTCGCCAGGAAGAAACTTCACGGAATCATCGATGAGGTGCGCATTTGGAATGTCGCGCGCAGCGCCGCCGAAATTCGCGCCGCGATGAATGCCGAACTCACCGGTTCGGAACCCGGCCTGGCCGGCTACTGGCGACTGAATGAAGGCGAAGGCCAGATCGTGCACGATCAGAGTCCCTCCGGCAATCACGGCCAGCGGGGATTGCTGCCGGAGGAGGAAAGTGCGGATCCGCGCTGGGTCGGCGTCGCGCGGACGGGCGGAGAGTGTGCCGGCATACCGCTGCCTGCCGCGGAAGCTTATGGCAACATCAACGGCCAGGATCAATCCCATGCCGATCACGTTACGTATTGTTTCCCCGGCCAGCCCGGTGATTTGTATCTCTCCTTCACCGCCCATGATATCGACACGCCCACCGAAGTGGTGCTCCGCTTGAACGGCATGAAAGTGTTCGACGTGCCGGTGACTCCCAACAACGGCTGGAGCGGAATGTTCGGCGTGTTGCTGCCGGATGATTTGATCAACGACCTGGGATCAAATGAACTGGTTTTCGACAACGTCAAAAATCCGCCGAGGAACTGGCGCTGGGGCGTGCGGCAGGTTTCGGTCGATCGCTTTCAAGCGCTGCCCTCCTTCGCCGCTTTGGGCAACATCAAAGGGGGTGATCAATCCCACGCCGACAAGGTTGTCTACTTCTTTGCGGGCCAGCCCGGTGATCTCCGCCTGGCGTATGAAGTCTATGATATCGACCATCCCCACGAGCTGGATCTCCTGCTCAATGGCGTGAAGCTGCACGACGAGGCGGTCACCTCCAACGAATCCTGGAGCGGGCCGCGCACTTTGTTGTTACCGGACGAATTTGCCAATGATGCCGGCATCAATGTCTTGATCTTCGAGCACACGCAAAACCCGCCGCGGCAGTGGCTGTGGGGCGTGCGCAACGTCAGCCTCAAACCGATCACGACACAAACACTCGCGCTGGCACTGCCGGCGACCATCACATTTGCGGGCGAACAAGTGCAACAGCCTTCCCTGTTGTTTGATGGCCGGGTGCAGCCGCCCGCGCGGCCGCTGGGCGATGAGGCCGAGCTTCCTGACAGCACACTTGCCGGCGCCACCACCATTGCCGTGAACAGCTCTCTCCTGATGGATTTGAATGCGGCCCAACCGATCGACGCTCTCGTGCTGCATCCGGATCCGAATGCCCGGCGATACTTCCACCTGCAACTCGACGCCTCGCTCGACGGGCAATCCTGGCAGCCCCTGATAACGAGTTCCGGCGCGGCGTTGCAGGGCACACAGTTCGTGACGCTGCCGCGCCTCAGAGCGCGTTTCCTGCGCTTGCGCGGCGCCAGCATGCTGGTTGCCACCGACTCCCTGGAGGTTGCCGGCGCGGAAGAGGAGTTCTGGCGGCGGCAGGATGAGCTGATCGAGCAGGCGCCCCGCGCGGCCCTGGCTGTGGCGGAGTTGGTTTTGCTTTCGCGACAAAGCAGCGTGAACGTCCACGAACCGATCTCCGCGCTGCCGGTTGCTTACCGCTTGGGGCAAAACTTTCCCAATCCTTTTAATCCCACCACCACCATCCAGTTTGACTTGCCGCGGCCGGGCCGCGTTCAGTTGGCAATCTATGATGTCAACGGCACGCGCGTGCTGGTGCTGCAGGAGGGCAACCTGCCAGCCGGCACACATGCCGTCACCTTCGAACCACGCGGGCTCGCCTCCGGAATCTATTTCTATCGTCTGCAAGCTGACGATTTCCGGGCCACGCGCAAACTACTGTTGCTCAGGTAAGGCGCGGCATTCGCGACGCCCGGCAATGGCGAAAGCATTGCGGCACACGTGCGGGCGGATTGGCGCGGGGGTTTGCTTTCACAAAATCTCTCTCCCTTCTTTGCCCGAGAGAAGGGCGGTGCGCTCCCGGCGCGCCAAAACCGCCTGGCGCGACGGCGCAGAGCTGTCATCCCCCCTGACTTCAATCTGCGCTGTGCCTCGCAGGCTGCCACGACCAATGCGCAGCGCATGACCTGGCGACTTTTCGCTTGACTCTCTATCCTTTTTTTTATATCATGGCCGCGATTCAGCACGTTGTTCCTGATCAAAAAACACTGCGGAGAGAGGAAAACGACTCACAGCTCATCATCCGGTGAGAACCGGCGTTTCTCTTTCTGCTCGTCCCTGTGCGACGGGACATATTCATCACAGGCAGCTTGTGTTGCACTCGTGAGCGAGGGAAGGAAGGGAAATGTTATTTGATTTTGGAACCGCACTCGTCTTCTTCATTGTCGGCGCTGCCTTCATCGGCATCACTCTTCTCATCTCCCGCCTGCTGCAACCTCGGAACCCCACGGCCGCCAAGATGTCCACCTACGAATGCGGCGAGCAACCCATCGGCGAATCCTGGATTCAATTCAACAACCGCTTCTACGTCATTGCGCTGATCTTTCTGATCTTCGACGTCGAAATCGCCGTGCTTTTCCCCTGGGCCACCGTGTTCAAACAACTCAATCAATACGGCGCCTTCGCCTTCGTCGAAATGGCGGTGTTCGTGTCGATTCTGCTGTTCGGCCTCGCCTACGTTTGGCGCAAAGGTGATTTGGAGTGGGACAAACCCGAGACCGGCAAATATGCGCGCGCCCGCTCGCCCGAGCTTTATGAAGAATTGCCGCCGCCCGGCATTGTCCCGGCCGGCGCCAGGGAATCGGTGAGCGAGCCGGCGTAAACGCGCCTGCCGCCGCAAGCGTTGGCCGCGCGGCGCCGCCCCGGCTCATGCCTGCCGGGAAGCAGAGGGTTTCGTCAGTACTGTACGGCACCCCTGGGGAAATCACCGGACTTCGGCCATCGCCGCCGGTTCGTCCGCCTGCTGCCGGCGCAGCGGTGCGCCGCGATTATGGCGATGATCCAGAGAAGGAGATGCACCCATGCATGAGTTGATAGCCTACCTGCAAGCGCAATTGGGCTTTCAAGAGATTCTGGTGGCTGTTCTGGTGATGGCGGTGTTCGGCCTCGTCATTTGCATCTACATGGCGCTCAACGCCCTGTTCCTGGTCTGGCTCGAGCGCAAAGTCTCCGCCTGGATGCAGGATCGCCTGGGGCCGATGGAAGTGGGGCCGTTTCAAGGCGTGTTGCAAACGCTCGCCGACGCCCTCAAGCTCCTGCTCAAAGAAGACATCGTCCCCAAAGCCGCGGACAAACGCCTGCACCTGCTCGCCCCGCTGATCGTCTTCGCTGCACCCTGCGCGGCGCTGGCCGCCCTCTCCTACACGCGAGACTTCCAATTTGCCGACTTCAACATCGGCGTCTTCTTCGTCGCCGCCATCACCTCGCTCTCGGTGATCGGTTTGCTGCTGGCCGGCTGGGCTTCCAACAACAAGTGGTCGCTGCTCGGCGGCATGCGCGCCGCCGCGCAAATCGTGAGCTACGAAATTCCGGCCGGCTTGGCGATTCTGGTGGTGGTGATGCAAGTCGGCTCGTTGAGCTTCCGCGAGATTACCCTGGCCCAGGACGGCGGTTTCTGGAATTGGATGATCTTCCAGTATCCCCCCTTCAACTTCGTCGCCTTTCTCATCTTCTTCACGGCCACCCTCGCCGAGTGCAACCGTACGCCCTTCGATCTGCCGGAAGCGGAATCGGAGCTGGTGGGCGGGTTCCACACGGAGTACAGCGGTTTCAAGTGGGCGGTGTTCATGCTCTCCGAGTACGGCGAAATGCTGGTGGTTTCGCTGGTGGTCGCCACGTTGTTCCTGGGCGGCTGGTCCAGCCCGCTCGGTGATTTGCTGAATGGCGGCGCCTGGGGGGTGTTCTGGCTGCTGGGCAAAACCTATGCGCTGGTGTTCGTGCAAATGTGGCTGCGCTGGACGCTGCCGCGTTTGCGCGTCGATCAGCTCATGTACACCTCCTGGAAGGTGCTGACGCCGTTTGCGTTTGCCTGCATCTTTGCGGTGGGTTTGTGGATGGCGCTGTGATCGCCGGCACGCCCCCAGGCGCCGGCGAATCCCAATCTCTCAGGATTTTCTCATGACGACTTTTGACCTGATGTTCTATGTAATCGCCGGGGCCATGCTGGTGTCCGCGGCGGTGATGGTGTTCGGCCGGAACATCATCTACAATGCGGTCGGCTTGCTGTTCACGTTCATCGGCGTGGCCGGCCTCTACGTCCTGCTGGGCGCGGATTTTCTGGCCGCCACCCAGATGCTGATTTACGTGGGCGGCATTTTGGTGCTGCTGCTGTTCGGTGTGATGCTGTCGCAGAAAATCACCGGCTTGGTGATGCGCACCGGCACCCTGCAAGTGCTGCCGGCGGTGATCGTGTGCGCCGGCGTGGCCGCCATTCTCATCCGGCTGATCCTGAGCAACGACTGGGCGGTCACCAAACCGCCGGAGCTGCCGGCCACCACCGCCACGCTCGGCACGTTGTTGTTGAGCGATTACCTCATCCCGTTCGAAATCGTTTCGATCCTTCTGCTCGCCGCGCTGGTCGGAGCGGCCTATATTGCTCGCAGGGAGTCACGCTGATGCAGGTCGGACTGTCGCACTTTCTCATCCTGGCGGCGCTCTTGTTCGCCCTGGGTTTGGTCGCGGTGATCACCAAACGCAACGCCGTGACCGTATTGATGGGCGTCGAGTTGATCCTGAATGCCGCCAACCTCAACTTCATCGCGTTTGCGCGCTATCTCGATCATGACCTGGACGGCCAGGTGATCGGTATCTTTGTCATCATCATTGCCGCGGCCAATGTCGCCGTGGCGCTGGCCATCGTGTTGAACATCTATCAACGCCTGCGCTCCGTCAATCTCGACGAGGCGGATTCGCTTGCCGGTTGAGACGCCTGCACCGGCGGGAAGCCGGCGCAGCAGCATTTGCGCGGCCGTGCCGGTCTGGTGGAGAAATACTCGTGAGCAGCCGTGCGTCGAGTGCCGTGGCCGGCGGGGCGCGACGGGTGATGCTTCACGGCCTCCTGCCAGGAGGACTGCAGGAGGGGACATGTCTTTCAAGCTCACGGTGCACTGATTCTGCAAGAGGCACAACCAATCTCGGGAACTTTCCGTGGATACGATTCTCACTCAAGCGGTCATTATCCTGCTGCTGCCGCTCGCTGCTTTCACCATTCTCATCTTTTTCGGCAAGCGGCTGCCGCGCCAGGGCGACTGGCTCGCCACCGGCATCCTCACCATCTGCCTGCTGCTCGCCATCGTGATTCTGGGCCGGGTTTTCGGTGCCTATGATCCCAACTTCCGCGTCGCGGCCACCTTCAACTGGGCAAGCCTGGGTCCGGTGCAGATCAAGTTTGGGCTGGCCGTCGACAATCTCACCGCGGTAATGTTGTTTGTCGTCACGCTGATCAGCGCCGTGGTGCATCTCTTCTCCATCGGCTACATGCAGGGCGATGTGCGCTACAGCCGCTACTTTGCCTATCTCGGCCTGTTCTCGTTTTCGATGCTCGGCCTGGTGCTGGTGGACAACTTCTTCGGCATCTACATGTTTTGGGAGTTGGTGGGCGTCTGCTCTTATTTTCTCATCGGCCACTGGTTTGAAAAGGATTCGGCCGCCAACGCTGCCAAGAAGGCCTTTCTCGTCAACCGCATCGGTGACGTCGGCATGTTCACCGGCATCATGATCATTTTTGCGCAGCTCGGCACGCTGAACTTCCGGGAAGTTTTCGACGGAATTGCGCAGGGCCGTCTGCTCGATCCCTGGCTCACCGCCGCCGGCGTGCTGGTCTTCATCGGCGCGGTGGGAAAATCGGCGCAGTTTCCGCTGCACGTCTGGCTGCCCGATGCCATGGAAGGCCCGACCCCGGTCTCCGCGTTGATTCATGCCGCCACCATGGTCGCCGCCGGGGTCTACATGGTCGGCCGGGTCTATCCCGTGTTCACGGAAGCGGCCCTGCTGGTGATCGCGATCACCGGCACCCTTACCGCCTTCATTGCGGCCACGATCGCGCTCGCGCAGGTGGACATCAAGCGGGTGCTGGCCTATTCCACCGTGAGCCAGCTCGGCTACATGGTCGCGGCCCTGGGCGTGGGCGGCTATACTGCGGGTTTGTTCCACCTGATGACCCATGCCTATTTCAAGGCGTTGCTCTTTTTGGCCTCCGGCTCGGTGATTCATGCCATGCACCATGCGCTGCATCACCTGCAGGATCATCACACCGATCCGCAAGACATGCGCAACATGGGTGCGCTGCGCCGCAAGATGCCGCTCACTTTTTTCACCATGACGGTGGCGGCCTGCGCCATTGCCGGTGTGCCGTTGCTCTCCGGCTTTTTCAGCAAGGATGCGATTCTGGCCGCGGCGCTGGAGAAGGCGCTGACTTCGCACCAGGCTGTGCACATGATCATTTTCGTGACCCTGGTGTTCTGCGCCGGCCTCACCGCCTTCTACATGTTCCGCTTGATCTATCTCACCTTTGCCGGCAAGCCGGCGCGCGCCGACATCCACGCGCACGTTCATGAATCGCCCAGCGTCATCACCATTCCCCTGCTCATTCTGGCGTTCTTCTCCGTGGCCGGCGGCTACGGCAGTTGGTTTGCCGATTTGATCCGCAAGCCGGAGACCCTCAACGCAACCCGCGCCCTGCTGGAAGGCGGCGAAGGCGCGCATGCCGCGGCGGCCCACACCGCGCATGCCGTGGCCATGTACCTTTCCATTGCGGTGGCGGGCCTCGGCATTCTGCTGGCCACCGCGTTCTACTACTGGAAGAAGTTCTCCGCCGACGAGCTTGCCAACCGCTTCAAACCCGTCTACAATTTCATTTGGAATAAATGGTATTTCGATGAGCTGTATGCCGCCACGGTGGTGGCCGGCACCCTGCTGGTGAGCCGTCTCTCCGCCTGGTTTGATGCCACGGTGGTCGACGGCCTGGTCAACGGGGCGGCGAAAATCACGGTTTGGGGTGCGCGCCTGAGCGGCTGGCACGACAGCCGCATCATCGACGGCGCGGTCAACGGCGTCGCCGCGGTGGTGGGCTGGTTCGGCAGCACGCTGCGCGAGGTGCAAACCGGAAGAATTCAAACCTACATCTTGATGGCGCTGGGCGCCGTGGTGTTGCTGTACGTTCTGCAGTTGGCGTTTGCATGAATTAGCGGCTCCGCCCGGCAGCGCCCTGACGACATTGGCAGCGAATGCCCGGGCGTTGGTGCCGGCCGGCAGCAGCCGGCTTCGCCAAACCGCCGCGAGCATTGACACGCGTTCACGAGGGAGACATGATTCCTAACATTCTCAGTTGGATGATCTTTTTGCCGGTGATCGGCGCCGCGGTGATATTGGCCATCCCCCGCGGGGAAAAACAGCACAGCTTGATCCGCTGGCTGGCGGCCGCCTTTACCGGCGGCCAGGTGCTGCTGGCGATCCTGTTGTTCATGGGATTCGACCGCACCACCTCCAGCATGCAGTTCGTCGAGAAAGCGGCCTGGATCAAATCCTACAACATTTGGTATTTCATCGGCGTGGACGGCCTCTCGATCAGCATGGTGCTGCTCACTGCCCTGCTGTCCTTCCTCTGCATCTTTGCCTCGTGGGGCATCGACAAGGCGGTGAAGGGCTACTTCGTCATGTTCCTGCTGCTCGACGCCGGCATGATGGGCGTGTTTTGCGCGCTCGATTTCTTCCTCTTCTACATTTTCTGGGAAGTGATGCTGCTGCCGATGTACTTCCTCATCGGCATCTGGGGCGGTCCGCGGCGTGAATATGCCGCCATCAAGTTCTTCCTCTACACGCTGGCCGGCTCGGTGCTCATGCTGATCGCCATGCTGGTGTTCTATTTCAATGTGAAAGATCCGGTCACCGGCGGCCACACCTTCAACCTCCTGGCGATGATGGACCAGGCCAATCACACCGGCCTGTTGCGGAATTTCGACGTGCGGCTGCTGCTCTACGCCGCGCTGTTCATCGGCTTCGCCATCAAAGTGCCGGCGGTGCCGTTTCACACCTGGTTGCCCGATGCCCACGTCGAGGCGCCCACGGCCATCAGTGTGATTCTGGCGGGCGTCTTGTTGAAGATGGGAACCTACGGCATGTTGCGCATCAGCTTCCCGATCTTGCCGGACGCGGTGAAATATCCGCCGTTCGCCTACGGCTTTGCCACCATCGCGGTGATCAGCATCGTCTACGGCGCGCTCTGCGCCATGTCGCAGAAGGATCTGAAGAAGCTGGTAGCCTATTCCTCCATTGGCCACATGGGCGTGGTCATGCTCGGCATGATCGGCCTGACGCCCCTGGGCGTCAACGGCGCGGTGTTGCAGATGTTCAATCACGGAACCGTCACCGCCATGCTCTTCCTCCTGGTGGGCGTGATCTATGACCGCGCTCACCATCGTGACATCGACGGCTTCGGCGGTCTGGCGCAGACCATGCCGGTCTACACCGGCATTGTCACCGTGGCCTTCTTTGCCAACCTCGGGCTGCCGGGCTTATCGAGTTTCATCAGCGAGGCGTTCAGTTTTCTCGGCGCCTTCAGCTCCGAGACGTTCAATCTGCGCGTTTACACCATCATTTCGGTGCTCGGCATCGTGTTCGTCGCGGGCTACATGTTGTGGACGCTGCAGCGCATGTTTCTCGGCAAGCTCAATCCCAAGTATGCCGATCTGCCTGAAATCAACCGGCGCGAGCTGTTCACGCTGGTGCCGCTGGCCGTGATCGTGATCTTTCTCGGCATTTATCCCGCGCCCATGCTGGAACTGCTGGAAGTCTCGCTCAACAGCCTGGCTGCCACCGTGCGCGAAGCCGCCCCGATGTTGATGGGGATGAACTAGAGCATCGACTCCTGGTCCAGCTCTGCTTCTTACTCTTACTCTTACTCTTACTCCTGCTCCTACTCCCCAAGTTATGGTGGAGTAAGAGTAGGAGTAGGAGTAGGAGAAGAAGCGAGAGCCGAAACCCACGCAGGTCCACAAGGATCGCCACCCAAACGAAGATAGGTTGCTCGATATGCCAGATTTCGTCGCGCGTTTGCAGGACAACCTCGCCAGCCTGGGCCATTTTCTGCCCGAGTTCGTGCTGATCGGCCTGCTGCTGGCCCTGATGGTCGTCGACATGTTCCTCAAGCGGGAGCAGACGCCCTGGCTGGGCTTGCTCACCCTCGCGGGCGGGCTGCTGTGCCTGCTCGTCCTGCTGCTGCAGAGCGATGACCCCGGCCGCGGCCTGTTCAACAACATGATGGCGGTCGACCGGTTTGCCACCTTCTTCAAGCTGATTTTTCTCGGCAGCCTGATCATGACCGTGCTGCTGTCCTACTCCTCGCTGGAGCTGGCCGGTCGCAGCGTCGGAGAATATTTCATTCTGGTGACCGCCACCACGCTGGGCATGTTTTGGATGGCCTCCGCCACCAATCTGCTCACCATCTTCATTGCCATCGAAACCGTCAGCCTGAGTTCCTTCGCGCTGGCGACTTATTTGAAATCCGTCAAGCGCTCGAGCGAGGCCGGCCTGAAGTACGCCATCTATGGCGCCTTCTCCTCCGGGTTGATGCTCTACGGCCTGTCGCTGATCTACGGCCTGACCGGCTCGCTCAACATCTACGAAATCTCCCATTTGCTCGCCACCAACTCGCCCAATCCCCTCACCCTGTTCGTGGCATTTCTGCTGATTCTCGCGGGCTTCGGTTACAAGATTGCATCGGTGCCGTTTCATTTCTGGGCGCCGGATGTGTATGAGGGTGCGCCCACACCGATTACCGCCTTTCTCAGCGTGGGCCCCAAAGCCGCGGGTTTCGCGCTGTTGATTCGCTTCGTCACCGTCGGCCTTTCCACTTCCGGCGGCGAGGGCTGGTCGGCGATCGCCGGCTTGAATTGGCAGCAACTGCTGGCGGTGATCTCCGCCGCCACCATGACGCTGGGCAATCTCGTGGCCATCGTGCAAAACAACATCAAACGCCTGCTGGCCTACTCCAGCATTGCGCATGCCGGCTATGCCCTGATGGGCGTGGTGTTGCTGACGCAAAACGGCATCAACGCCACGATGTTCTATCTGGTGGCGTACTATTTGATGAATCTCGGCGCGTTCCTCGTGGTCATCATCGTGCAGGAGTTGATCGGCAGCGAACGGCTGCAGGATTACCGCGGCCTGGGGTATCGCGCGCCCGTGGTGGCGGTTTGCATGACCGTCTTCCTCTTCTCGCTCACCGGCCTGCCGGTCACCATTGGTTTCATCGGCAAGTTCTATTTGCTGGCCGCGGTGCTGCAGGGCGATTCGCAGTTCTACTGGCTGGCGGTGGTGGCGATCATCAACACGGTCATTTCGCTGTATTACTATGCCCGCATTTTCAAAGCCATGTATCTGGAAGCGCCGGCCGCGCCGGTGACGGAACGGTTGGCGGTTTCCTGGCCGGCGATTGCCCTGCTGGCGATTCTGGCCGTGCCGACGCTCGTGCTGGGCATCGCGTTTGGGCCGCTTTACGATCTCACCAAAGCTTCGGTGAAATTTTTCGCGGGACTTTGAGGCGGCCGCAGCAGGCCTGGACGCAGCGGCTACGCGATACTGCAATCGGATCCCCCGAATTGAAGTCGTTCTGCGATCTGGAATTTTGCACAGCGGATGCCCCCCAACTGCGAAAAAGCTCCTTTATTCGCGGGGTACGTTTCCAGGAGTTGGTGATTTCCTTTGCGCAGCGGTTGCTCAGCGTTGCAGAGGCGAAACACTCCCGGCGCAAGACTTGTTCGGCAGGTGATTTTCCCGAACCGCGGGACGATACTCGAGTCGGAGAGCAGGCTGGCTGCACAGCATGAGAGGGGGAGAAGAGAGGTGTCCCGGCGGCGATTGCGGCATTCCCTCTCTACCGCCGGCAAATGCCGCAGCCGTTCACAAATTTTAACTTGCTTGCCTACCCTCGTTTCTTTAAGTTCGCCACACTCTTGATTCCGGCAAGGTTGATTGCTTCAAGAAAACGTCACGCAGCGCGCTGTCAGCCTGCTGGAACCGCAGGAGGGGACAAAGCCCGACCGCCGCTGTCTGATGATCTCACCGGTTTGCCGCCGCGCTGGCACGACCCGCCGGCGTATGAGCCGGCATTCAGGAACCCTGCCGCAACAACCCGCGAACTTGAGGGAGTTTCATGCCGCGCATGCGTATAGGACTTGCCCTTCTCCCCATCCGCCGCTTCCGTTCCTCCCGTGTCATGCTCTCGCTGGCGTTTTACTCGGCTCTGCTCGGCCTATGGCTCATGCCCGCCGGCCGGCGGGTTGCCAACGATCCGGCCTCCCGCAGCTCCAGCGCCACCACGCATGGCGCGGTGCTGGCGAGTCTTCCGGATTTGCCGCTCGGGCGCCAGTTTGCCGGCCGGCAGGAGCGTTTCATCGCCCGCCGCCATGATGGCAGGCAATCTCAAGAAGCGTCACAACCCAATCTCGTGGTGCCGGCGGGCTATCCCACACTCGCGGAGATGATGGCGCGCTTCCAGGAGTTGGTTAAGCGTTATCCGCAGCTCGCGCGCCTCGACACCATCGGCCATAGCAGCACCGGCCGGCACCCGATTTGGGCAATCCGGCTGACGGCGGCGCAGCCGGGCATGCTGGAGAAGCCCGCGTTCTTGATCAGCGCCTTGCATCACGCGCGCGAACCGGTTGGCGTTTTCATTTGCCACAGTTTGATGAGCCGGCTGCTCACCAATTACGGCAGCAGCAGCCGCCACACCCGCCTGCTCGACAGCCTGGAGATTTGGCTGGTGCCGATTGTCAATCCCGACGGCTATGAGTATCTGATGGCGAACCGGCGCGAGTATCCGTGGTGGCGGAAGAACTTGCGCGACAACAATCGCGACGGCCGCTTCGATCCGCTGATCGACGGGGTTGACTTGAACCGGAATTATGGCTACAATTGGAGCGAGGGCGGCGAAACTGAGCCGAGCAGTTGGTTCTACCGCGGCGCCGAGCCGTTTTCCGAGCCTGAGATTCAGGCGCTGCAGCAGCTCGCGCTGCAAAAGAAATTCGTCATGGGTGTGTCCTATCACAGCTATGGCGAAGCGATTCTCTATCCCTGGGGCAATTATGCGCCGCCGCCGGATCAGAAACTGATTCTCGACATCGCGGAGAAATGCGCGGCGCGCCTCACGCGTTTTTCGGGGGTCGGCACCTACAGTATTCTGCCGCTCAACGGCCGCGCCGGCCAAAGCTCGGTGTGGATGTATGGCGCGCTCGGCGCGATCGATTTCATCATCGAAACCGGCGAGGAGTATTTCCCCTCGCTCGCCGACGCCGACCGCATCGTCGAGCAGAACCTGCCGGGCGCATTCTATCTGCTGGAGCGCGCTCTCGGCGCCGGCATTTTCGGCCAGGTGGTTGACGGCGAAACCGGCAAACCCGTGCCGGCCGGCATCCATGTCGCGGGTCTGGAAGCGGCCCACGTGCAGCCGCGCCAGGCCAACGGCCGGGAAGGCCGGTTTCAACGGCTGTTGCTGCCTGGCACCTATGCCGTCGAAGTGCGCGTGCGTGACTATGAACCGGCGCGCTTTCTCGACGTGCAAGTGCGCGACCAGCGCATGACCCCCTTGCACGTCGCATTGAAACGCAGGAACGGCCAGACGGCAACGGAGTAGTCACTGGGCAGCGTGCCAACGGCGATATCGCAAATTTGCAGTAGTGGATACCCTGTCTCGCAACCGCCGGCACACTCGCGGTGAGGGCGGCTGAGCAAAAACCGGAGGAAGGATTCATGAAGAAGTTCGTCAGCGGAATCTTGGTCGGTGTCGTGATCAGCCTGGCTGCGATTGTCCTCGGCCAGGAAAGCTTTTTCAAAGGCAAGGTCGTGTTCGTCAAAGTGGCGCAGGAGAATCTGCGCAAAGCGCCGGGTGGCGAAGTGCTGGGCTCGCTCGCGCGGGGCACGCCCATGCAAATCCTGGCGGTGGAAGACAAATGGCTGCAGGTGGCAACCGCCGGATACATTTGGCGGGAGTCGGTGACCGGTGATGAAAGGCTGAGCCGCGGGGAACAGCCATATCGCGCCGCGTTGATCCTGGTGAAAACCGAGACCGAAGCGTTCGATCTGCTCAAGCAGATCCAGGCGGGCGCGGATTTCCAAAAGCTGGCCACGGAAAAGTCGCTCGGGCCAAATGCGGCGCGCGGCGGTGACCTCGGCGATGCCTTCAAGGGCGATTTCACGCCGGCGTTTGAGCAGGTGATTCTCGCCCTCAAAGTGGGCGAGGTCAGCCAGCCGGTCAAAACCGATCAGGGATACTGCCTGTTCAAGCGATTGAAGTAGATCCTGCACCCTCAGCAACCCTGGCCCGGCCAGGGTTTTCTTTTTTCTGCCGGCTGCTGCCCGGCCGGGTGGTAATGTGCGTCTATTTGCGAAAGTCGCAGACCGTGTTCAACGTTTTCGGGCGCCGGGTCGTGATCAACCTGCTGATCTTCCTGCCGCTGGTCTTGTATGATGTGCTGTTCGGCGGCGCAATCGCCGCGCTGCTGCAAGCCACCGGCTGGCAGGGAGTGGCGCAGCGCCTCAACAATGTCTACCAACTCAGCTACGGCGTGATCGTCGCCGGTGTTTTGTTGCTCGCCGGTTGGCGCTTCCGCCGCCGCCGCGAAGCGCTGGCGGTGGTGGTGCTTTATGCCGGCCTCGTGGAAGACACGCTGTTCTATTTGCTGATCAAGCCGCTCAATCCCGTGATCGCGCAGCTCACGCTCGGCACCGCGTACCGTGCGCCGGAGGGAATATTGCCCGAGGGCGTGGCAAGCTGGCCGGGCTGGGTGGGCCGGATGTTCCTGGAATCCTTTTGGCGACTGAAGCCTGCGCAAGTGTTCATGCTCAACCTTGTAGCGGTGGTGGTGACCGCAGCGATCCTGGCGGTCAGGCTGAACTCACGGCACGAGGGCAAGGGCCCATCCGCGGTGCCCCGGGAAAGGTAGGAGTACAAAACAGTTTTGTGCCAGGCAACCGTGCCGCTCCTCCGACCAAAGTTGCAACATCGCAGCAGCTTTGAAGCTGTCGCTGCTTTGCGTGGCAACCTGCCTGGCTCTGCGAGCCACTACGCCAACCCCGTAGATTCGTACTATGCGATTAGCTTTTCAATCTTAGAATAAAATTCCAACTTTCCACCAACAGATAGATTAAGGCCAACTGTTGAAAAAGCTTTTGTCAGTTGGGTTGTTTCTATCGGTTGGGAAATTCTTGTGCTGCCCGCAGGGCCAAGTTCTCAGCTTGTCAGAAAACTTGCGCAGGCGATTGGCTTCTCAAACTTGGGACAAAATTCCAACTTCTTTCCAACTGATATCGAAGAACCCAACTGAGAGATCATCAAGCCCAGCGGGGCGCCAGAGAACCACGCCGGGAATACCGTCCCTGCAGGGCTGCTGCTCTGTTTCTTTGATTTGTCCACGTGATTCCGAGTGTCATTCAGAAGAAATCTTGTAAGACTCCTGGCACTGTGCTCAACTCTTCAGAAGATCCTTGCAGGATGACAGTGGTGGTGGATACCTCGTACGAGACAACAGGATAGGAATCAGGCTTCAGGTTTCAACTTGTCTGAAATCTGGCGTGGAACGTTGGGTCGAATTCTGATTCACAGCCAACCAGCCCCACCGGGGCAAAAGGTGATAGCGAAGGGCAAAGCCCCGGACATCGGTAATCATAAGACATCACCAAGCCCCACCGGGGCGCTATAGGCCACGGCATGAATATCGCCCTTTCAGGGCTTGGGTCGGCAAATGTCGTTGATTCCCAGGGCGCTGCCCGTGGGCTATTCCATGTGACCCCGTTGGGGTCGGTCAAGCGTTCCGGGAAAATCGGTAATCATAAGACATCACCAAGTCCCACCGGGGCGTCACAGGCCACGGTATGAATGTCGCACCTATGGGGCTAAATGCGACAAATTCGATTAGTAAACCCATCCAGCCCCACCGGGGCAAAAGGTGATAGCGAAGGGCAACGCCCTGGGAACGCCGTCATTAGTAGAAATCATCAAGCCCAGCGGGGCGCGAGAGAATCACGTTCGGAATACCGCGGCCCAGCCATCCAGCCCCACCGGGGCGAAAGGTGATAGCGAAGGGCAACGCCCTGGACATCGGTAATCATAAGACGTCACCAAGCCCCACCGGGGCGCTATAGGCCATGGCATGAATGTCGCCCTTTCAGGGCTTGGGTCGGCAAATGTCGTTGATTCCCAGGGCGCTGCCCGTCGGCTATTCCATGTGACCCCGTTGGGGTCGTTTAGGGATTCCGGGAAGATCGGTAATCATAAGACATCACCAAGTCCTAACGGATAGGCATGCCCCATCAGTTGGGTTCTTCCATCGGCTGAAAAATTTTTGTGCTGCCCAAAGGGCTTCAAGTGGCAGCGAAGCGGACAATTGGCGTAGGCCCTTACAAACGATATTTTTGCAAAAACCAAAGGCTTTTCCAATGGATCGAAAAACCCGACCGATAAGGCTTCTCAGTTGGGTTCTTCCATCCGTGAGGGATCATCTTTTTGGTTGCGGCTTGTCCGCGTTGGCTATGCACTCACCTCGCTGTTGGATGCCAGCTTGAGCCCAACGGAGTCGCATGAAAAGCCCACAGGCGGCGCCCCGGGAAGCGATGGGATTTGTCGCATTGAGCCGTGCAGGGCCGGTATTCCTGACTTGATTCTTTCGCGCCCCGATGGGGCTTGGTGATTTCTCCTGATGATGGCGTTCCCAAGGCGGTGCCCTTCGCTGCCACCTTGTGGGCTGCTTGTCTGTGCAGTAGAATTCGACCTCACGTTGAAGTACTGGGCAGCCCGCCCTGCCTTTCGCGGCCTGTGCAGCGCCGCGCGCCGGATTCTGCCTCGCCCCTCAGCCGCTTTGCGCCCGCGTTCACCGCCACAACCGGGAATTCAACAGAAACCTCTGCAGCTTCGTTCCCTGCCGGCAAACCCATCCTGCTTGAAGTCCGCTTGTCCCAACAGTCTTCCCGGCCATGGTTGTGCGCCGCCCCTGCGCACGGCGGCGGTGAAAAATTTCCGGCGGCGGGAAAATTCACTTGCATTTCATTCACCCTTTGTTATTTTTCTGAATGATGATTCATTCAGCACTGGAACCGCCGGCCGGGCCGGGTGAAATGAGATGACCCATGAAAATACTTGCCAACGCACCGAAGCCCACCAACGGACGTTCGGGCCGCAAGCTGGACAAGCGGGCCCGCATCCTGAAAGCAGCGGCCAAGACTTTCGCCCGCAAAGGCTTCTACAACACCAAAATCTCGGAAATCGCGCGCCAGGCCGGCATTGCCGACGGCACCATCTATCTTTACTTCAAGAGCAAGGATGACATCCTCATCACGCTCTTCGATGAGAGCATGGAAAGCATCCTGCAGGAGTTCAGCCGGCGCCTGGCCGAATGCCATGACCCTGCCGAGAAGATTCGCTCGTTCATCCGGCTGCACTTCGAGCTGGTGCGCACCAATCCCGACCTGGCGGCGGTGATGCAACTGGAGCTGCGCCAATCCAACCAGTTCATCAAACAATATGCCGGCACCCGCATCAGCGATTACCTCAACCTGATCGGTGCCATCATTGACGAGGGCCAGGCCAGCGGCATTTTCCGGCGGGATGTTCTGCCGGGCGTTTTTAAACGTGCCCTGTTCGGCGCGCTCGACGAAATGAGCACGATCTGGGTGCTCTCCCGCACGAAAAAATACGATCTGCAGGAATCGGCCGAGCAAATCGGCACGCTGTTTCTGGCGGGCATGCTGGCGCGTCCCCATTGAAGCGGGGCACAAACCGCAACCACGCGTTGCAGCACTGGCGGTGAGACAAGCAGCTCAACATATCAGAGTGAGAAGGAACAGATCATGCGCGACGTCGTCATTGTCGAAGGCATTCGCACGCCTTACGTAAAAGCCGGCACCGACTTTAAGAGTCTGCCGGCGCAGGAATTGGGCCGCCTGGTGGTGCGCGAGGTGCTCGAGCGCAGCGGCATTGATCCCGAGATCATCGATGAAGTGGTGATCGGCAACATCGCCCAGCCACCGGAAGCCACCAACATTGCCCGCGTGATTGCGCTGAAAAGCGGCATCCCGCGGCGGGTGCCCGCCTTCACGGTGGCGCGCAATTGCGCTTCGGGCATGGAGGCCATTGCCCAGGCCCACCTCAAGATCGCAGCCGGCATGGCCGAAGTCATCGTTGCCGGTGGCGTGGAGTCGATGAGCAACATTCCCATTCTTTATCCGCCGGAATATGCCGATGTGCTTGCCGAGGCCGCCCGGGCGAAATCCATGGGCCAGCGGCTGAGCGCCTTCTCCCACATGCGGCCCAAGCATTTCAAACCGATCATCGGGCTGCAGGTGGGCCTGACCGACCCGGTGTGCAATCTCAACATGGGCGAAACCGCGGAGGTGCTGGCGAAGGAATTTCACCTTACCCGCGAAGAACAGGATCGGTTCGCGCTCATGAGCCACCAGCGCGCCACCTGGGCGACCGACTCCGGCAAGCTGCGCGAGGAAATTATGCCGGTCATGCCGCCGCCGCGCTACAACACCGTGATCGATGAAGACAACGGCATCCGCAAGAATCAGACGATGGAAGCGCTGGCCAAGCTCAAGCCGGTATTCGACCGGGAATATGGCAGCGTGACAGCGGGCAATGCCAGCCAGATCACCGACGGCGCGGCGGCAGTACTGGTGATGTCGGCGGACAAGGCGCGCAGCCTGGGGCTGCCGATCATGGGCCGCATTCGCGGCTATGCTTTTGCGGGTGTCGATCCCGCGCACATGGGTTTGGGGCCGGCCGCGGCAACGCCGTTGGCGCTGAAGCACGCCGGCGTTTCCTTTAAAGACATTCAACTGCTCGAGCTCAATGAAGCCTTTGCCGCGCAAGTGATGGCCAACGAGATGGTCTTCCGCGACCGCGCACTGGCGCAGCGCTGGCTCGGCCGTGATGAGCCGATCGGCGAAATCAACCGTGACATTCTCAACGTGAACGGCGGCGCCATTGCGCTCGGCCATCCGGTGGGCAGTTCAGGCACGCGCCTGGTGTTGACGCTGCTGAAAGAGATGGGCCGGCGCCAGCTCAACCTCGGCCTGGCCACGCTCTGCATCGGCGGCGGCCAGGGCGGGGCGATGGTGCTGGAAAGGGTGTGACGCGGCCCGCGGCACGCCTGGTGCGAAGGTTGATACGACCGAAATCATGTGGTTGTCTTTTTTTGCCTGTCTTCCCTGTGCGGGCAGGATAGCAAGACCAAGGAGCCTGAGAACAATGTCCTTCGATGTCACCACCCCTCCCTCCCCCGCTCCGGCAGCGCCGGAGCAGCGGGCGGCAGCAGCCTTTCGCTTGGACGCTGAAGACGGCGTCGGCTTTTTGACCATCGACGTACCCAATGAAAAAGTGAACATTCTCTCCTCCGGCGTGATGGCGGAGCTGGATCAGCGGCTGGATGAGATCGCGCAACGAACCGACTTGCACAGCCTGGTGATCCTGAGTGGCAAGGAGGGCAACTTCATCGCCGGCGCGCAAATCGCGGAGATTGAGGGCATCACCAATCCCGAAGAGGGCGCGGTCAAAGCGGCGCTGGGGCAGGCCGTTTTCGACAAGCTGGCCGCGCTGCCGCAAGCAACCATCGCGGTGATCGATGGCGCCTGCGTGGGCGGCGGCCTGGAGCTGGTGCTGGCCTGCGATTTCCGCATGGCGCGCCTCTCCGGCAAGACGCGGCTGGGCCTGCCCGAAGTGCGGCTGGGCATCATCCCCGGCTTCGGCGGCACGCAGCGCCTGCCACGGCTGATCGGCATTCAGCGCGCGCTCGATTTCATCCTCACCGGCCGCACCGTCGACGCCATGCGCGCTTATCGCGCCGGCATGGTTGACCGTCTCATTCCCGTGGAATTCGGGCCGGAGATGCTGCGCAGCATCGGCCATGCCTTTGCAATCGAACTGCGCAGCGACGCGCTGCAGCAAAAAATCAAAGCGCGGCGGCGGAAGATCAACGCGCAGGGCCTGCTGCTGGAGAAAAACTTTCTCGGCCGCAAAGTTCTCTTCGATCAAGCCCGCAAGCGCGTGAAGGCTGAAACCAGGGGCCATTACCCCGCGCCGTTGCTCGCCCTGGAAGCGGTGGAAAAAGGCTTTCCGCTCGATCTGCGCGCAGGGCTGGCGGTGGAAGCGGAGCTGCTGGGCAAGGCGATTGTCACCGCGGCTTCGAAGAACCTGATCAAAGTCTTCTACCTTTCCGAGGAAATCAAGAAGGACAAGGGCGTGCCGCAACTGCACGGCACGCTGCCGGTGATCAAGCGCGTTGGCGTGTTGGGTGCCGGCGTGATGGGCGGCGGCATCGCGCAACTGCTGGCGCAAAATGATCTGCCCTCGCGTATGAAAGACGTCAACTATGCCGCGGTGGCCAGGGGCACGGAGGCGGCGGCCAGGGTGTTCTACGAATCCGTCAAGAAGCGCCGGATGACACCGAAGGAAATGCAGAACCGCATGGCGCTCATTTCCGGCACGATCGACTATTCCGGCTTCAGCCGTGTGGATCTCGTCATTGAAGCCGTCGTCGAGAATCTCGACATCAAAAAGAAGGTCTTCGCCGAGATCGACGGCATTGCGCCCAGCCATGCCGTGCTGGCGAGCAACACCTCCGCGCTGCCGGTGACGGAAATGGCACGGGCCACCCGGCGCCCCGACAAGGTCGCGGGCCTGCACTTCTTCAATCCCGTGCATCTCATGCCGCTGGTGGAGGTGGTTCGCGGCGAACTGACCAGCGATGAAACCGTGGCCGGCCTGGTGGCTTTTGCCAAGCAGATCGGTAAGACGCCGATCGTGGTGAGGGATACGCCGGGGTTCCTGGTGAATCGGATTCTCACCGCTTACATGACCGAAGCGGCACGCATGCTGCAGGCGGGCGGCACCATCGCGGAAATCGACCGCGCGCTGCTGGCCTTCGGCATGCCGATGGGCCCGTTCGAGCTGATCGATGAAGTCGGCCTCGACGTTGCCGCCAAAGTCAGCAAGGTGATGGTTGAGGCCTTCGGCGAGCGCATGGGTGCGGACGGCGCGCTCGAACGGCTGGTCGCGGCCGGCCGGCTGGGCAAGAAGAACGGCAGGGGCTTTTATCTCCATCAGGGAAAAGAAAAGCAGGTCGATCCCGCGGTCTACGGTCTGCTCGGTCTGGCACCCGGCCGTGAAGGTCGCCTCGGCAGGGATGAACCCGCTGAGCGTTGTGTTTTGGTGATGATCAACGAAGCCGCGCAGTGCCTGGCGGAAGGTGTGGTGCGGCGGCCGCAAGAAGTTGATGCCGGCATGATCTTCGGCACCGGCTTTCCACCGTTCCGCGGCGGTTTGCTGCGTTATGCCGACAGCCTGGGCAGCAACCGCGTGGTGGAGCGCCTGGCCTTCTACGCGAACCAGCACGGCGCGCACTTCCAGCCGGTCGCCGCGCTGAGGGACCTGGCGAAGCAGAACCGGAATTTCTATCAATGAAAGAACAGCAGCGCCCCATTCAGGCGCTCGCGTGGGTGATGGACCGCACGGATCAGTGAGGTGATTATGGCAGGTGATGAGAAAACCCGCAGCTTTCTGAAGTCGCTTTTTGCCGGGGAAGTGTTGCAGGATTTGGTCTTCCCCTACCCGCTGCTCGCGCCGCAGGAACAAGAAGACCTGGGCGTGATCCTGAATTCCTTTCGCGAGTTCGCGCGCGATCACATCGATTCCGCTGCCATCGATCGCCAGGGCTACATTTCACCCGAGCTGTTCGCGGGTTTGAAGGAGCTCGGTTTCTTCGGCCTGGCGGTGCCGGAGAAGTACGGCGGCGCCGGCCTCTCGCAAACGGCCTACGGCCGGGTGTTCGAGGAAATTTGCACGGTTGATGCCTCGCTCGGCGTTTCGCTCGGTGGCCATCTTTCCATCGGCACCAAGGGCATTGTGATGTTCGGCACCGACGAGCAAAAGGAAAAGTATCTGCCCCGCATTGCCAGCGGCGAATACATGACTGCCTTTGCGTTGACCGAGGCGGGCGCCGGCAGCGATGCCGCCGGCATTCAAAGCAAGGCCGTGCTCAATCCTGAGCGCACCCATTTCATTCTCAACGGCGGCAAGATGTGGATCACCAACGGCGGCATCGCCGACGTCTTTACGGTGTTCGCCAAAACGCTGATGATGGTCGGCGGCGAGAGGCAGGACAAAATCACGGCTTTCCTCGTCGAACGCGCCTTCAAGGGATTTTCGTCGGGCAAACCCGAGGAAAAGCTCGGCATTCACGGCTCCAACACCACGACGTTAAGTTTCGACAACGTGCCGGTGCCGGTGGGGAACATGCTGGGGCAGATGGGCAAGGGCTTCAAGATCGCGATGGAAATCCTGAACACCGGCCGCCTGGGTTTGGCGAGCGGCTGCGTGGGCGGCTGCAAGGCGCTGGTAACGCGGGCGACGGAGCACGCCAAGAACCGCAGGCAATTCGGCAAGGCCATCGGGCAATTTGAGATGATTCAGGACAAGATCGCACGCATGGCCGCCGACACTTATGCGGCGGACAGCATCGTGTATCTCACCACCGCGCTCGCCGACCGGCCGGGCATCGATTATTCGCTGGAGTCGGCGGTGAGCAAGATCTTCGTGAGTGAGACGCTGTGGCGGGTGGTGAATGAAGCCATGCAAATTGCGGGCGGCATTGGCTACTCGCGGGAATATCCCTATGAACAGGCGCTGCGCGACGCCCGCATCAATCTCATTTTCGAAGGCACCAATGAAATTCTGCGCGCTTTTCTGGCGCTGTCCGGCATGGAAGGGCCGGGCGAATATCTCAAACAGCTCGGCCGCGCCCTGCGCGATCCGATCAAGGGCTTCGGCTTGTTGACCGGCTACGCCGTGGGCAAGGTGAAGGACACGGTGGCCCACGAGCAATTGTCCCGCCTGTCTCCGCAATTGCAGACCGCCGGCGATCACTTCAATGCCATGGCCAAAGAGTTCCACAGCGCGGTGGAAAAGGCGCTGATGAAATACGGCAAGTCAATCATCCAACGGCAGTTTGCGCAAAAGCGGCTGGCGGATGCGGCCATCGATCTCTATGCCATGGTGGCAGTGCTGTCGCGTGCGGACACGCTGCTCAAGCGCAAACATCCCCATGTCGAGCAGGAGGTGCTGCTCGCCAACACGTTTGTGGAAGATGCCTGGCGGCGGGTGCGGCGCAATCTGCGCCAAATGGAAAGCAATTCCGACAGCGACCGCAAGCGCATCGCCGAAATGGTGTATGATCTCGATGGCTATCGCTGGAGCGTTTACCCCTAGGGCGCTGTCAGTTTGATTTGCATGAGTGATTCTGCATGTCATTCAGAAGGAATCCTGTGAGGCCCCTGGCACTGTGATCAAAGCTTCACAGGATCCTTGCAGAGTGACATGGAAGAGGGCCATGCCTGTCAAGGTCACAGATCCCCGGTGCTGCGTTGCCGCGATGGACTCTCACAAGGCGCACTTGAACTTTTCCCAGTAGAAGGAAAACCCTGTGAAAATCATCCTCTGCATGAAGCAAGTTCCGCTCAAAGATTCACTGCTGAAAATCACCCCTGACGGCCGCTGGATTGATGAAGCCAGCGTGCAGTTCGAAATCAACGAGAGCGACCACTACGGCCTGGAAGCAGCGCTGCGCCTGAAGGAGCAGCACGGCGGAGAAGTGATCGTGGTGAGCATCGGGCCGGCGCGCGCCAAGCAATCGATTCAGCAGGCGCTGGCCAAGGGCGCGGACCGGGCGATTCACGTCACGCATGATCAGCCGATCATGGACCCGCTGCTGGCCGCGCAACTGCTGGCCGCGGTGATCAAAGCCGAAAGCCCGGACTTGATTCTCACCGGCCTGCAGTCGGATGACACCGGCTTTGGCCAAACCGGCGTGGTGCTGGCGGAATTGCTCGGCCTGCCGCATGCCACGCTGGTCATGGAAATTCAGGTGCTCGACCAGCAGCTTAAGATCAAGCGCGAGCTGGAGAGCGGCTGGTTTCAATACATCGAGCTGCCGCGGCCGGCTGTGCTCACGATTCAGTCGGGATTGGCAACCATTCGCTATGCCACCATCAAAGGCATCATGGCCGCCAAAAAGAAACCGCAGCAGGAAATCAGTGCGGCCAGTCTGGGAGTGGATCTGGCGCAAAGCCCGGTGACATTCCACAAGCTGTACATGCCGGTGAAAACCAAGAAGACGCAAATTCTCACCGGCGCGGCCAAAGAGGTCGCGCGGCAACTCGCCGAGAAATTGAAGAACGAAGCCAAAGTGATTTGATCCTTCTTCCTCGAGACGAGCCTGCCCGGCGGCGCAGCAGCCGCTGAGCGGGCATTGAATCCAACCGCAATCTGGAGCACAAGATGGCCTCTGGCATATTGGTAATCACGGAGCAAAACGAAGGCAAAGTCAGCCGCATCGGCTGGGAAGCGCTGGCCGCGGGCCAGGAACTGGGCGCGGCGCTCGGCCAGACGGTGAGCGCGCTGGTGATGGGCAAAGGTGCGGCGGCGGCCGCGCAGGAAGCAGCCACGGCGGCGATCGCGCAGGTGTGGTTTGCGGAGAATGCCGAGCTGCAGCACTACACGCCCGACGGGTTCAGCGCGGCCGCGCAGCAGGTCATCACGCGCGTCACGCCGCAATACGTGCTGGCTGGGCATTCCTACCAGGCGCGCGACTACTTTCCCAAGCTGGCCACCGCCTGCCAGCGCGGCTTGATCGCGGATTGTGTCGGCTATCGCATTGAGAACGGCGCGCCGGTGCTGGTGCGCCAGGCTTTTCAGGGGAAGATCAATGCCGATTTCACGTTTGCCGGCGCGCCGCCCTATTTCGCGAGTTTGCAGTCCGGCGCGGTGAGCAGCGACAATCTGAAAAGAGGCGGCAGCGCTGCGGTGAGCGACGCCGGCGTCGATCTCTCCGGCATTGCCATTCGCACCAAAGTATTGGAAATTTTTGAAGGCGTCAAAGGCAAGGTCGATTTGACCAAGGCGGACTTGATCGTCTCCGTCGGCCGCGGCCTGAAGGAGAAGGCCAACCTTCCCCTCATCGAAGAACTGGCCAGGGCATTGGGCGCCGAGTTGGCGGCTTCCCGGCCGGTTTGCGATGATGGCTGGCTGCCGCTCGATCGCCAGATCGGGTCCTCCGGCCAGACAGTGGCGCCCAAGCTCTATCTCGCGGTCGGCATTTCCGGCGCGATTCAGCACCTTGTGGGCATGAAAGCCGCGCGCACCATCGTCGCCATCAACAAGGACGAGCGCGCGCCGATCTTCGACATTGCCGACTATGGCATCGTCGGCGACCTTTTCGAAATCGTGCCGGAACTGACCAAGGCCATCAAAGAAGTGAAAGCGGCGTGAACCGGACAAACGCAGAAGCGGGATTGCCTCCGGGCTGAGGAGGAGGGCGGAAGCACAATGGCGGCGGGCCGAGGGCCGGCCGCCATTTTCATTTGCCGGCGCGGGGTAATCCCTCAGTTGCGGGTGAAGTCGCGCAGGCGTCCAGCCTGCCTGCAGACAAGGGGTCCAGTGTCACAAACTTTTCCCCCAAGGCAAAACAATTGAAGGCATGACTATTAAAGAATTTTTCCAACCATACTCGTTACGGGTTGGTTTGTAAGTCCCTTAACGTGTCATTCTGGAAGAATCTTCCCTCGTGCTCGGAAGAAACTCAAGCTCTGCAGCGCGTCGCGAGCACTGGGGAAGTTCCTTCCAGGATGACACTGCTGTAGAGTAGAATTACAAATCAACCCGAAAGCAGCATATTTGCCTTTGCTTGTCAAGATGATCAAGGTCGTTTGATCAGGTTAAGCTTGCCGGGGCAAAAGCAATGACAGAGAAATGGCTGTCATGAATATTTGGTTTGCAATTATCGCAGAAAGGTTCATCGTAGCAACAAAAAGCGGTGAAGTTTCTTTGCCAATCATTTGTCTGTCATTGCCTGCCCAAAAAGTTAGTGCCATTGCACATGAGGCCTGTGCGACATTTTCCACCAACAACGGAGGCATTGCCGCGCGGGCGTGTTTTCGCTTGAGTTCTAGCTGCAAGTTCCTTATCCTATGCGGGTCATTTTCCTGCGGCAGGGTACTGGTGCGTCCGACCTCGGAAGGGAGGAAAGATGTATCTCATCACACGCTTGAAGAACCTGTTGTTCTCACCGGCGGCGGAATGGACGGTGATCCGCCACGAGCAGCTTGCTGCGGTGCTGATCTATCTCAAGTATGTCGTTTGGGTGGCGGCCCTGACGCCGCTCGGCTTTCTGCTGGGATTTTTTCGGCTGCAAGTACCGCTCAATTTTCGCGCCGCGCTGCTGAGCTACGTCATTCTGTTGATCGCGGTGGAAGGCACCGCCAATCTTGCGCACCTGCTCGCCCCGGCATTTTCCTCCGACAAGGATCTCAATCGCGTGCTCAAGCTGGTGGCGTTCGGGTTCACCCCCGTCTATGTCGCCGGCGTGCTGCTCATCGTCCCCGTTTTCGGCGCGATTCTTTGGCTCATCGGAATCGTCTATGCCGCCTACTTGATCCACCTCGGCCTGCCGCTCGTGCTCGCCACACCGGCAGACAAGGCGTTTCCCTTCATGCTCACGATCGTGGCCATCTTCGCGGCCTTCCTGTTCCTGCTGGCCCTGCTCGCAGATGCCATCTTCGCTTCCGGCATTTTGGCGTTTTTTGGTCTGCACTGGTAGCAGGGACATCACTCGTTCACCACCAACTCACACGCCATGACTCCCGACCTGGCTTATTTCATCAAACCGGAAGTGCAAAAGGCGGAGGCCTACACGCTGCAGCGCCGCACCGCGGCCATCAAGCTGGATCAAAACGAGAACCCGTTCGGCTTTCCCGAGTCCCTGCTCGAAGAATTTTGGCAGCGGGTGAAATCTCGTGCGTGGGCGCGCTACCCTGACTTTCATCACGAAGAGTTGACTGCGGCGCTGGCGGATTTCAGCCGCATGCCGCCGGAACAAATCCTGGTCGGCAACGGCTCGAACTCGCTCATTCAGGCGCTGCTGATGGTAACGGTGAGCCGGGGCGTGGCGGTGGTCATTCCCCAGCCAACCTTCTCGCTTTACAAGTTGACGGTGCAGATTCTCTCCGGTTTTCCGCTGGAGGTCAGGCTGAATCGCCGGGATTTTTCCCTGCCGGTGGAGCGCGTGCTGGACGAGGCCAATCGCATGCGTGCCCGAATGATCATCCTGTGTTCCCCGAACAATCCGACCGGCGCCGCCTATCCGCGGCAACAGATCGAGGAAATTTTTGCGGAGTTTCCCGGGCTGGTGGTGGTGGACGAGGCTTATGCCGAATTTGCGGCACAGGATTTCCGGCCGCTGCTGCAGAAATACGAAAACCTGATCCTGCTGCGCACCTTTTCCAAAGCCATGGCGATGGCCAACTGCCGCGTGGGCTACCTCATGGCGCACCCGGATCTCGTGCGGGAAATTCGCAAAGCCGCACTGCCCTACAACATCAACGTGTTCGCCGAGGCCGCGGCGCTGGTGGCGCTGGCGCATAGCGCAGAGCTGCTGCAACAGGTGCAGGAGGTGGTTCGCGAGCGTGACCGGCTGCTGGCCAGGCTGCGGCAAATGACCACGCTGCGCATTTATCCCACGCAGGCCAACTTTTTCCTCGCAGAGTTTCAAGAGCCGGTGCAGGAGGCGTTTGCCCACCTGCTGGCGCGCGGCATTCTGGTGCGCAATGTCAGCGGTTATCCCATGCTGGAACAATGCCTGCGCATCAGCATCGGCACGCCGGAAGAGAATGAAAAAGTCGCGGCAGCGCTGCAGGAGGTTTTGTAGATTGACATTGCGCAATTATTTTTCTAACTTGGCAACGAGCGCGGTTGCCCTGGAGCGATTATGTTCGACAAAGATCTCCTGCCTTTGATTCACAACATGAACACGACCGTCATGTGGATTGCCCTGACGGTCGGCATTCTGTTGTACATCATTGGTTTTTTCGCCGGGGGGCGTCTGACCAAGGGGCGCATTCTCCTGTGCGTTATCCTCGTCACAGCCATTGGTATTCTCGGGTTGCGCGTGCCCATGCTGGTGTTCAGTGTCATCAAGGATCAGTATCATCTCGTCACCCTGCCGGAATCGGAGCTTGGAAAGTATCAGCAGAAAAAGAACGCCAAAGCCACGGAACCAAAACCGGCGGACTCGGCAGCGCAATCCTTGACCGGCAACGATGGCAGCGAGGAGGTCACAGCCGTGCCGGTGAGTTTTCAAGTGCTCAGCCTGATGCTGTACACCGCCTGGATTGCCTTCCTGGTGGGCATGGGCGTCTTCTTCTATGAGACTTTGATCGTCACCGCCGAAGAAATCGACAAACGGTGACACAGGCGGGGGCGCGATGGCAGCCACCCGGCCGGCACGTGACAAGACTGTCGCCGGCAGTCAGAGAAGCGCGGCGAAGAGGCCACCGACACAAGGCGACTTGGCAAAGTTCATGGCCGGCATTGCGACAAACATGTTGCGGGCACGCGCCGCAGGCTTCCCCCCAGGCATGCGGTGATCGACGAATGCACTGTCGCCCGGAGTAACGCAGGCAGAGGCAAGGCGGGCAGCTTGCACTTCCAGGGTTGATATTCCTGACACCACGCGTGAAAGCCGGGCCAGGTGGCCGTCACACAAGAAATGCACCGCCGCGGGTCGAAGCGGACTTCTCTCCCGCCATTCCGCACCACCGGCCCTGTGGCTCCACCCTGAGGGATGGGTTATTGCAAGATTGCCGGAGTCTGATTCAAGCGATTTCCCGCGGACTGAACTACGAAACTCGTAGCGCGCGGGTGGTTCCCGCAAGTGGACTTGCACCTCAATTCAAACCCATGCGGCACGCAAAGATGCGCTTCCAGCCGATCCGCTCCACTTCGCTTGGCTCCGACCTCCAGGCGGCCGCAGCGCGAGTCGAAGGGGCATCAGCGAAAGCACCGCCGCCAGCGCCCCGATTCTGTTGCATCAGCATCGCCGCCCTGTTCTGTCTGCTGCTGGCAGCCCCCGCCCGAGCGAACAACGGCCATCCGGCGGAGCGCGAGTTTGTGCGCCTGGTCTCCGCCGACAGTGCACGGCGGTATGTGCAGGAGTTGGTGGCGTTTGGGCCGCGCCAGGGCGGCACGTCCTCCAACCAACGCGCTGCGCAATATTTGCAAAGGAAGTTTCATGCTTGGGGTCTGGCGAGCACAATCATCGTGGACCCCGGGAAGTTGGTGCATGAAGCGCAGCAGTGGCAGCTCGCGCACATCTTTCCTGAAGCGAGGGAGTTTCTCAGGCCCTGGCCGTACGGTTTTTCACCGGCCACCACCGTGCGGCAGGCAGAGGTCACGATGGCAACCGGCTCCGCGGCGAGGCGCGGCAAAGTGGTGCTCACCGACAAGCTGGTTTCGCGGTGGCAGTATGAAGAATCTGTCAGCGCCGGCGCAGTTGCGCTTCTCTCCGACGCCCCGGGCCGTGACGGCGACTACACCGAATGGGCGATGATCGGCGAGTTGCCAAGCCGGCGGGACAATCCCATTCCGGTGTTCGCCATCAGCCGCAGCGACGGCAATCGCTTGCGGGCCTTACTCAAGCAAGGCCTCACCCCGCGCGTTTCGTTTGCCTTGCAAACCAGAATCTATCACAGCCGGCCGCAAACGGTCATCGCCACCATTGCCGGCGCGGCGCCGGAAAAGCGCTTCATTTATTGCGCCCACGGCGATTCTGATTCCGGCGGCCCGGGCGCCGATGACAATGCCTCCGGCGTGGCGGCCGTGATGGAAACCGCCCGCGCGCTGCAGCAGTTGATCGCCGCCCACCAACTGCCACCGCCCCGCCACACGATCGAGTTCATCATCTGGGGCAGTGAATACTTCTCGACCAATGCTTACCTCGCGCGGCGGTCGAACGAACTCGAGCGTATCGTGGGAGTGATCAACTTCGACCAAACCGGCACCGGCACGCGGCAGCAAGCCATCTACTTCGAAGGCAATGACATTCCCTGGAATGAGGCGTTGCTGCGCACGCTCGACCGGATTGGCGGAGACTATTGCGGCCGGCCTGGATTCTGGCAGGCCTACGCGACCAACCCGGCGCAGGGCGGCACGGACGCCTACGCTTTTCTGCCGCCGCAATTTCGTGGCACGCTGAAATCCCCGCAGCGCATTCCGGCAACCACGATTTTTACCGCCGCGTGGGATGAGCCTTCACGGCCCGAACAGACGCCGGGCTGGGACTCCTCGTGCTGGCCGGCGCAGACGCCGCTGGAGATCGACCACTCCCGCTATTACCATAGCTCGGGCGACATCCCGGAATGGACCACTGATCGTGAACCCTGGCGCATGGCCTGGGCCGCGCAAGCCGGCGGTCTGGCCCTGTTGCGCTTGTTGTGGTAGAAAAAACCTCAAGCCCGGCCGGCGTGCGATTCCGCTTCACTCATCTTCGTTACAGCTTCAACGCAGGCGGTGCGGGACGTTCAATTATTCATCCAAAAGCGAGAATCAGCCATGAAAAAGAATCTCGTTGCCCTCTTGCTCATCCTGATGCCCGCCCTGTTGCACGCGCAGGGCGTGGATGTGTGGCCGCGTTACATGATCGACAAGCCCACCGCGGGCGTGCTGCGCAAGGGCGGCTTTGACCTGGGCCTGCGCTTTTACGGCAACAGCGGTGCGCTTCTCTCGCTCAATGTCGGTGTCTCCGACCGTTTCATGTTCGGCGCCTCCTTCGGCGGCAATGACGCCCTGGGCGAAAAAAAACCGAGCTGGAATCCCGCGCCCGGCGTGCTTGTCAAGTACCAACTCTTCACCGAAACCATCGGCATGCCCGGCGTCACCATCGGCTTTGAAAACCAGGGTTATGGCCCCTACCTCAAGGCGGACACGCTCGAGCGCTACATCAACAAATCGCCCGGCTTCTATGTGGTCGCCAGCAAGAGCTATGATTTTCTCGAGCGCCTCGACTTTCACGGCGGCATCAACCTGTCGCTGGAAAACAAGGACAAGGATCGCGATCCCAATCTGTTCATGGGCGCGACGCTGGCACTCAACCCGCGGCTGGAAATCCTGGCGGAGTACGACGTCGCCTTCAACGACACGCCGGCGGAACCGCGCCGCGACGTGCGCGATGGTGAAGGCATCTTGAACACCGGCGTCCGGCTGAACATCAAGAACGTGATCTATCTCGAGCTGTTTCTCAAGGATCTGTTCCAAAATCAAACCAAAGCGGAAGACTATGTGCGTGAGTTCAAGATCACATACTTCCAATTCATATTATAACTGAGGTGCATCATGGCGAAATCATGGGGCCGCCTCGCGCTGCCTATTGGCTGCCTGCTCTTTCTGGCAAGTGCCGGCTGTTACACGGTGATCAAGCATCCCCGCCTTGCCGCTGAAGGCGAGGCCGCCAGCGCAGACTATTCCGTGCCCGTCACCTTCGGCGACGATTGCCGTTCCTGCCATGCCGCCGGCACGAGCGGCTATCACGCCATTGCCGTGCCGCCGCCGCGACCTCAGCCTTCCTGGCGTTGGGAGTACTACTACGATACGCCGTGGTGGCAATCCTATTATGCTCCTGCTGCTGCCGGTTCGGCCGCCGAGGCGGAACAGAGCAAGCGACCGTTCGACCGCCGCCACCAAACAACGCGGGAAGAGCAGGCACCAGCCGGGTTCGCGCCCGCCGCACAGCCGCTGCCTCCGGCGACGGTAGGCGCAGTGGCCCGCCCCTCAGCGAGTGATTCCTCCACCACGGCGCCTGCGCCCAAGGAAGACAGTGGCAAGCGCCGCGCAAAACGCGGCACCGTGCGCCCCAACAATTGAGCCGGAGTGAATACCGCGCGGCGCAAGTTCGCCAAATCGGCGGCCTCAGCCAGCACCGAGACGGCAGACAGAGAGATCTTCCCATTCTCATGCAAAGACAAATGAATTGAAGTGCAAGCGAGCAGGCAAAAGTCATTTTGGCCTGCTCTTTTTTTGTGATGACCTCCGGGAGGAAAACAGCATGCCCAGGGCACTCAAGGCGATTGTGGGTGCAGTGTTCTTTCTGCTCGCCACGCTTGCGGTGGTCGCCTTTTTCAGCAGGCGTTTAATCGACAAATCCCTGCCCGCGCTCGCGGGAACGCAAACCGTGGCCGGCTTGCAGCGCAGTGTCACCGTTTATCGCGACGGCCACGGCGTGCCGCATCTCTTCGCGCAAAATGAAGAGGACTTGTGGCGTGCCGCCGGCTACATCGCGGCACAGGATCGCTTGTGGCAAATGGATTTGACGCGCCGGGCCGTGCGCGGCACGCTCGCTGAGATCTTTGGACCGGAGGTGTTGCCGAAGGACAAATTTCTCCGCACCTGGGGCTTTCATCGCCTCGCCCGCCGCCTGGCGCAGCAGATTTCACCGCAGTCCCGCGCCGCGCTCACCGCATACGCCGCCGGCGTCAATGACTTCATCAATTCACACCGCGACCGGCTGCCGGTGGAATTCAGCATGCTGGGGTACAAGCCCCAGCCCTGGGAAATCGAAGACAGCATCGGCCTGGCGCGCCTGATGGCGTTTCAACTCTGCTACGCCTGGTTCTTCGAAGCCACGCTCGGCAAGATCGCAGAGCAGTTTGGTGATTCGCTCGCGCTCGAGCTGTTTCCCGCGGTGCGCGAAAACACGCCGGCCATTTTGCCGGCGCCCCTGGGCCTGGCGAATCGCGTCGAGGGATTTCTGGAGTTGGCGCAGGCAACGCGCAGCCAACTGGGCATGCCCGCCGGCGTTTTGGGCAGCAACAGTTGGGTCGTTGGCCCACAGCGCAGCCGCAGCGGCAAGCCGATTCTGGCCAATGATCCCCACCTGGGTTTGGCCCTGCCCTCGGTTTGGTATGAAATGCATCTCGCCGCCGGTGATTTCGAAGTGGCGGGCGTTGCCTTTCCGGGCGCGCCCGGCATCGTGCTGGGCAGCAATCGTGCGATGGCCTGGGGCTTCACCAACGGCATGGTCGATGATCTCGATTTCTATTTCGAGAAGCTCAATCCGCAAAATCCGGAGGAATTCTGGAACGGCCAGGCTTGGGAAAAGCTGATGACTCGGCGCGAACGCATCCCCGTGAAAGGGGCCGACTCCGTGGAATTCCTGGTGCGCTCGACGCCGCGCGGCCCGCTGGTCAGCGAAATTCTCACCGACGCGCGCTTTGATACGCTGGCACTCGCCATTCGCTGGATCGGCTTCGAGAACTCCGATGAAATGCAGGCCATTCTCGCGCTCAATCGTGCGCGATCATGGAGCGAGTTTCAAACCGCGGCACGCCACTTCGCCGCGCCCTGCCAAAACGTGGTGTATGCCGACACCGCCGGCAACATCGGTTATTGGGCCTGCGGCAGGGTGCCCATCCGCCGCGACGGCAAAGGCTATTTGCCCTACCGCGGCTGGGAAACCGCGGGCGATTGGATTGGCACCATCCCCTTCGAGCACATGCCGCACGCGTTCAATCCGCCGCAGCACTTCATCGCCACCGCCAATAACCGCATGTCCGCCCAGCCTTATCCCTACTACCTCTCGGTTGGTTGGGAGCCAGCGAGCCGCATCGAACGCATCACCGAGTTGCTCAACCGCTTTGCGAAAGTTGATACCGCCGTTTTTGCCGAGATGCAACAGGATCAGCTTTCCAAACACGCGCAATATGTGCTGCCCAGACTGTTGGCATTGCTGGCGGACACCGCCGCCGCGGATTCCACCACGCCGGCCGGCGGCAGCCTGGAAGAGAAGGCCTTGCTGCTGCTGCGCGAATGGGATTACGTCGAGCGGGTCGAAAGCGTGGCCGCGGCAATTTTCAACGTGTGGTCGCTGGAATTCCTGCGTGCCACCATCACCGATGAGCTGGGCGATTCCCTGTTTCAAAGCTACACGCAATGGTCGACCCTGGCGGTGCGCAGCCTCGAACACTTCGTTTCACATCCAGCCTCGCCCTGGTTCGATCGTCGCACGACGGCAGAACGCGAGACCGCCCGGGTGATTGCGCGGCAGTCGCTGCAAACCGCGCTGTCGTTCTTGCAGGAAAAGTTTGGTGGGACCATCGGCGATTGGGAATGGGGCAGGTTGCATCAGCTCACCCTCGCGCATGTTTTCGGCCAGCGCCGGCCGCTGAATTATCTCTTCAACGTCGGCCCGCTGCCGGTCGGCGGCTCGGGGAACACCATCAGCAAAGCGGAATACCGCTTCTTCAAACCTTATGCGGCCGACGTCGGGCCTTCGGTGCGCATGATCGTCGACCTGGCGGCGCCGCAGGTGCGGCTGCAAGTGCTGCCGGGCGGCGCCTCGGGACAGCCGCGCAGTCCATACTATCAGGACCAGGTGAAGCTGTGGCAACGGGGCGAGTACAAGCGCGTTTGGCTCGATCGCAACCGGCTGGAACAAGAAAGCAGCAACGTCCTGGTGTTGCAGCCCGCCGCAGCGGGCAACTGAGGCCGGCAGCGAGGCGGCCGCGCATGATGCTGTCCGGTCCGGTGTCCGTCCAAAGATGTTCCAACTCCGGCTGGGCCGGAATTTTTCAAGGCAACGGCCAAGCCGTTGCAGGAACACTCTTGTCGAAGAGCCTGCCGCAAAGCAGAAAACTGCGCTCTTGAGAGATCAGAAAACCCATGCTGGCCTTTGCTTTGAATGCCTTCGTCGCCGTACTGGTGATTACCGACCCGCTCGGCAATGTTCCGATTTTCGCGAGCCTGCTGAATGACTATCGCCCGGAGCAGCGGCATGCCATCATTCGCCGCGCCTGCCTGGTGGGCGTGTTGATTCTCACCCTGTTCGCGCTGATGGGCGGTTTCATTTTGAAAATGTTCGGCATCACCATTGGCGCGTTTCGCATTGCCGGCGGCCTGATCTTGTTCGGCATTGCCATGAACATGCTGGCCGCGCAAAAATCACGCGTGCACTTCACTCCCAGCGAGCAGGTGGAAGCGCAGGTGAAGGAAGACATCTCGATCGTGCCACTCGCCATCCCGCTCATCAGCGGGCCGGGCGCCATCGCCACGGTGATGACGCTCACCACCCAGGCGCAGAACTTCGCCCAGCTCGCCATCATCATAGCAGCGATCCTGTTTGCCGGTGCGCTGTCCTATGTGATCTATCACTATGCCGGCGCGCTGCTGTTGAAAATGGGTGAAACCGGCATCAACCTCATGACGCGGCTGCTCGGCTTGATCCTCGCGGTGATGGCGGTGCAATTCGTGATCAACGGCGTGAGAGATTCGTTCCCCGAGGTGTTTGGCAGTTAGTGTCTGTCCGGGAATGTTCCAGCCTCGGCTGAGCCGAGGTATTCAATGCAACGGCCAAGCCGTTGCAGGAGCACTTTTTTCAAAAAACCGCGATTTCGGACGGACACGAGTCAGGCGGGCAACAGAGGGAGGCTGGCATAGTAATTGAGTTTTGCATCAATAAGTGGAACCGCAACACAACAGGTGGTTCGCTGCCATTCATAAGGAATTCTCTTTTGATTCAGCCCCGTGCCCGATTTCAAAAAGATGCTTCCAGCATGACATTTTCCTTTTGCTTTTGCAAGCATCAATAAGCTAATCCGGCTCCTCCGGCGCGGCTTTACGATCGGGCAGTTCTTCCCGGCCCAGGAAGCGATGCGAGCGCTCGCCCAGCAGGCTGGCGCGCGCCGCCGCTTCGTCGCCGAATTTGCGCCGCAAATCGTCGAGCACGCCCGCCACTTTGGCGTGCAGCGGCAGGGTGGTGTCATCAAACAACTGCAATTGCTCGCCACCAACATTGTTGAGTTGCGACATGCCGAGGCCGGTCAGCCGGATCTTCCTGCCCTGACGGTCGAACCGGTGCAGCAGATCGAGCGCGAGGCCGCGCATCACGGCGGCATCGTTGGTGTAGTTTCCCAGCGTCTGGCGCCGGGTAAAAGTGAGAAAGCCTTCCAGCCGGATTTTGAGCGTGAGCACCCGGCCTTTCAGTTGCTCACGCCGCATGTCGGTGCTCAAATCATCCGCAATCTTCCATAACCTCTTCTCCACCACCTGCAAATCCGCCTCGTCTTCATCGAAGGTGAATTCCTGGCTGATCGACTTGCGCGGCCCCCAATCCTCCACCGGGCGATGGTCGATGCCGTTCGCCAGCTTCCACAATTGCGCGCCCCACTGGCCGAAAATCTTCGCGAGCTTTTCCTGCGGCGCTTGTGCCACCTGGCCGATGGTCTCAAAGCCGTAATCGCGCAGGCGCTTTTCGGTTTTGGGCCCCACGCCCCAGAGTTTTGCCACCGGCAGCGGCGCGAGAAATTCCCTCTCCTGGCCGGGCGGACAAATCGTCAAGCCGTCGGGTTTCTGCAAATCAGAGGCGACTTTGGCAATGAACATGTTGCTCGCCATGCCCACGGAAGCGGTCAACCCGGTTTCCTGCCTGATGCGCTGCTTGAGATGCCCGGCGAGCGCTTGCGCGCTGCCATAGGCATGATAAGTATGCGTGATGTCGAGAAAGGCCTCATCGATGCTGATTTGCAGCAATTGCGGTGAGTAGTCGGATAGGAGGGCCATCACGAGATGGGAGACTTCAGCGTAGCGCTGCGGCCGGCCGGGAACATAGATCGCGTGCGGGCACAGGCGATAGGCGGTGGAAATCGGCATGGCGGAGCGGATGCCGTAGGTGCGGGCGAGATAGTTGGCAGTGGCGACCACGCCGCGGCCCCTGCCGCCCTTGGGATCTGCGCCCACCACCAACGGCTTGCCGCGATAAGGCGGGTGATCCAGTTCCTCGATCGCGGCATAAAAGGCGTCCATGTCCACGTGCAGAATGAAGCGCGGCGGAGAAAGCTGTGGGCCAGGGGAATTCACGGGTGAGACTCCTGCTCAGCGGTTCACGCTGCCACCCATGCCGGTGCGGCATCAGCGCAGCGGAGCAAGAGTAAAACATTCGGCAGTGAATCGCAAGCGGTTTGAAGTCAAAACTCCGGGTTGGCCCACCACTGGCCTTTGTGGTAAACGCCGAACACCTTGCCCGCCAACTGCCAGCCATCAAAGGGCGTATTGCGCGATTTTGAATAGAACTTCGTCTTGTCCACCAGCCATTTTTTTTCGAGGGAAAACAGCGTGAGATTGGCCGGCTGGCCCGGCTTGATCTCCGCCTGCGGCAGGTTGAGAATCCGGCGTGGCGCCACGGTGACTTTTTCGACCGCCTGGGAGAGCGAGAGCTTCCCGGTCAGAACGAGACGGCTGATGATCAAGCCCAGCGCGGTTTCGAGGCCGACGATGCCGAAGGGCGCCGCGGCATACTCAACATTCTTTTCCTCGGCAGCATGCGGGGCATGGTCGGTGGCGATGACGTCGATGGTGTTGTCCTGCAGGCCGGCAATCACGGCGTCCACGTCCTCGGCGCTGCGCAGCGGCGGGTTCATTTTGGTGTTGGTGGCGAAGCCGATGACCGCTTCATGATTCAGCGTGAAGTGATGCGGGGTGACTTCGGCGGTGACCGCAATGCCGCGGCTCTTGCCCCAACGCACCAATTCCACCGCGCCCCGCGAGGAAATGTGCGCAACGTGCAGCCGGCCGCCGGTGTATTCCGCAATGAGCAAATCACGCGCGACAATGATGTCCTCCGCGATCGCCGGCAAGCCGGGCAGGCCGAGCTTGGTGGCAATCACGCCCTCGTTCATTGCGCCCTTGAGGCACAGGCTTTCCTCCTCGGCGTGTTCGATGAGCGGCTTTTGATACATGCCGGCGTATTCCATCACGCGCCGCACCAGTTCCGCAGTGCGCACCGAACAACCGTCATCCGAGAACGCCACGGCGCCGGCATCGACCAGCTCGGCGATTTCGCTGGGTTCCTTGCCTTCACGGCCTTTGGTCGCGGCCGCGATCGGATGCACATCCACCATCGTTTGCCGGCCCTGTGCGATGATCGATTTGACGATCTCCGCTTTGTCGGTCGCGGGGGAGGTGTTGGGCATCGGACAAACGCCGGTGAATCCGCCAGCCAGCGCCGCCGCGCAACCGGTGAGCACGGTTTCCTCATCTTCGCGCCCCGGCTCGCGAAAATGGACGTGCATGTCAAACCAGCCCGGGGTGAGCACCAAGCCGGCGGCATTGATCATTTCGAAGTTGTAGGGCGCTTGAATTTGCGGGGCCACCTGTTTGATCACGCCGTCTTCAATCAGCACGTCGAGCGTTTGGTCGATTCCCGCACCCGGGTCAACGACGCGTGCGCCGCGCAGCAGCAGATGCGGGCAGGGCTGTGAGATGATCGATCGGGACATAAGTCAAGACTCATGCAAGATTGTGATTTGATCACGGCCGATGCGGCACATGAGATGTCTGTTGCTGCGCTTCAAGCCGCGCCGTTGGCGACTTCGAGATCGCCGCCGCTCTTGAGATACAACACTGCCATGCGCACCGCCACGCCGTTGGCAACCTGGTCGAGAATCACCGAGAATTCGCTGTCGGCGAGGTCGCTTTCCAATTCCACGCCGCGATTGATCGGCCCGGGGTGCATGATGACCACGTCGCGCTTGGCCGCCTCCAGCCGCCGGCGGGTGATCCCAAAGTAGTTGGCGTATTCGCGAATCGAGGGCAGCAGGCCGCTGGCCTGGCGCTCCAGTTGCAAGCGCAGGACGTTGAGCGCGTCAGCCCAGCGAATGGCATCCTCAACGTTGGTGAAGATTTCGATGTCATTGCCGAAGGCTTCGCGGGGCTCGCGCGGCAGCAGGGTGGCGGGGCCGCACAACGCCACTTTGGCGCCCATGGCGCGCAGGCCGTGAATGTTGCTGCGCGCCACCCGGCTGTGGGCAATGTCGCCGACGATCGCAACTTTCAGGCCTTCGAGCGTGCCGAATTTGTCGAGCAGGGTCATCATGTCGAGCAGGCCCTGGGTGGGATGCTCGTGGCGGCCGTCGCCGGCGTTGATGACCCCGGCATCGATGAGGGTGGCGAGGAAATGGGGCGCGCCCGAGGCCGAGTGGCGAATCACGATCATGTCGATCTTCATCGCCTCGAGGTTGCGCACGGTGTCGAGCAGGGTTTCGCCCTTTGCCACCGAGGAGCCGGAGGCGCTGAAGCTGACCGAGTCGGCAGAGAGGCGTTTTTCAGCCAGCTCGAAAGAAATGCGGGTGCGGGTGGAATTTTCGAAGAAGAGATTGACGATGGTTTTGCCGCGGAGGGTAGGAACTTTGGGAATGGGACGGCTGAGAACTTCTTTGAAGAACTGCGCGGTTTGCAGAATAATGGAAATTTCCTCGCGCCGAACACCGGCCAGCCCTAACAAATGCTTCGAAACAATCATGGCAGCACCCTCACTGCAAAATGGCTTCCTGATCGCCTCCGAGGTGAGCTGCGCGCCATGTTGTTGAGATCAGGTTTGTGTTTGTGTAACCTCGACCAAGAGTACACCATCGACTCCATCCACGTTTGCGAGTTGAACTCTGATTTCCTCTCCCGGCGTCGTCACGATCTCCTTGCCGACAAAATCCGGCCGGATGGGCAACTCGCGATGGCCGCGGTCGATCATCACCGCCAGCCGGATCTTCGCCGGCCGGCCGAAATCCATCAGCGCATCCATCGCCGCGCGGATGGTGCGGCCGGTGTAGATCACGTCGTCCACCAGAATCACGACTTTGCCGTCGAGATCGAAGGGAATGTCAGTGGCTTGAATGCGTGGCTGCTTCATGCGGCTGAGCAACGCCTGCTGCCGGTAGGCAAGATCGTCCCGGTAAAGGGTCACGTCGAGCGAGCCAAGCGGCAACTTGCGGCCCTCGAAACTCTCGATCTTTTCGCGCAAGCGCTCGGCCAAATGCACGCCGCGCGTGCGGATGCCGACCATCACCAGGTTGTCAACGCCCCGGTTGGACTCCAGGATCTCATGCGCCAGGCGGGAGAGCGTACGGTTCAACCCGATGGCATCCATGATTTCCCCTTTGATCTTGATGTGCGGTGCGGTCGCGGGCATAGGCAAGCTTCAGGTTGGTCGGCAGCGCTCAGGCGTTGGCTTTGGGCATAAAAAAAGCCTCTCCGATCACCTCAGGCGTTGGCAACGATTGAGAGATTGGAACAAGGCTTCATACGCGATTTCATCGTGACCGATGATACAATATTTTTGCCCACCAGTCAAGGGGATTTTCGCGCGGATTTTGCCGCCGTGGCCGGCTGTGGCCGCAGCCTGCGCAACCCTTGCCGCGGCGGCATTTGCCATTGCTCAGAAAAAAGCAGATTCTCCGCGCCGCGCAAGCTTTCTACCTTCCCGCCAGCGGCCCGGCGGCTGCGATTTGCGGCGTGACTTCAGCGGCGAACTGCTCGAAATTCTTGTGAAAAAGGCCGGCGAGGTGGCGAGCCCTCTCATCGTAGGCATTGCCGTCCGCCCAGGTGTTGCGCGGCTGCAGCACCTCGCTGGGCACGTCGGGACAGGAAGCGGGAATGTGCAGACCAAAAATCGGATCCGGTTCGGTGGGAACCGGCGCCAGCCGGCCGTCGAGCGCCGCCGACACCATCGCGCGCGTGTAGGCAATCTTCATGCGCGTGCCGGTGCCGAACGGGCCGCCGGTCCAGCCGGTGTTCACCAGCCAGCAGTTGACCTGGTGTTTCGCGATTTTCTCGCCCAGCATTTTGGCATACACCGTCGGGTGCAGCGCCATGAAGGGTGCGCCGAAACAGGTGCTGAACGTCGCCTGCGGCTCCTTGCCGAGGCCTTTCTCCGTGCCCGCCACTTTGGCGGTGTAGCCGGAAAGAAAATGATACATCGCCTGCTCCGAGGTCAATTTCGCGATGGGCGGCATGACGCCGAAGGCATCAGCGGTCAGCATGATGATGTTGCGGGGATGGCCGCCCATGCCGCTGGGTTCATGATTGGGAATGTAGCCGATGGGATAAGCGCCGCGCGTATTTTCGGTCAAGGAGGCGTCGTTCAAATCGAGGCGGCGGGAGTGCGGCTCGAAGGTGACATTTTCGAGAATCGTACCGAAGCGCCGCGTGGTTTCATAGATTTCCGGCTCGGCCTCTTCCGACAGGCGGATGACTTTGGCGTAACAGCCCCCTTCAAAATTGAAGATGCCGGTGTGGCTCCAGCCGTGCTCGTCATCGCCGATCAGCCGGCGGTTCGGATCCGCCGACAGCGTGGTCTTGCCGGTGCCGGAGAGTCCGAAAAACAGTGCCGTGTCGCCGTTTCTGCCGATGTTGGCCGAGCAGTGCATGGAAAGCACTTCCTTCAACGGCAGGATGTAATTGAGAATGGTAAAAATCGATTTTTTGATTTCGCCGGCATAGCTGGTGCCGCCGATCACCACCACCCGTTTGGCAAAATTCACAATGATGAACACCTCGGAATTGGTGCCGTCCACTTCGGGAATGGCGTGAAAGCGCGGGGCGTTGATGACGGTGAATTCCGGCTGGTGGGTTGCCAGCTCCTCCACCTTTGCGCGCACGAACAAATTGCGGGCAAACAGGCTGTGCCAGGCGGTTTCCGTGATGATGCGAAGGGGCAGGCGATAATGGGGATCGGCACCACCGAAGCAATCCTGAATGAAAAGATCCTTGCCCTGCAAGTAGGCGCACATGCGCCGGTAGAGGCCCTCAAACCGTTCGGGATCGAAGGAGCGATTTACCTTGCCCCACCAGATGTGCTTCTCGCTCGAGGGTTCCTTCACGATGTACTTGTCATTGGGCGAGCGGCCGGTGTGATGGCCGGTGCGTACCACAAATGGCCCGAGGTGGGCAACCACCCCCTCGCGCCGCAAGATTGCCTCCTCATACAGTGCCGGGGTCGTCAAATTCCAATACTCATGATTTGCATGATGAATACCGTGCATTGCCAGGCCGTGCACGCTGCGGTAAGGATCGATGGCAGACATGGGAATCTCCTCACTGGATTGTTAGGCTGATGGGGAAGGCTCAAGAGGGCAACATGATATTCATTTTGTCAGAGAAAGGAAAGCACATTTTCTTCGCCAGAGCAGGGCGGCACCTGGCAGGCCTCCTGCCCGCCCGTAAAATTGTGCTTGTGAAAGAACCTCTGCCGCCGGATATTGCCGTCCAGGAGGTGCAGCCATGATCGTGTCTCGTCTGTGGCTCGGGCTGTTGCTGCTGTGGGCCTTCGCCGTCGCGGCGCAGGAACAAACAGAGAAACCCAAGCGTCCCCGACCGGTGGCGCAAGCGCCCACGTGAAGCGGCTGACCCGGCGAGGGCGCACCGCTCCGTGGGAGCGGCCTGGAATCGCAATGGACTTTTTCCGCGCGCTACGTCGACACCGAACTGGCGCGGCCGCGCTGGC
>JBBIKM010000002.1:35821-45521 GCA_037445455.1 bacterium | reverse complement strand
GCGGCACAATCTGCAAATCGGCGTCGAAGTGAATCCGGCAGCGGAAGAATTGACGCCGCTGCTGACGTGGTATTGGCTGACCGAAACGCACCGCCGGCCGGCACTGTTTCTGGGCACCAGTTCGGATCGCATCGGCTCGCCGGCAGGCAAACAGAGTTACTATCTCACCGCCGCCAAGCAGCTCCCGCGCACGCCGCTCGCGATTTACGCGAGTGTGAATTATTCCGAATGGGAGGGCGGGTTCAACTTTCCGGCGGGCGTCCACGCTGCTTTGCCGTTTCACCTCGCACTGCAGCCGATGTACGACGGCCGGCGCTCACATCTCATGCTGGTCTATGAGCATCGCCGCTTCACTGTGTCGACGCTTTATGTGTGGTTCGAAAGGATCGGCGTGGCGCTGGCAGTGGGACTTTAGCCGCCGCCCGCCTGATTCCCGGCAACACTGTGAATGAAAAAACCCAACCGAGGAAAAGTGCGCCTCTGTTGGGTTGCCTCTGCCAGTTTCTGCTCCGGCCGCGTTCAGCCACACCGGGCTGCGCCGCGCCTCCATGCCAGCCGGCCCGGCCTCATGCCTTCAGCACTCTCACCAGTTCGGTGACCATTTGCTTGGCATCGCCGAACAGCATCATGGTCTTCTGGTCATAGAACAACTCGTTGTCTTCGCCCGCAAAGCCTGATCCCAGGCTGCGCTTGACGATCATCACCGTGCGGGCCTGATCGACGTTGAGAATCGGCATACCGTAGAGCGGGCTGTCTTTCTTGGTGCGCGCCGCCGGGTTAATCACGTCATTGGCGCCGATCACCAGCGCGACATCGGTGTTCTGAAAATCATCGTTGATCTGCTCCATTTCGAGCAGCAAATCATACGGCACGTTGGCTTCCGCCAGCAGCACGTTCATGTGGCCCGGCATGCGGCCGGCCACCGGGTGGATGGCGTAGCGGACGGTGACGCCACGCTCCATCAGGATTTTCGCCATCTCATGCAGAATATGCTGCGCCTGCGCGACCGCCAGGCCATAGCCCGGCACGATGATGACCGATTGCGCGTTCTCGAAAATCATGGCGGCATCCTCCGCGGTATAGCGCACCACGGTGCGCTTCTCCGTTTGGGTGGCCGTGGCTTGATAGTCCGCGCCGACGCCGGCAAACAGCACGTTGCCCAGCGAGCGGTTCATCGCCTTGCACATGATGTCGGTCAAAATGATGCCGGAGGTGCCGACCAGCGTACCGCTGATGATCAGCACGTCGTTGGAGAGAATGAAGCCGGTCATGGCGCCGGCGAGGCCGGAGTAGGAATTCATCAACGAAATCACCACCGGCATGTCGGCGCCGCCGATGGGAATGACGCTGGTGACGCCCAGCACCGCGGCGAGCGCAATGATGGCAAGCAGGGCGTGGTTGCGGGACGGCTCAATGACGAAGAACACGCCCAGCACCAGCACCGCCAGCAGCATGGCGGCGTTGATCTGTTTTTGCATCGGATACAGAATCGGCGCACTGCGCATGAGGCCCTGCAATTTGGCGCCCGCCACCATGCTGCCGACGAAGGTGACAGTGCCGATCAACAGGCCGAGCACGATGGTCACCAGAACGTCAAAGCTGGGGGCGCCCACCGCTTCACGCATGCGCAAATATTCAGCATAGGCCACCAGCGCCGAGGCGCCGCCCCCGAAGCCGTTCAGCACGCCCACCATTTGCGGCATGGCAGTCATTTGCACGCGCAGCGCCAGCCAAAGGCCGATGGCCGCGCCAATCAGCAAACCGGCGAGAATAAAGGTGAAGTCGATGATCTTTTGATCCGTCAACGTCACCACGATGGCGATCAACATGCCGAGCGCGCCGTACAGGTTGCCGCGGCGCGCGGTCTTGGGCGAGCTGAGCAGTTTCAATCCCAAAATGAACAGAACCGAGGCCACCAAATAGCTGAGCTTGACGATCACATTCATATTCTATTCGCCCTCACGTTAGTCTGCGCGCTTCGGTTGGTCTTTTTTGAACATCTTCAGCATGCGGTCGGTCACCAGAAACCCGCCGACGACGTTGATGGCCGCCATGATCACGGCAAATGTGCCCAGGAAGACGCTCAGTCCGCCATGGCCTTCGCCGGCCGCGATCAACGAGCCCACCAGCGTAATGCCGGAAATGGCGTTGGAGCCTGACATCAGCGGCGTGTGCAGCAACGGCGGCACCTTGCTGATCACCTCAACGCCTACAAACGTGGCGAGCACGAAAACATAAATCGAAACAATCAGGGTTTCACTCATTTTTCCTTCCTCCGCTGGTCACCGCCTGTTTCACCTGCTCGTTGACGATGGCTCCCTGATGGGTGAGGCATGCGCCCCGGGTAATCTCGTCCTGGAAATTAAGCGCGCCATCGGCCGCCTGATAGAGATGCAGAAAGAGATTGGTGATGTTCTTGGCATACATCTGACTGGCGTGCACCGGCATCGTTGCCGCGAGATTGACGGTGCCGAAGATGGAGACCCCGCCGTGCACCACTGTTTCCCGCGGCCGGGTGAGCGTGCAGTTACCGCCCTGTGCCGCGGCGAGATCGATGATCACACTGCCCGGACGCATGAGATTGACCATCTCATCGGTGAGCAGCAGGGGCGCGCGTTTGCCAAACACCTGCGCGGTCGTGATGACGGCATCGACTTTGGGCAGCCGCGCGGCAATCGCTTCGCGCTCTTTGCGCAAGAACTCCTCCGACTGTTCCTTGGCATAGCCACCCGCGGTCTCAACATCCTTGGGCACTTCCATTTCAACAAATTGGGCGCCCAGGCTCATGACTTGTTCCTTCACCGCCGGCCGCGGATCAAAGGCTTCGACTTTGGCGCCCAGTCGCCGCGCCGTGGCAATCGCCTGCAGGCCGGCCACGCCCGCGCCCAAAATTAACACCGTCGCCGGCGGGATGGTGCCCGCCGCCGTCATCAGCAACGGGAAGAACTTGCCGAGATGGTGCGCCGCGATCAGCACGGCTTTGTAGCCCGCCACCGTTGCCATCGAACTCAGCGCATCCATGCTCTGCGCCCGTGTGATGCGCGGGATGTATTCCATCGCAAAGCTCGTCACGCCGCGCTCGGCGAGCAGCGCGATGGTTGCGGGTTGGCTGAGCGGATCCAGAAACGCGATCAGGGCCGCGCCCTCGCCCATCAACTCGACTTCGTGCCTGCCGGCCACAGGATGTTCTTGCGGCGGCTGCACCTTGAGAATCACCTGGCTGGCGCGATACAACTCCGCCGCGTCTGCCACAATGGTCGCGCCGGCGGCCTGGAACTGATCATCCGAAAACGTGGCCGCGACGCCGGCGCCGGCCTCAACCAAGACTTCATGCTGCTTCTTTTTCAGTGATCCGATCAGGGCGGGGATCAGCGCAACGCGGGTCTCGCCGGCATAAACTTCTTTGGGGATTCCGATCTTCAAATCACATTCCTCCTTGCTGGCATCTGGCAAAGCCGGGGTGGCTGCGGCGGCAGGCAGCAATGGCCGGCCGGGCGCAACGCGCTTTGCGGTTCACATGTGGTTCACGATGTATCTCGACGATTTTGAGGCGCAACCGCCAGGGTGCGCTGGTTGGGCGCAGGCGCCACGGCGTGCCGCCCACGGCCATGCGCCACGGTCCGGCGGTTCACTGCGTGACCCCTGCCGATTCCTCCTCTCCTCTCAGGCTGCGTGATTTTCCACACCGGCATCCAAACATGCCTGGCAGGCAGCTCTCACTGCGCGGTACAAGAGATCAGACGCAGCGGCACAAGCGATCGAAATGGAGAGATGCCGTTGAAAAGACCCCTTCGCGCTGGCGTGAAGTTAGTGGAGGCGGGAGGATTCTGGTATTGTTCTCATGAGGTCGTTCCGACAAAATGAACAAACCCGCCCGGGGGTGGCGGGTGGGTTTGCAGGCCGGAGCGCGGCTCGCCGCGTTCCGGCAGGCCATGGTTGTCAAATTGGTCGCGACTACTTCTTCAAATGATCCGCCAGGAAGGCAATGGTTTTCTCCCACGCGTCGGCGGCGTCTTTCTCGCTGTAATTGGCCTTGTTGTTCTCATTCATGAACGCGTGGCCCGCCCGGGGATACACGTGAATACTCACCTCTTTACCGAGCCGGTCGCACTCCTTTTCGAAGACGCGCACGGTTTTGACGGGAATGCCCTTGTCTTTGCCACCAAAGATTCCGAGCACAGGCGCATTGATCTGCCCAATCAGCTCTTCATCGGTAATCAAACGGCCATAGAAGACGACGCAGGCGGCCAAGTCGGGGATGCGGGCTGCAGCTTGGAGGGAATAGCTGCCACCCATGCACCAGCCAAGGGTGGCAATGCGGGTACGTTCGACGTCGGGACGGGTACTGAGATAGTTGAAGGCAGCCTGGAGGTCACGCAGGGCGCGGTCTTCCGGCAGACCACGGCTCAACTCGTGCGCGACCTCCGGTGATTCGGCGACCGCACCACGATAGAGATCGATGGCCAGCGTGAGATAGCCCTGCTGCGCGAGTTTCCTGGCGTTTGCCTCCACCCAATTGTTTAAACCCCACCACTCATGAATGACAATCACTGCGGGAAACGGGCCCTGGCCTTCCGGCAGGGTCACCACCGCCTGCACGGTGTCCGCTCCGCTTTTGTACGAGACGCGTTGCATCTCCACTGCCGTGCTGGCGCGGTGGTAAACCAGCGCCGCCGAGGTCAGCGTGACGAGCGTCGCCAGCACAACACCAGAAGCTCTCATCTCTCCCTCATGCACCGTAAGGAATTCATGAACATCTCCCCGGGCGATGACGCGGAGCTATTCCACCATTTTCTTGAAAGCCAGGATGCGGGCCTGCTTGTGCTCGATAGGCCGCACGCGGCTGGGCTGCGCCTCCTGCGCCTCCGGTTGGGTTTCCTCGGCTGCGACAGCGGCCGGTGGCGGTATGACTTTCTCGAGACGCACCGGCGTGCCGCCCATGGTGAATTCGGCTCCCCGTATCTGATCGTCGTCAATCGTCCATGTGACGACTTTCATGGGCAATGCCAGGATGAACAGCGTCACCTGCCACCAGTTGCGTTTGCTGTCGGGATTGATGTCCTCCACCCGCGCAAAGAACGCTGGTTTGTGATCGATATGCACCAGCACCAGATCCTGAGGGACGATGGCGACAGGTTTTCGGGGCATTCAGTTCTCCATAAATTCCCGCTGACGGCGGAAAAGATAACCACAAACCGCGCGAATGTCAAAGAAAATTTCCACCGCCGGATTCCGGCGGGCTGCCAGGGAAACACGTGTTCCATCACGTGCGGCTGCTCTATTTCCGGGCGGCCCGGGGCTGTGCCGCAGACTCCTGCGCAGCTTGGGCACGGTTCGGAGGGAGACGAAGGCGTGCAGTTGCCCGGTGAGATGTGACGGCCGGCGCCGTTTGACCATTCTGGATGTGAAGGGGCGGGAAATGTTGCGCGTGGGAATCTTGTTGCACCCGGAGCAGACACGAATTCTCAACGCGAGAGGCCAGGTTCGTGAAGCATGGCTGTATGAGACTGACGTGACGAGGGTACGGGAGAAGACTCACCCCGGAACGCATCACTCTGTGATTCAGGGAAAATCGTCAACCGATGAAAACAACCCAACCGATACAGTTCCATTCCATCGATTGGATTGTTTCTCTCAGTTGGAACGCCTCTTTGCTCTTGAAGCAACAACTTCCGTTGGAAGCAGCCAACGTGTTCTCTCTTGATCTCAGGAGATGGAAATTACGGGCATGCTTCTGACGCACTTTCCTGCTACTCTCTCAAGAGCTGAGGTTGGGGGAAGTGGGTCAGTGGGCACAACTGATCCGAATGAGCATTGCCAGGCCAAAGCCGAACAGAAACTCAAGCTGAAACAGGTTTGCCCGGTGCAACGAGCCAGCCGGAAGCTTCTCCTTGCTTGGCGCGCCATGCGTCTTTTCGGTTCGCAATCATTCAGGTGACCAAGTCAGCACGATAGGGCGCCAGCGCCGCCAGCAGATCCTCCGGAACGCCGATCGGCTGAAAACTCCGGCGATTGATGGCCACGACGATTTCGTAGCCTTCGGCGGTGATTTCACCGCCGGGGTTGCGAACGCAGAACTCGAAACAGAGGGAAGTGCGGCCAACCCGCCCGACCCAGGTCTCGACTTCGAGCAAGTCATCGAGCAGGGCCGGGCGGTGAAACTCGAAATGCAGTTGGACCCGCGGCAGCCAGAAATCAAAGCGATCAAACAGGATGGAATAAGGCAGGCCGATCGCCCGAAAAAACTCGGTTTCGGCGATCTCGAAAAAGCGGACATACGCGCCGTAGCAGATGATGCCGGCCTGATCGATATCGCCCCAGCGCACGAATTCCTGCACGCGAAAACGCTGGTGCTGCCGGGAGGTATCCGGAACTTGCGGCGGGTTGTGGGCGCTCAGCTTCATGGTGGTTGAGGCACACGCAAAGCAGGTCAGCTCGACGCTTTGATCATGGCGTCGACTTGGCGCGCAATCTGCGCGTTATGCGTGAACGTCAACTTCCTGTAATTCACCAAATCGACGATGGTGCCGATGAAGCAAAGCCCGGCGGTGAAAAAATACAGCAAGCCCATGCCGATGTGACCGAGGAGGAAGCGCTGGACGCCGGCAATGCCCACAAAACCGAGCAGCGTGGTCAGCAAAATGAGCTGGGGATCCTTCCGGCGCGCGCGATACATCGCGGCGAATTGTTGGGCCGGCCTTTCCTCCCAATCTTTCAACAAGCCCTGCACATACACCATTTCCTCGCCGTCAAGCTCAGGCAGCAACTGCATGACACTAGCCATGATCCTCCTCCGTTTTGAGTTTATGAGTTGTGACTGAATCGCGGCATCCGAAAAAAGTCGTACAGCAAGCGCAGCACCCGGCCAAGCAGAATGAGCACTGCCGCCGGCCCGAGCGGATGAGCTGCCAGCGCGCTACTCCACTCGCCGCGCAGGAAGAAAGAAATCGAGTGCCCCAAGCCGCATCCCGGACAGGCGTCTATTCCCAAGAGATGAAAGAGGCACAGGCTCGCGCTGTTGTCAGCGGGATCAAGACAGGCGAGGGCAAGCAATCCCCCCAGCCAAATGAGGGCTTCGCCGGGGAAATGCCGTAAGGCGTTGAGATGGCGCATGCGGATCACGGCCAAGCAAAGGTAACAGACTGCTGGTTATGTTTTTTCAGGGTAACTTCCTGAAGCGGATTTTCAGACAGATTGAAAACCGCAGCCGTGCGCGCGGCTGCAACAGAGCGATTAACACCGGATGAAGCTTTTTGTCTTCATCAGTTGGTTTTAGGCGGATTAGCTTTTCAAACTTAGAAAGAAATTCCAACTTTTTTCCAACTGATCGAAGAACCCAACTGATCGGCATGCCCCATCAGTTGGGTTCTTCGATCGGCTGTAGAATTTTTGTGCTGCCCGAGGGGCCAAGTTTTCAGCTTGCCTGAGAAACTTGCGCAGTCCGTTGGAGATAAAAAGTCAGAGTTCTATTCGACCTGTGATGGCCCCATGGCGTACTAGCGCACCAGCAAGAGCTTCTTCACTTGCACGACTGCGCCGGCCTGCAGCCGGTAAAAATAAATACCAGGGGGCAGCAGCCGGCCGGCTTGGTCACGGCCATCCCACTGAATACGGTGGTGGCCGGGCAGACGCGAGCCGCTGGCCAGCACCTTCACTTGCTGGCCGAGGGCGTTATAGATCGCCAGTTGCAGAGCGCCGGAAAAACCGGCAGGCAGGGCAAACGCAATCGCGGTCTGCTGCTGGACGGGATTGGGTTGATTTTGGTCCAGCACGAAGACATCAGGCAAACCCGGCGCGGCGTGACTGATGCCGGTGGCGCGGCCGACGTGGAAAGAGAAGTACGCTCCCTCACTCGCGGCACGCGGGGCATGGCCGACACGGCCGCTGTCATCCGCTGCGGAAATGAAGTAATAAACCGTCAGATCACTGCCCAAATTCGGGAGGAAGGCATGGTATTCGTTGTCATTACCGGTGGGAGTCAGCGCCGTGCTTGCAAAGGGCGGCACGCCGGTGGTGTTGTAATGCACCTGAAACGAGTTTTCCGCGAGCGTCACCGGCTGCGTGAGCACGATCGGGGGCAGCACGCGCGCGATGATCTCGAAGGGGCCCGGGCTGAGTGCCGGGTCAGGCAGAGGCTCGTGCTCGATCACCGGCTCCTCGCCGGCGACATACGTCATGAAGAGATTGGGGCCGCGGTTCTCCCGAATGAGCTGATCAATCTCCGTCGTGTCCGGATGAAATTGCGTACCCACTTCCGGCGTCAGGGCGAAAATCTTGGGCTTGAGTGTCTGCTCGCCGTAGAGCCAGTCGTCCGAGTCGCCATTCACCAGGTAGCCGACGGTCTCGATGCCGAGGCCGGGCAGATATTTATTGTATGCGACAATGCTGTCCGCGAGTGCGACGAAGCTGTTGTGATCCGGCGTTCTTTCCACCGCATAGCCCCAGGGATAGATCATGAGCCGGCCATAGGAATGGTAGGAGAGCGAAGTGCGAAAGCGGCGCGTGAGCACGAAATCGCGCAGAGCGGCGGTCTCCGGCTCGGAGAAGGGCGCGGTGCCGCGATAGGTGCTGCTGCCGGGATTCGGGCTTGAACCGAGGTTGTCGTAACCCCAGTTGTAGCCATAATTGCGATTCAAGTCGATGCCGAAGGTGCCGTTGTCGTTGCGGCGGCGGTTCTTGCGCCACCAGAGATCGGTGTTGAACACATATTCCAAGCCGTCGGGATTGACGATCGGGACGAGCCAGATTTGGCGATTGTTCACCAGGTAGGTGAGATAGGGATCCTGGCCGTAGCCCGCGAGCAGCAGGTTCATGTAGTCGAGCACGATGGCGGGCGTGATGATTTCGCGGGCGTGATGCAATCCCATGATCAACACTTCCGGTTCATCTTCATCGCGCTGGACATTGTCGGAAATCTTCACCGCCCAAATGTCGCGCTCGGCCGCGTTTTGGGTCTTCTCCCAACTGTCGCCAATGTCGATCAACTGCACCAGCTCCGGGTGGCTGGCCTGCGCAATCTGCAATTCGACGAGTGTGCGTTCATAGTCGAAGAAATGGTCGAGGTAATCGCTCGCGCGCAAGGCCTGGGCATGGGCTTCGAGATTGGCAATTCTGACTTCGTGAGCGATTCCAAGCCGCGCGATTTCCTCCAGTTCCGCCGGACTGACAATGAGATCGCCGGTGCCGCGGACGGGATCCACCTCCGCCAAATCATAGCCGGCGCTCAGCAGTTGCTGCAGCTTTGCCGGCGGCAGCGCGTGCAGATTGATGGTCACCAGTTGCCGCGGCGGCCCGACGAATTGTTGCGCGGCCAACTCGGCAGTATTGTCAAACAGCAAAAGGGCGGGCAGAATGAACCGGAAGAAGGGTCGCATGCCGGCATTCCTGGCAAGGTAAGAAGCGGGAGATAATTTGCGGGAAATTGTTTGCATCTCGGCTGCGGGAGGCTTATTATTAGCGCGTTCTGCGCGCCGGTGTTGCGTTGGCCGTTCCCTTGATTGTTTCGATGGCAGCGCGCGCTGCTTCGCGCACGAGTTCATTGGCATCATCTTTGGCTTTGTAAAGTGCCGGCAAGCCTTTGGGGTCTTTGAGTTGACCCAGGGCTTCCGCAGCTTGCAGGCGCAGCTTCCAGTTGCTGTCGCGGCTGGCTTCAATGATAACAGGCAGGTCGCGTTCATCACCGGTCAATCCCAGTGTCACG
>JBBIKM010000002.1:7598-35794 GCA_037445455.1 bacterium | reverse complement strand
CGGGTGAAGGGGTCTTCGATATCGGCATGCTGCAGGGCGAGATCGTGGCCGCGGGCGTTGCCGCGCCGCGCCAGCACCATGCCAGCGAGCAGGCGGGCAGAAAGCGATTTGGATTGATCCGCGAGCATTTGCTCAATCCGCGGCAGGATCTGATGCCACAGGCCGCGGTTTACACCGCCGATTTCCGCGAGCGAGACGCCGGCGTTGCCGCGCACTTCCGGGAGTTCACGATTGTCGGCCAGGCGGCCCAGCAATGCCTCAGCCACTTCTTCACGCGGGAAGGCCGCCAGGGCGCGTGCCACTGCCGCGCGCACGGCATCATCGCCGTCTTGCAGCTTCTTGAGCAACGGCGGCAGGGCTTCACTGTCGGCCAGTTGCGCCAGGACTCGGATGCCGGCCTGCTGCACGCCGGCAGCGGGATCCTGCTCGATCAATTCCACCAGAAATTCGGTATCGATGATGGCGTTGAGCTCGCCGAGCAAGCCGACCATTTGCGCGCGCATATAGTCATCGGCCTCGGCGCGAATTTCGTCGGGCAGAACTTTGCACATCGCCTCCGGCATGGCCAGCATGCTGGCGCGCATCGCGGGCGCGCGCGGATTGCCGGTGCGGGAATAGCAGCGCCACAGCAGCAACGTGGCGCGCGGGTCATCCGGGTTGCGTGAGAGAAACCCCTCCAGCAGCGTGATGGCGCGGCCGAGCGGATCGGCAAATTCCGCGGTAACGGAAGGCTGAGAGTGGCGTGAGCGCTGATAGAGTTGACTGGCTTCTTCGTATGGGCCGTCCGAGCAGGCCGCCAGTACCAGCAGGATCATCGCAGGGAAACTGCGCCGCAGAAAATCCATGTCAAAATGCTTTCTTCAATCGTTCGCAATGGTCAATACTTAGCCTGTCGGAAGCGAGGTCGGGCATTTTCGGCCGGCGTTCTGATTCGGCGGAGCACTCGCGAGAGTGCGGGAGCAGTGGTGTGCGCGGTGATACATGCATGCGCGTTCGTTTGCTCGCGGTTCATCCTCAGTGCAGCGACCGAATATAGATGAAGGGCCGCCAAGAAGCAAGCGAGAAATCCCCTGCCGCCGGTGCTTGAACAATTTGTAAACTGTTTTGCGTTTTGTGAATCCCCAGCCGCTTGCCAGTGTCGGGCAGGAAGCACGCAGCGGCGCGTGTGGCATTCCCGCGGCACCGGGAGAGGCATTCACTCACCTGCTTTACCAACTTGAGGGTCGTTATGAAAAAACTGACAGCTTTCAGTCTCCTGCTGGCCGGCCTGGGATGGCTGGCTGCGCCGGCTGCCGAGGCGCAGGAGACCGGAACCGTGACGCTGTATCTCGCCTACACCAGCAGCACCGTCGGCTACGTTGATCCCTGTGGGTGAAGCGGCAGCAGGCGTGGCGGTCTGGCCAAGCGCATGACATTGTTGGACAGTTTGCGTTCCAAACATCCGGACTTGATTGTGCTCGACGGCGGTAATTTCGGGGAAGCCGTGACCGGGCCCTCCGCGTGGAAGGCCGGTGAGCAGCTCAAACTCCTGAAGCAAATCGGCTATGATGCCGTTTGTCTGGGGCAGAACGACCTCACCGCTGCTCTGGCGGAGGCGGCAAAACAAGCGAAGGCACAGGACCTGTTGTTCAGCAGCCTGTTGCCCAGCAAGACCAAAATGACGCTGCCGCCGGCCAAGATCATCGCGCGCCCGGGTTACAAGCTCGGCGTGCTCAGCCTGGTCTCACCGGGCTTCAACCGTGAAGCCAACGGCAGCGCCCCGGCATACGACGGTGAAGCGTTTCTCAGCGAGCAGCTTAAAGCCTGGGCGGCTCAGAAGATCGACTTCACCGCCGTCGTCTTTCTCGGGCCGGAAGAGGAGCTGTTGGCGATCGGCAGAAAGCATCCCGAGGTCGATGTCTGGCTGTTGACGCAGGGCCGGCATCAGCCAATCCGGCTTATCGAAAATCTCGGCGATGCCCTGGTGGTGAGCGGTGGTGATCGCGGCCGCGAAGTGGGTTTCATCAAAGTGGAAAAACTGAAGAGCGGCGAACGCAGTGCCGCCAGTTTTCAGCAGCTCATCTTGAACGACCGCATTGCGGATTCGCCGAAAGCCGCGCCGCTGCTGGAAAGCTATCGTGCCGCGGGCCGGGCCGCCCAATCAGCACCCGCCCCCAACAGCCCGCCACCGCCGGGCGGAAGTGGAGCTGCATCCCTAAACCCTTTCGTGGGCAGCCAGGCTTGCCAGGAATGCCATAAGGACATTTTTGGCAAGTGGAAAGAGTCAGCCCATGCCCACGCGTTTGCGACGCTCGTCGCCAAAAACGAGCAGCACAACGCGCAATGCCTGAGCTGCCATACTGTGGGGTATCGGGAAGAATCGGGCTATACCGCCACCGCGGCCACCGCGCATCTCGTTGAGGTCGGCTGCGAGTCATGCCATGGCCGCGGCGGTTTTCATGTGCGCACCCGGGGCCGCGTGGTCAATTTTGCCACGACCACAGCGGCGACGTGTGTGCGCTGCCACACGGCGGAGTGGTCTCCCCGCTTTGTGTTCGCCGAGTACGTTCCGCGGGTTCATTAAGCCCATCGCGCATTGCTGGCGGCGCCCTGCTTGCGTGAAAGAAGTCCGTGCCGAACCGGCCGGCCGCTTTTGCGCACAGCCGGGCGCCGGGCAGGCGCAGCACGCGGCGCGCCTGCTGTTTTTGTAAATGCCAAAGCCGTGGCACGGCCGCGGCTGAAGATGGCTTGCAGAGAAACGAATTGGCAGATTTGAATTTCTTGCCGCAATGTGTTGCCCATCATGTTCCTCTTGTATTTTTCTCCGACGCTGCTAAATTCCACTTTCATTATTTTGCATGCTGGCGGCAGTGTGCTTCCTGCTGCCCTGCCGGTGCCGGGCTTGCGCCGCGGCGAGGCGATGGCGGCCTTGCGACGCGAGCGGAGAAGCGTGCACCCTGCAATCCGTACCGTAACATTTTCGAGGTTTGGCCGTGACTGAGCAGGACTTTTTTCGCATCATCGCCGAAGAAGAGAACATTCGCGCGGAACAAGTGCAAGCCACCGTGGCTTTGCTCGACGATGAAAACACCGTTCCCTTCATCGCCCGCTACCGCAAGGAAGTGACCGGGGGACTGGACGAGACCAAGATCATCGCGATCCAGGATCGCATGCGCTACCTGCGCCTGCTGGCAGAACGCAAGCAGACCGTGCTCAAATCGATCACGGAACAGGGCAAACTCACCGACGAACTGGCCGCAAAGATCTCGGCCGCCATGAAGCTGCAGGAGGTCGAAGACCTTTATCTGCCCTACAAGCCCAAGAAGCGCACCCGCGCCACCGTGGCCAAAGAAAAAGGCCTCGAACCGCTGGCACAACGCATGTGGGAGCAGCAGGACACGGCCGGCGACCCCGAGCAAGTCGCGCTGGCGTTCGTCAGCGAGGACAAGGGCGTCAACAGCGTCAAAGAGGCGCTGGCGGGCGCCTGCGACATCATCGCAGAATGGGTGAGCGACGATGCCGACGTGCGCAAGCTCACCCGCGAGCTAACCTGGGAGCACGGCAGCCTGCACGCCGAAGCGCGCGATCCGGAAAACCTCGATGTGTATGAGATGTACAAGGACTATCGCGATCCGCTGAAGAAAGTTGTGCCGCATCGCACGCTCGCCATCAATCGTGGCGAGCGCGAAGGCTTCTTGAAAGTGGCGATCGAGGCCCCGGTGCCGGAAATTCTGGCGGATTTGGAGAAGCGATTCATCACCAACCCGGCCTGCATCTTCACGGACTACAATCGCGCCGCGATCAAGGACTCTTATGAACGGCTGGTGGCCCCGGCCATCGAGCGCGAGCTGCGCAACCGGCTTTCCGAAGTCGCGGACGAACACGCCATCAATATCTTTGCGGCAAACCTGCGCAACCTGCTGATGCAGCCGCCGACACGCGGCCACATCATCATGGGCATCGACCCGGGCTATCGCACCGGCTGCAAAGTCGCCGTGATTGACAAGACCGGCAAGTACCTGGCTGGCGAGACGATCTATCCGCACGAGCCGCAAAAGCGCTGGGACTATGCCAAACAGCAATTGCTCGAGCTGGCGCGCCGGCATCAGGTCAGCATCATCGCCATCGGCAACGGCACCGCCAGCCGCGAGACCGAGCAACTGGTGGCGGAGCTGATCAAAGAAGCGGCCAGCGGCGAGAATCCCCTGGACCTGCGCTACACCATCGTGAGCGAAGCGGGCGCCTCGGTTTACTCCGCTTCCGAACTGGCGCGGCAGGAACTGCCCGATCTCGAGGCCGCGCAGCGTGGCAACGTTTCCATCGCGCGGCGGCTGCTCGATCCGCTGTCCGAGCTGGTCAAGATCGATCCCAAATCCATCGGCGTGGGCTTGTATCAACATGATGTCAACCAAACCCGGTTGGCGGAGTCGCTCGATCGCGTGGTGGAGTCGTGTGTGAATGCCGTGGGCGTCGATTTGAACACGGCCTCGGCGGCACTGCTGCATTACGTCGCCGGCATCACGCGCAGCGTGGCGGACAATCTCGTCGCCTATCGCAATGAGAAAGGGCATTTCACCTCGCGCCAGCAACTGCTCGAAGTCAAGGGCATCGGCCCCAAGGCCTTCACGCAGTGTGCCGGCTTTTTGCGCATTCCCAATGCCGACACGTTTTTCGACTCGACCGCGGTCCATCCCGAATCGTATGAAGCCGCGGAACGTTTTCTGACGATTCTGGAACTGACGCCTGAAATGGTTCGCACCCAGCGCCAGCTCTTCAACGACAAGCTCAAAGCGCTGCGCCGGCCGCTTGCCGAAATCGCAGCGGAATGCCAGATCGGCCTGCCAACGCTGGAAGACATCATCGCCGCGATGGAAAAACCCGATCGCGATCCGCGCGAGGAAGCGCCCAAACCCATCTTCCGGCAGGATGTTTTGAAAATGGAAGATCTCAAGGAGGGCATGATTCTCAAAGGCACGGTGCGCAATGTGGTGGACTTTGGCGCGTTCGTCGACATCGGGGTGAAGCAGGACGGCCTGGTGCATCTCTCCGCGATGTCGCACAAATACATCAAGAGCCCGCTCGAAGTGGTGGCGGTGGGCGATGTCATCGACGTGCGCGTGCTGCGCGTCGATGTCGAAAAGGGCCGCATCGGCCTGAGCATGCTGCTGGACGGTGACCGGCGGCCGCCGGAGCGTGCGAAGCCGCAGGCGAAACACGGCGGCGAACACAAGCCGCAGGAACGCAGCGGCAAACATCAGCGCGAGCGCCGGCATGGCCGGCCGGAGAAACCGGCGCACAGCGCAGGCAAGGAACAAAAAGCGGAGAACAAAGGGCAGCCGCCGGAACAGCAGGCGCGTCCGCCCAGGGAGCGCAAAGCCAACACCCGTGAGGCGGAGAACTTTGCTGCGTCCTTGCAGCAACTCGTGAATAAGTATTCGAATCGCTCGTGACTCGCCGGCGCGCCTCCGGCCGGCGATTGCGTCTCACACGCAAACAAAATGCCCCTGGTCTTCGAGGCAAGATCAGGGGCATTTTTGCTCAATAACGCTGGTGTGCTGTTACTCCAAGGGGGCGGCTCGTTTGACCTGCCATCCCGCAACTCCGGCGAGTGATTCGGCTCTGCTGCAATGCCTCACCCAATTCTGCAGGATGATAAAGATGGTGGATACGCCTCCCGTGGCAACAGCGCTAGTTCTTCTTGTGCCCGGCAAAGCGGCCCTTGAAAAAGGCCATCACCTCATCATCGGCTTGAGCGCGGCGGCCGGGAAGCTGCATCCCGGGCGCGGAATTGCCCAGCCTCTGCGCTGTATTCGCCTTGTCTTGCGGCGACGGCGCAACCGGGCGCTCCGCCAGCAGACCGGCCGGCGCCGGAGCGTTTTTTTCGGCAGCGCGGGCCTGCCGGTAGTCGTCCGCGAGGCGTTGCAGCCTGGCTTGGTGCTGCCGGGCCTCCTGCAGCGCGGACGCATCATCGTACATCATGCCGTTCAATACCGGCGCCACGCGCGTGAACACCGCCACGACTTCCGAAGTGACTTTGAACAGTCCGCGCAGCACCCGCTCCGCAATCTCCTCCAGCGTGCCGGCGTATTCCGCGATCACGGGAAAACCCAGCGCCTGCGCGGTTTCATTGATCGAAGTCAGGGACATGCGAATGCTTTGCCAGGTCTCTTCGTCGCTGGCACTCGCCATCAAAAACACTACAGCTTCCTGCAGCGCCTGCAGATGGGCATGATTTTTTTCCTTGAAAGCCTTTAGCTTGGAGGGTGTCGCGCCCGGCCGTCTGTCGGATTCCGCGATGGGCGCAGCCACCGCTGCCGGCTTCGTCGCCGGTTGTACAAACTCCACCGGCAGGGAGGGTGGAACGAATTCCGGTTGCGTTTCCAACTCCCTGGCTGCCGCGATTGGCGTCACGGGCAAAGGCGAGGCCAGTGCCGCAGGTTCGGGGGCTTCCGCTTCTTGCTGGGGCAGCAGCGCGGGCCGCGGCGCAGGCGGCGGCGGTGGGACTTGCTCCGGCGCGGGCGCTTCAGCAACAACCGGTGACAAGAGCTGGGCCGGTGCTGCCACGGGCTTGGCATTCTCGCGCGGCTGCGGTATTCTCTCCACGCGCGGGGCAGTTTTCTTTGCCGGACGTGTTGGTGGCGGTGGCGGTGTTTCGACCAGCGCTGCGGCCGGACTCGCCGGCGGTGGGGCGGGAACGGCTGGCACTTCGGCGCGGGAGGGCTGCTCGGCAACGGGGCGAGGGTGCGCTTTGGCCGCGGCCGCCGCGTCTTTCGTCAAACGCAGCCGCCGATCTCCACCGAGATGCACATTCCTGCCTTCCTGAAAATTAGTCACGATCACCAACGCGCGGATGGTGTTGCCCATTTCCGGATCGATGCGCGCGCCCCAAATAATCTTGGCGGAGGGATCGAGTTTCTCGGCGACGATCTTCATGATCGTGCGCGTGTCTTTGAGCGACATCTCCGCCCCGCCGGTGATATTGATCAGGGCGTTGCGCGCGCCGGCAATGTCGATGTCCAGCAGCGGGTTTTGCAGCGCGCTTTCGATGGCGCGCTGCGCACGCTCCGGACCGTCGCTTTCACCCAGGCCGATCATGGCCGCGCCGCCGTTTTGCATGATCGCACGGATGTCGGCAAAATCCAGATTGACCATGCCCTTCATCGTGACCAGCTCGATGATGCCCTTGACGGCATTGACCAGAATCTCGTCGGCCACTTTGAAAGCCTGGCCGATGGGAAGATCCGGCACGAGGTCATAGAGCTTGTCGTTCTGAATGATGATGATCGTGTCGGCATTCGCGCGCAATTTTTCCAGGCCGAGGCGGGCGTTTTCCCAACGCATGACGCCTTCTTCCCAGAAGGGCAGCGTCACCACCGCGATGGTCAGCGCGCCGAGGCGTTTGGCGGTTTCCGCGACAATGGGCGCGGAGCCGGTGCCGGTGCCGCCGCCCAAACCGCAGGTCACGAAAACCATGTCCGCGCCTTGCAGCGCTTCTTCGATTTCCTTCTTGCTTTCGCGCGCGGATTCTTCCCCGATCTGCGGATTACTGCCGCCGCCCAGCCCCTTGGTCAACACGCGGCCGATCAAAATCTTGTCGTGCGCCTTTGCACTCAACAAATCCTGTGCGTCGGTGTTGATTGCAAGCGTTTCCACGCCTTGCACCCCCACCTCCAGCAGACGCGTCACCGTGTTGTTGCCGCCGCCACCACAGCCGACCACGCGGATGCGGGTTTGGTGCGATTGCAGGAGGGCCTCGAGCTCTTGGTCTTTGTCCACTGGCATTGCCGTAATGTTTTTGTCAGCCACTTGAAGTTTCACGTATCCCTCGATCAGACTGATAAGCCTCTCGCACAATGGGATCGAACCCTTGCTTTAGTAGGTGCATATACCTACCTTGCAAGTGGTTGCGGACGCCAGCAGCCGGCTCTGGAGCAAGGTGGAATGGAGCTTGCATTGGAAACAACACCAGGAACGGACTGCCGTCTTATCTTGAGATCAACCATGAACAAATTCAGACTCACTCGCGCCCTCCTTCTGGCTGTGGCGATGACCGCCGGTGCCCTGTTCGCGCAAAGCGAAAGCTTACGCGGCCAGAAAGTGGAGATAGATTCACTCTTGCAGCGCCTGCTTGAAGTGCAGGCGAGGCAAAAGGTTATGTCCCGCCAAGCCGACAGCCTGGCACGCTCCATCAGCAAAATCAAGCAGCGCCAGCTCTCGCCATTCGAGGCCCGCACCCTGGAATCAGCACTGACCCGCTCGCAAACCGTTGCAGACTCGCTGCAGGCTCTGCAGCGGCGCGAGCAGGGCGTTGATCGCCTGCTGCGGCAGAAAGCTGAATCATTGCTCAGAAATCTGAACGATGAATTGTCGCGCCTGCTTGAAAGCGGCAAGGAAGCAAAGAAGTCAGGCAACCGCAGCCAGCGTGAAAACGTTGCCCGCGCGATTCAAACCTGCCGGCAATGGCAAGCCTTCTGTCAACAGATTCTGGCAGAACCGCCGCCGGCCATTGTCATCTATGAAGTCCGTGCTGAGGCGGGTGATGATGAAATCACGCTGAAGCGCAAGGCCGATTTCTTGCGCGATCAGGCCGACCGGCTGGAGCGGGAGGTCAAGCGCCTGGAGCAGAAGCTCAGCGAGATTCGCGCCGAAGACCAAATGCGCCAACGCGTGAATGAATTCGCTGCCGACCTCGCCCTGCTCGAACCCTTGAATGAAGGCCTGCGCAGCAGCGGCCGCAGCACCTCCGGCTTCACGCAGGAAGGAACCGGGCCGGTTGATTTCGACACGGAGACCAGGACCTCGGAAATCCTGCCGCCGTCGCTGCCGGCCGGCACGGTCGCAGCCTTCAGCCTGCCGGCGAACACCGCCGAGCTATCCGGCCAGGATTTGCGGCGATGGCAGGAACGCCTGCAGCGCCTGCTGGAGCAGCGTGAGTTGCAGGCCGACAGTCTGAAGAAGCGCGCCGACGAACTGGAAAAACTCAGCCGTGCGCGCGCCCGCTGAAGCTGGCTGCGGGCCGGAGCCGTTTGGTGCAGAGCAGCCGCGGCCGGGCCGCGGCTTTCCGCGTTTATCCTCTCAGGTCCAGGCACCACAAGTGAATCTCCCAAACCGGGCAGCCGGCGGTTGGAACCAGCCATTGCGAACGTTTCTCCCGCTCTCACTCTTGCGGCGCTGTCTTTTGCCCCTTGCCGGTTGTTTGATCCTGCCCCTCCCCGCCCTCGCCCAAAAGCCCTGGCAGCTTGACTATCGTCTGCAAGCCGGCTTCGAACATGACAGCAACATCTATGAGGCGAGCACCAGGGCAATTTCAGCGCCGGTGGGCCGCATGCTGTTGCATGGCAAGGCCGAACGCGTGAGCGAAAACTTCAGGCTATTGCTCAATCATTCCGGCGCGCTGTTGCTCTATCACGAGCACAATGACGAGCACAAGCTGGTGAATGATCTCAAGGCCGGCCTCACCGTGCGGGCGGCAGATTGGCTGCGCCTCAACGCCCAGGGTGAAATCATGCACAAAAACTATCTCAACGCCGCCTCCGATTATGCCACCGCTGCCGGCACGATCAGCGCCACGGTCGGACTCGGCCGCCGCCTGGCGCTGGAAGCCGGTGCGGAAAACGGCCAGCTTGACTACGCTGCTTCGGATTCACTGTTTGACTACACCTTCCTGGGCGCGTTTCTCCTCCTGCGCCAGCGTTTGAGCCAGCGAACAACCATCGAGCTCTCGGCGCATGCACGAACGCTGGATTATTTGCGCCGGGCCTACCTCGACTTTAGCGCAGCCGGTGTCCGGCGCAGCCGCGATTTGCAAAATGATGATTTCAAGGCGGTACGCCTCGTTCTCACCGTCAGCCGCAGATGGTTGGTGCGCGCCAGCCTGGAGGCCCAGTTCAATCGCTCCACTAGTCTGGGTTACGACTACGATCGCCTGCGCTTGCAACTGCTCGCCGCCTGGAGTCCGGCCAGGCGATGGCTGCTGCGCGCCTCCGCGCTCATGCAAAGAAAAAGCTACGGCGACCCCACCCCTCCCATCGTGCCACCGGAATTCGATGCCGAGCGCGAACAAAGCAACAACCTCATTCTCGACCTCTCGCGTGACCTCTCCGATGAGCTTGTGCTGCTCACGCGCATCGCCCATCACGACAATGAATCGCCGCTGCGCGGCGTGTTCTATCGCAAGACCGTTCTCTTTGCCGGTTTTGAACTGCGCTTCTAAAGCTTCAGAATTCTGCCGATGGCCTCAGCTTTCTGAAAGTTCTCAGCCAAGCTCCCCACCAAGCATTTCATCAATTCGCCCTAATTCATTGATTCTCAGGTCACGAGCACCGGCTTGCGAATGGCATCGCGCTTGCAATCAGCCGCTTTTGCAAGAGCAGCCGCGTGGAGACGCTGCTTTTGTCAAACTGGATCGAACAACTCAGAAAGGCAAGATAGCCATGAATCACCGGACAACTCACTTCGTGCTGCTGGCCGCGACGCTGGCACTGTTGGGCTGCGGCCGCGCCAACTTGTTCGAGGCGAGTGAGAATCGGAATGCGGATCCGATGCTGAAGGCAAATGGCGAGGTGACCATCGCCCTGGAGGTCGCCGGCGGCCTCGCCGGCGTGCAGCAGAATCTCACCATTTACGCCAACGGCTACACGCGCTTTGTCGATGTTCAAAGCGGCCGGGGCGAAATCGTTGCCAGCCTCAACCCGGAGCAATACGGCGAGCTGGTCGCCCTCTTTCTGCAGGCAGATTTTCTGCATCTCGATGATCGCTACCTGCAGGAGAATACCGCCGACGCGTTTGCCTACGAGGTTCAGTTCAACTATGCCGGCCATTACAAGCGTGTCGTCACCGACAACCTGGAGGCGCCGGCCGGCTTGCAGGCGATCATCGCCCGGCTGTTGGAACTGATACGCGACCTCACCGATAAATCGCTGACGCTCGAGCTGAAGTTGGATCGCGCCGAACTGCAGCACGGCGAAAGCGTCACGCTCACGCTGATCGCCGCCAATCAGACACGCAACATGTTGCGCCTGCACACCGGCGGCCAGAAATTCGATTTCTTCGCCTATCCGGCGGCAGTGCTCAATCCTGTGCTGCCGGCGGGGCTGCACGGCGCCGAGCCGGTGTGGCGCTGGGCTGCGGACAAAGCTTTCATCGCCATCGTGGAAGAAATTGCGCTGGCCCCTGGCGAGAGGCTGCAGTACAGTGTCACGTGGGAGGGCAGGGCCAATTCCGGTGAGCTGCTGGAGGGCACGTACTATGTGGGTGCGCGCCTGACCGCCTCGCCCGGCGGCAGCACGGCGCTGCATGAATTGCGAATCACGAAAAGATGATCGACCATGACCTGGCTGATGATGAAGAGGATCGCTGCCCTGGCCGCCATCATCCTGCTGCCGCTGGCGTGTGAACACGCTGACGCGCTCTTGCGGGAAGGCAGCAGCCTGTCCGGCGCACGCGCACGCTGGCAGGCGCTGCAATGGCAGAACTACAGCTTCGAGCAACAACGCCACAGTGCCTGGGGCTCACAATGGTGCAGGATCATGGTCAAAGGCAGGCAGGTGACGGAAGTGCTGGGGCTGAATGGCGAGCGGCTGCCCCTGACCGGCGACATTCGAAGCATCGACCAGATCTTCGAGTGGTTGGAGAAACTGCACAAGCAAAAGCCGGGCTGTCTGGCGGTCGAGTATCATCCCCGCTTCGGCCATCCCACGAAGATCACGTTCAGGCCCAACTGCCGCGACACGGACAAGGCGCTTTCGTTCAGCCTCGCGCATGCGCAAGCAGGGCCATAACCGCGGCATACGGCGGAGCGGACAGGCGGTTGAACCAGCCTCATGCGCCAAACAAAATGCCACGTGCTCCGCGCTTCGGAACACGTGGCATTTTTGGTGGCGGCGCAGGTCACTCCAGGCGCCCGCTCGCCTGCCAAGATTCCCGCAATGCCGACAACGTTACTTGACCACAACCAGCCGCCGGCTGGCAGTCAATTCTCCCGCCTTCACGCGATACTGATAGGTCCCGGTGGGCACATACGCGCCGGCATCACTTTTCCCATCCCAAACCAGGCGGTGCACACCCGGAAACTGCATGCCGGCAAACAAACGGCGCACGACCTGACCCTGCAGATTGAAAATCGTCACTTCCACCGGCGCAGGTTCATTGCCGGAAGCCAGGCTGCCGGGCAAGTCATACCGAATGATGGTGCCTTGCGCCAGGCGCTGCCGCGGCACCGGATTGGGGTAGTTTTGGTGAAGCCGGAATTGGCGTGGCGCCGCAGCGCTTTCACTCTCACCGAGGTCAAAGCTGACTTGCGCGCCCTGCAAATCGTCAGTGAGATGCGAGACGGCAAAGGTGCTGTTGTTGATTGCAGCGCCGTTGGTGCGAAACAGCACGTCAAGAATGGCGACCGGGGCAGCCGAACTCAGCGGCGCAACGTGAAAACCGCCGATCACGATCAGTCCCGGCAAGTACTGGCTGCCGTCGAGTCCGACCCAATCGGCAGTGGCCGCGCTACGCTCGACGCTGACAAACTGCAGATCGCGCACCGGATACTGCAGCAACAAGCCAAATGCTTCGAAAGGTTGCGCTGCGGTCAGCTCAAGGCGCAGCCGCAGGTGTCCTTCAGTGCCCGGGCCCTGGGTCAGGCGCAGGTGCGCGGTGCCGGCAGTTTTGCCGAGGGCGCCGCGCGCAAAACACTCGGCGGGCGGCAGTGCCTGCAGGCCGCGCGTGAAGATGGCGAGCGCGTCGCGGGCGGTGATGGTGTTGTCGCAATTCACATCCGCCGCAATCAATTCACATTGAAACTCGGGCAGATCACAACTGGCCGGCAGAATCCCGCCGTGCAAGTAGGTTGCGAAGGCGCAGAAGGCATCACCGGCAGTGAGGCGCTTGTCGCTGTTCATGTCACCGTCATGCTCACAGGGTGCGCCAAGAAAATAGCTGCAACAGACTCCCAGACCGGTCAGGTCATCAGCCAAATCCGTGAGCTTGAGGGCGCTGGAATCGCCGGCGCTGGCGGTGACGGCGAAACGCAGCCTGAGCAGTGCGCCATCGCTGTTGGCCGGGATTGCAGTGGTGCCGAAGCCGGCGCAGATGAGCGTGCCGGGTTGCAACTGGCGCGCAGTCGCCGCCACAAATGAGGAGGACAGATTGCCGGGGCCGGCATCCACAAACTTGAGATGCGCAGGATCATACTGCAGGCGATGGCCGAAGGCGGCAATCGGCTTTGGATTTTGCTTGACGCGAACATCGAGCAGGAGCGTGTCTCCGCGTTGCTCGGTCAGCAGCGCGCCGGCCGCCCCACCGGTGGGCGCGAGGTATAGCGCAGGACCGTTGCAATCCAGCAGATCACAGCCGGTGCAAATCACGCTGTTGCGGCAGCCGTTTGCGCCGGCGGCGTCGAGGGCGAGTGCACTGATGGTGAGATGACTGGTGTCACCGATTGCGCATGCCGCCGTGAAGTAGAGGCGGAACAGCACACCGTCGCGTTGTGCGGGAATCGCAATGTTGTTGCTGCCGCTGCACGCCAACAGGCTGTCGCCGATTGGCTGGCATTGTGCGGCAAAGAAGCCGGTGAGCAACTCGCCCCGCACGGCGCGCACGAAAGTGAGTCGTGCCGCCGGGTAGTTGATATTGAAACCGAAAGCAGCCAGCGGCTGGGTGAAACCGCGCAGCCGTACTTCGACTTCCACCAGATCATCCGGCTTGGTGCGAATGGGCGCATTGAACGCCGCACCGGGTGCGGCGAACCCAATCGCCGGGCCGTCACACGCGCCGGGTTGCGGATTCCGGGTAATCAGATAATTGCAACAGCCGGCCATGCCTTCCAGATCGTCCGCGAGATTGCTCACCGTGATGATCGAAGTGTCCGCTGCTGCCGGGGATGGTCCAACCGCCACAAAGCACAACGTCGCCAGCACGCCCGAGCTGTTGGCGGGAATGCCGACGCCGCTGAATCCGGAACATGACAACATCCCGGGCTGCGTCTGGTTGCAGTCGGAAGCCATGAAGTGTTGCACCAGCGGTCCGCGCTGGGTGCTTTGCAAAGCCAGGCGGGTGGGATCGAATTGCACGGTATAGCCATAGGCATTCACCATCAGCGGGTTTTGTTCCAGGCGAATATCGACACACACAATTTCGCCACGTTTGGCGATGATCGGCGTGCCGCGCTGGCCGCCTTGCGGCACGGGAAAAACAGCCTCCTCCGGACAGGCTTGCGGATCACAGCCGGCCAGAGTAAACGCGGGACCAATGCCGGCGGCCTCATCCGCTTGCGGTTCACGCGCGAAGGCAGTCAAGGCAGAGAGCACAATGGCAGTCAGTGCGAGGAAGATGCGGAAACTCGGAACCGCGAGGGCAGAATGAGGGCGTAATAGAGACGGTTGCATCGGCTCCTCCCTTACAGTTGGACTTTTGTCGCCCTGGCCAGTCCTGGCAGGATTGAACTTCCTGGTGGCTCAACAGCCAGTCACAAAAATGTTTCAGGCTGAAAATATGTCTCGTGCTGAAACTAGCCGCATGGCTGTAATTCCCACAAAATCAGCCTGGCGGTCTGAATGGTGCAAATGCCAGACCCAAAGCGCAGACTGTTTCTTGCTTTCGGCACGGCCTGGGAGCGACGGCCTGCGCGCCTGCCCTAAAATGCAAAAGCCTGTTCGTGGTTGGGGAACAGGCTTTCCTGCCGGAACTGCTGGCACCGCAAGGTGAATCGGAAATCGCCTAGACTTCCATGATTTCCGCTTCTTTCTTCTTGAGAATTTCGTCGATCTTGGCGGCATGCGCATCGGTCAGGCGTTGCGCCTCTTTCTCGAGTTTCTTCTCCTCGTCCTCCGAGATGGTGCCGTCCTTTTTCTCCTTCTTGAGATGCTCGATGGCATCGCGGCGCACGTTGCGTACAGCCACCCGGCCTTCCTCCGCGAGTTTACGGCACAGCCGGATGAGATCCTGCCGGCGTTCTTCGTTGAGCGGGGGAATGGGGACGCGGATAATGTTGCCATCATTCTGCGGATTCAGCCCCAAATCGGACTTCTGAATCGCTTTTTCGATTTCGCCGATCAAGTTCTTCTCCCAGGGCTGAATCGTGATCAGCCGCGGCTCCGGCGTATTGATGTTGGCGACCTTGCTGAGTGGGACCGCCGAACCGTAGTACGAAACCCGGACGCTGTCGAGCAGGGCGGGCGAGGCTTTGCCCGTGCGGATTTTGCTCAACTCGCTGCGCGTGCTTTCCACGGCTTTGTCCATCCGTGTTTCTGCATCTTTGATGATTTTATGTGCCATAACCGTCACCGATCCTTCCTTGCCAATAAAGGTTCAGAAAACCTGCTATGCACTGGTTTGCGAATTGGCGTCTGGCAAAACCGTGGTGCCGATGCGCTCGCCCAGAATCACGCGTTTGAAATTTCCCGGCTGGGTCAGGTTGAACACCACAATGGGCACGCGGTTGTCCATGCACAGTGTTACCGCCGTGATGTCCATCACCTTCAAACCGCGTTTGACGATTTCGAGATAGCTGAGCTGATCGAATTTTCTCGCCTGCCGGTTGACGAGCGGATCTGAGTCGTAAACGCCGTCGACCTTTGTGCCTTTGAGTATGGCATCGGCCTGAATCTCGATCGCGCGCAGCGAGGCGGCGGTGTCGGTGGTGAAATAGGGATTGCCCGTGCCGGCGGCGAAGATGACCACCCGCCCTTTTTCGAGATGGCGGATGGCCCGCCGTCGGATGAAAGGCTCGGCAATCTGCTCCATGCGGATGGCGGTCTGCACGCGGGTGAAAACGCCGGCGCGCTCCAGGCAATCCTGCAGCGCCAGGCCGTTGATCACGGTGGCGAGCATGCCCATGTTGTCGGCCTGCACACGATCCATGCCGCGCGCGCGGGTGGAGAGGCCGCGAAAAATGTTGCCGCCGCCCACCACGATCGCGATTTCAACGCCGAGCGCCTGCACCGCCTTGATCTCCAGCGCGATGGCTTCGATCACCTGTGAATCGATGCCATGCCCCTGGCTGCCCATCAGCGCTTCGCCGCTGAGTTTCAACAGCACGCGCTTGAAGACCGGCCGCTCTGTCGCGATCGGGGAACGGGCAGTCGGTCGCCCAGCTTCTTCAGATTTCATGGTTCAGTCTCTTGCGGTGAACGCGGCCAGGCGGCGTCGGCAAGACGCCGTTCGCGGGCCGTCCTCAGGCGGGTCGGGAAGGGAATGCGGGCAGCATTGAAAACGGAAGCGGGCGGCCGCCGTGCGTTCGTTCCGGCCACCTGAAGACGTTTTACCGGGCACTGACGAGTAAAGACAACTCAGGCCCGACTGTCATGCCAGTCGGGCCTGGGGTCTGCTTCACAACCTCATTCGCCGAGCTGAAAACGCACAAAGCGGCGAACGCTGATATTCTCACCGAGTTTGGCGATGGTCTCGGTGATCACCTGGCTGATCGTGCGATTGGGATCCTTGATGAAGCTTTGCTCGAGCAGCACGTTGTCCTGGTAGAATTTTTCGAGCTTGCCCTGCGCGATGCGCTCGACCACGTTGGCGGGCTTTTTTTCATTCTGCGCCTGCGAGCGGTAGATCTCCATCTCCTTCTCGATCAGCTCGGCGGGCATTTGCTCGCGTGCGACCACCTTGGGATGAGAGGCCGCAATCTGCATGGCTATATCACGCACCAGGGTGCGGAACGCCTCCGTCTTCGCCACAAAGTCGGTTTCGCAGTTCACCTCGACCAGCACCCCCAGCCGGCTGCCGGGGTGGACGTAGGCTTCGATCATGCCTTCATTGGTGGCCCGGCCCATTTTCTTTTCGGCGGTCGCCGCGCCCTTCTTGCGCAACCACTCGATGGCCTTGGCAATATCACCGCCGCTTTCGGCCAGGGCATGTTTGCAGTCCATGATGCCGGCGCCGGTTTGTTCCCGCAGTTGTTTGACAACTTCAGCAGAGACAGCCATGCAGCAAACCTCCCGTTGAAATCTCTTGCAATTCAAATGATCACGATCACCGGCAGCCCAACGGGGTTGAGCGCGCCCCGGCTGCGGCGCAGGCGCTTACGCTTCCACGCCTTCTTCTTCGGCGAATTCGCGCTCATCCATCCGTTTCTTGAAGCTCTCCTCGTCGCTTTCCTCCTCAGCGCTGATCATCTCTTTCTGCAAGCCGCTTTGCGCTTCCAGCACCGCATCGGAAATCGCCCGCGAAATCAGGCTGATGGATTTGAAGGCGTCATCGTTGCCGGGAATGGGGTAGGCAATGGGGGACGGATCACAATTGGTATCGACGATCGCGGCCACCGGAATGCCGAGCTTGTTGGCCTCCGCCACGGCAATCGCTTCCTTGCGCACATCGACGACAAACAGCGCCCCGGGCAGCCGCGTCATCTCGCGGATGCCGCCCAGGACTTTCTCGAGTTTCTCGCGCTCGCGTTCCAACGACAGAATCTCTTTCTTGGTGATTTTGTCATAGGTGCCGTCGCTACTCATTTTTTCAATATTCTTGAGCCGCTTGATGCTTTTTTTGATCGTGCTAAAGTTGGTCAACATGCCGCCCAACCAGCGCTCGGTGACGTAGTACATGTTGCAGCGCTCCGCGGCGTCTTTGATGACGTCCTTCGCCTGCTTTTTCGTGCCGACGAACAAGACCTTGTCGCCGCCCCGCACGATCTGCCCCAGCGCCTGCATCGCGAGCTGCAGTGACTCCAGGCTCTTCTTCAGGTCAATAATGTGAATGCCGTTGCGCTCCATGAAAATGTACTTGCGCATTTTCGGATTCCAACGGCGCGTCAGGTGGCCGAAGTGCGTTCCGGCTACCAGCAAATCTTGCAAGGTAACATTCATTTGATGGAACTCCATAAATGAGGGTTGATGCTCCTGAGCTTCTGCCGCTGTTTCAGCGCCACGAAGATCACGAGCCCCGCTCCTGCCGGCAAGGCTTGGCGGGTCCGCCATTCGGCCGACAACAGGCTCTGCTGTTCCCCGCGGGGAAACCCTTGAGCCCGGGCACGAATGTGTGTGATTTGAAAAAAACCTCCCAACCGGGTCCGGCAGCGCAGCAATGTCGTTGGCATGCCATGCCGAACCATTCGCATGGGGAGGAGACTAACGCTTCGAGAACTGGAAACGCTTGCGTGCGCCCTTCTGGCCGTATTTCTTGCGCTCTTTCATGCGCGAATCCCGGGTGAGAAAACCGGCGACCTTGAGGGTTTTGCGATATTCCCCGGCCTGCAGCAAGGCGCGAGCGATGCCCATGCGCAGGGCGCCGGCCTGGCCCGCGAGACCACCGCCATCCACATTGGCATGGATGTCGAATTTGCCCAGGGTTTCCGTGGCCTGCAGCGGCTGCTCGATGATCATCTTCAAGGTTTCGCGCTTGAAGTAATCCAGCAGGGGCTTTTTGTTGACGACGATGTTGCCCGAACCCGGCAGCAGCCGAACTCGCGCTTGAGAATGCTTGCGCCGCCCCACGGCGGTGAATGCAACGGTTTTCATGAACTCCTCTGCTGATGAATGCCAATCTAATTGAGCTCGACAGGCTCGGGTTTCTGTGCCGCGTGCGGATGCTTGCCGCCGGCGTAAACTTTCATCTTGAGAAATTGTTGATGGCCCAGGGTGTTGTGCGGCAGCATGCCCTTCACGGCCCGCTCGATCACGCGCGCCGGCTGACGCTTCAGCAAGCTGGTGAAGCTCTCCTGCCGAAGGCCGCCGGGATAGCCGGTAAAGTGCGTGTAGGTCTTGATCGACGCTTTCTTGCCGGTCAAAATGACCTGGTCGGCATTGATCACGACTACATAATCGCCAACATCGACGTGGGGCGCATACTGCGGCTTGTGTTTGCCGCGCAGGAGATGCGCAATCTGGCTGGCGAGCCGCCCCAAGACCTTGCCTTTGGCATCAACCAAAAGCCACTTTTGTGCGACTTCACCCTTCTTCGGCATGTACGTCTTCACTGCTGACCTCGCTTTGAGCTTTCAGGTGGAAAAAAAACGCGCAAAAACGCTTCCCTTTTCGATAACAGACGGCAATTATAGGAAATCCACCCCAAAGAGTCAAGCCATTTTTCTGAAGAGGACTGGGTCTTTCCATCGGATTTTATTCAGGATACCGTGACTCCACTGCGGCCATTCATACACCAGGATTTAGCCCTCTGAAATTATTGATGATTACTGCAAGCTCATCGTCGTGAATCGTGCGCGCATCCAGCCACACGCGATCATCCCGCACATAGCCCACCACTGCCGCCGGCCCCAGCCGCAAGGCTCTCGCCAGCTTCGTGGCTGACAACTCACGGCTGCGCACGGTCACGGCACAGCTTGGGATTCTCGCGATGGGCAATGCACCGCTGCCGGCTTCGCTTTCCGTCTCTTCAATCTCCACAAGCAACCGCTCGCCGCAGGCGGCATGAATGCCGTCCCGCAGGCGCTGCGCCCGCTGCTGCACCAGCGACAGTTCTTCCACCATCATCCCGATGACACGGTGTCGCGCGGCGAGGCTCTCCGGATGGAGGAACAAACGCAATGTACTTTCGAGCAATGCCAGGGTCAGTTTGTCGCACCGCAGTGCGCGCATGAGCGGATTCTTCTTGACACGCTCCACCAGCTTGCGCTCGCCCACGATCAAGCCGCATTGCGGCCCGCCCAGCACCTTGTCCCCACTGAATGTCGCCAGGTGAACACCGGTGCGTACACTCTCCGACACCACCGGCTCGTAGGGCAATCCCCAGGTGCGCAAATCGACCAAAACCCCGCCGCCGAGATCATGCACCACCACCAAATTATGCCGCCGCGCCAATTCCACCAACTCACGCAGCTCGACCTCGCTGGTGAAGCCGAGAATGCGGTAGTTGCTCGGATGCGCCACCAAGATGGCGGCGGTCTTGGGCGTAATCGCCCCGGCATAATCCAGCAGCTTGGTCTTGTTGGTGGTGCCGACTTCGACCAATTTGGCCCCGCTCTTTTTCACCACTTCCGGCATGCGAAACGAGCCGCCAATCTCCACCATTTGGCCGCGCGAGAGCAAGACTTCCTTTCTCTCCGCGATTGTGTTGAGCGTGAGCAACACCGCCGCCGCATTGTTGTTGACGACACAAGCGGCTTCGGCGGCGGTCAGGGCACACAGCAGATCCTCCACATGTTGTTGCCGGTCGCCGCGCTTGCCGGTCGCGAGATCGATTTCCAGATTGCAATAGCCGGTCAAGACTTCCGGCAGCGCCTGCACCGCCGCCGTTGACAACACCGCGCGCCCCAAGCCGGTGTGGAGAATAATACCGGTGCCGTTGACGACCCGCTTTAAACGCGGTGCAAACAGCAGGGCCGCGTGCGCCGCCGTGCGCTCCAGCGCCAGGTCGAACGCCATGGCTTCATTCATCTGCGCCGGCGCTGCCTGCTGCCATTCCCGCCGCAGGGCCGCCACCGCGCGCCGTGCGCACGCTGTCAGCAACTCCGCTGACAGGCGCGCGCGCTCCGTTCGCAGGCGCTCATGCTGCACGATTCTATCGACCGCCGGCAGATGACGCAATGCCGGCACGCCGCTGATGTCGTTCGACAAAGTCTCCTCCGCAATGCTTTCGCGAGTGGCATCAAATTACCACGCTCTCTCTGAAAAGCAAGCAAAAATCCGGCGGTCGCCTTGACTCTTTGCCAAAGCTGTGCCATATTCCGCGGTCACAGATGCCGGCACCGTTGGGCTGGCGCAGTCCGGATTCAGGTCTGGCGCGCGCCCAACGAACGAAACGGCGACGACAGTTCTCAAACCGGAGCACTTCATGTTTTGTCCCAATTGCGAAGCAGAATATGTTGCAGGCATCTTCCTCTGCTCGGATTGCAATCTGCCCCTGGTCTCCGAGCTTCCCGAAAAACCCGCGCCTTCGGCGGCAATCCCATACGTACGCGTGCTCGCGACCTTCAACTCCGCTGATTTGATCGTCATTCAATCCCTGCTTGAAGATGCGGGTCTGGATTATCACATCGAAGGGGAAAACTTCCACTACCTCGGCTTTCCGCTGGTGGAATCCGTCAAGCTGCACGTGCGTGCCGATCAGGCCGAAACCGCACACGCCCTGCTCGCGGACTTGGATCTGCGCGGCTGGGCCATCTCCACGGATCCGGAGGGCGAAGATGAATCCGGCACCCGCGCATGACAAACACACCCCTGCCGCAGTGAAAGGCCATGATCCTGACAATTACCCCGAATCCCATGCTGGACAAAACGCTGTGGGTTCCGCGCCTGGAGCACGGCCACACCCATCGCGCCAGCCGGCTGGCTGAAATCACGGGCGGCAAGGGCCTCAACGTCGCGCGCGCATTGCTCAGTCTGGGAGAAACCACGCTGGCCACGGGATTCCTGGGCGGGCATACGGGCGCGGCCATCCGCCAATTATTGGACGCCGAGAAGATTCCGCATGCGTTCATCGAGATTGCCGCCACCACGCGCACCGGCTTCACGGTAGCGGAAACGGAAATCAACCGGCACACTGCGGTATTCGAGCCGGGCCATCAATTGCAGGCGGCGGAGGTCGAGGCCCTGCTTGCTTTTGTGCAGCACATGCTGCCACAGTGCCGCGCCCTCGCGCTCTGCGGCAGCATGCCGTGCCCCGGGTTCGATCACATGTACGCCGATCTAATTCATCTCGCAGCGGCCAGCCAGGTACCGGTGTTTCTCGACAGCTATCATGCTCCGCTGCGCCTGGGCATGGCAGCCGGCCCGCAGTTCCTCAAGCCGAATCGTGAGGAGCTGCTCGCGACTTTCGGCCTGGACATGCGCGTGGCGACGCATCATCGCCAGGCGCTGCGCCTGCTGGCGGAATCGGGCGCGACGCACATCTTCGTCACCGACGCTGAGCGCCCGGTTCACCTGCTGGCCAATGGCGTTCACTATCTCGCGGTGCCGCCCGCGATCGCCTGCGTCAACCCGCTCGGCAGCGGCGACGCGCTGGTGGCGGCATTTCTCTACGGCTGGCTGCGGCAAATGCCGGAGGAAGAATTGCTGCGCTTCGCGATAGCGGCGGGCAGCGTGAATGCCAGCCATGCGCTGCCGGGCTATGCCAATCTCGATGAGATCAACGCGCTCGCGCCTCAGGTTCACCTCGAACGCATTGGCAGCGTCGCAGGGTTGCCGGCCTGAGCCGCTGCGCGGCCGGCGCAAAACCAGAAACTCGAGTTTCACATGAAAAATCCCATTGTTCTTGTGCTGATTGTTCTCGTCGCCGGCTTGGCGGCCACCACCGGCTACTTTTTCAATCGTTACCGGCTGGCGCAGCTTGATCTCGCGCGGCAAAATGAGCGCCTCGCAGAATTGGACAGCCGCCTGCAGGCGCTGCAAAGCCAAACCACGGCGCAGACGCAACTGTTGCAGCAGGAAGTCGCAAGGGTCACGCAGGAAAAAGAGGCGGAAATCACCCGCCTGTCCGGCACGCATGAAAAACTGATCAACGAGCTTCAACACGAAATCGAGCAAAAGGAAATCCAGATCACCCAGCTTGCCGATCGTTTGTCGGTGAGGCTGGTGGACAAGATTCTCTTTCCTTCCGGCGAGGCCGATCTCTCCGCCGCGGGCGTACAGGTGTTGCAGCGCGTCGGCAACATCATCAAGCACGCGCCAGATCAAATCATCCGGGTGGAGGGCCACACCGACAACGTTCCCATCGCGGCGCGGCTGCAGGCGCAGTTCCCCACCAACTGGGAGCTTGCCGCCGCGCGCGCCACCAACGTCGTGCGCTTCCTGCAGGAAAGTGTGGGCATTGCGCCGGAGCGCCTGCAAGCGGTCGGATTGTCGCAGTATCATCCCATTGACAGCAATGAAACCGTCGCGGGCCGCAGCCGCAACCGGCGCATTGAGATCCTGCTGCTGCCGATAAACCCCGCGCCAACCACGGCACCACCGCAGTGAGAAGGTTTTGCGCAGACTGTGACCTTCATCTGTTGGGGTGATCCATTTGAGTCCTCATCCCGCAGGCCAGCAGGCGCTCAATGTCAGAATGGCATTCTGAAAGACTCTTCACCACAAGGCAGACACTTGAACCGCGGAGACCCGAAAAGCGCAGAGCTGCAAGCTCCCCCAAAGCCTTTCTCAGCGTCTCGGCTTTGAGCTTTTGATGTGAAGGACACGGCAGTGTGCCCAAGCTTTCATAAGATGCTGACTGGATGAACGTGGTGGATGATAGATCGTGCGGGACAACAGTGTACCAATCGAACTGATTGCTGCCCGCCGGCTTCAGATTTCAGACAAGTTGAAATCTGAAGCCGGCGCCGCGAATATTGTGCTGATCCTGTCAAAACAGGCAAGAATCTCCAGCCGCCGGCCAGGAAGGCGGCAGGAAGAAAAACAAGAGACACCGTGAAGAAGATCGAATCGGTAATCACGCGATCAATGCGAATTTCATTGGAGACGATTGCAGAGGGACGCGCCGCACGGCGAGTGGCGGCCAGAGAACGCAAAGAGTGGGGCAAAGCGCAGCGCCTGCTGCATGTATTGGCGGCCCTGGCGGCATTGCAGCTTGGCGCCTGTCTGCGCCCCTATACCGCAATGGAACATTCGCAACAACCCGAAGTCCGCGTTGGTTTGATTCTGGCAGCGGCGCAGGCACAATTCGAGGTGGCGGAGGAATTCACCGTGCGCAGTGCCGGGGGCAAACCTCTGGTCTCTTCGCTGCATGGCGGAACCTGGTTCGTCACGGCCGGTAACGAAACCCAGGACCTTCTGACCCTGCAGGCGCGCGATGGCGCGCAGCAATTCTCTCTGCCCAACGGCTTTGAGATTCAAGCCGGCAAGATGAGCCTGGCGCTTGCCAATGGCGAACGGCGCACGTATCACGGCCGTCTGCGATTTCATCGTCTGGCCGGAGAAAAAATCGCCGCGGTCAATGTGCTGCCGGTGGAGCATTATCTCGCCGGCGTGTTGCCGGCGGAGATGAATGCGCAATTTCCACTGGCCGCCTTGAAGGCGCAGGCCATCGCGGCGCGCAGCGAAGTCATGAGTAGACTCCGGCAGAAGAAGCAAGCGGAGATCTACGACATTTGCGGCGATGCGAGCTGTCAGGCCTATGCCGGCAAGGGCAAACGCTCGGCGTTGACCGATCGCGCGGTCAATGAGACCTTCGGCCTGGTGTTGGCAACGCCGCAGCGTGAAATTGTGAATGCGCCCTACTCCAGCGTATGCGGCGGGCACACCGAAAACAATGAGCAGATTTGGTCGGGGCCTGCGCGGCCGCATCTGCGCGGTGTGTATGACGGGAGCGCGCCCGCCGGTGTCACCGCGCTCGCCAACGAAGACAGCGTGCGCCGCTGGCTGGCGGAGAACCCGCCAGCTTACTGCAATCTCACCGCCGTCGCCGTGCCCGCGGGCCTGGCATACAGCCGCAAGTATTTCCGCTGGCAATTCACCTTCAGCGCAACGGAATTGCGCGACAACATTCGCCAACAGACCGGCGAGGATTTCGGCGACCTGCTCGATTTGCAGCCGCTCAGCCGGGGCGTCTCCGGCAGAATCACGCGGCTGCGCGTCATCGGCACGAGGAAGAGTTTCGAAATCAACCGCGAGCTTGCCATTCGGCAGGCGCTCTCGCCGCAAACTTTGTGGAGCAGCTTGTTCGTGATCGACCGCACGGCGGCTGCCAACGGCGGCGTGGCGGAATTCACTTTGCGTGGCGCCGGCGCCGGGCATGGCGTCGGCATGTGCCAAATCGGCGCGGCGAGGATGGCTCTGGCCGGCAGCAGCCATGAGACCATTCTCGCGCATTACTACACCGGCGTCCGCATCATAAAAGTCTATTGACAACGCGCGCCTCCCACCCAGACAACAAACGCGGCGCTCCCGCCGGGCAGGCTGAACGCGCAGCAATGATCATGAACCTATCAATTCGCCAACTGCGCACGCACGCCGAATATCGCGCGTGCGTGGCCCTGCAAAAAGAGACATGGGGCACCGTCTTCACCGAGATGGTCCCGCCCTCGCTTTTGCTGGTGAGCCAGAAGATCGGCGGCGTGGCCGCCGGCGCCTTCGATGAAAACGAGCATCTGGTCGGTTTCGTGTTCGGACTCACCGGCGTGAAAGACGGCCGGCTGGTGCATTGGTCAGACATGCTGGCGGTGCGGCCGGAACTGCGCGATCGCGGCATCGGCAGACGCCTGAAATTGTACCAACGCGAGCTGGTGCTGGCGCTGGGCGTGCGCACGATCTACTGGACATTTGATCCGCTGGTGGCGCGCAATGCCCATCTCAATCTCAATGGTCTGGGCGTGACGGTTGAAGAATATGTGCCGAACATGTACGACAGCGATTCGCCAAGTGATCTGCATCGCGGCCTGGCGCTCGATCGCCTCGTGGTGGCATGGCATATTTCTCCCGAAGCGCCGGCTGAACCGCAAACCGATCTCAGCGAAGCCACGCGCACCCGCTTCGCGCATGCTCCGATCATTAATCCCCAGGCCTCCCAGGCAGCCGGCAATGCCGAGGCAGTCCTGCCGTTGCACGAACGCCTTCGCCTTGAAATTCCATCAGACCTTCAGGCACTCAAGGAACACTCACTGGAAGCCGCAGTGCGCTGGCAGGCTGCCGTGCGTGCCGCATTTCTCTTCTATTTGCAAAAGAACTATCACGTCGCCGGCTTCTATCGCGAGGCCGGCACCAGCCGTTGCTTTTATGGCCTGCAAGGCAGCGCGACGGCATTCTGATCGCCGTGCGCCCGCGGAAGCACCGAAGCCGCGGGAATTGTTCCTGCCGGGCCGATGACACAAATTGAGCAAAGAGTCGCCCTCATGCTGCAAATTGAACGTCTGACGCTGCGCGAGATTCGCCTGCCGCTCAAAGAACCCTTTGAGATTTCCTCCGGCACGGTTAAAGATCGGCGCGTATTTCTGCTGCAACTGCGTGAAGCCGGCGGCCGCACCGCCTGGAGCGAATGCGTGGCCGGCGAAGAGCCAAACTACACCGCCGAGACAGTGGAAACCGCGTGGCTCGCGTTGCGCGAGTGGATTGCGCCGCGCGTGCTCGGCCGCAAGTTCAACCACCCGCGCGAAATCTTCCCGGTGCTCGAACAAAACTTCCGCGGCCACCAGATGGCGAAGGCCGCCCTGGAAATGGGCGCGTGGGAATTGGCAGCGCAAATCGAGGGCGTGCCGCTCAGCCGGCTGCTCGGCGGCACCCGCACGCACATCGCTGCCGGCGTTTCGCTCGGCATTCAAAAGAGTCCGGCGCTGCTGGTCGAGCAGGCGCTCGCCGCCCAGGCGCGCGGCTATCGCAAGATCAAAGTCAAGATCAAGCCGGGCGCAGATGTGGAGTTCGTCGCGGCCGTGCGTGCCGCGCTCGGTCCCGAGGCGCCGCTCATGGTGGATGCCAACAATGCTTTTTCCCTGGATGATCTCGAACTGCTGCGGAAACTCGACGATTTCAATCTCATCATGATTGAACAGCCGCTGGCGTGGGATGACATCGTACGGCATGCCACCCTGCAAAGGCAACTCACCACGCCGATTTGTCTGGATGAATCGATCACCGGCCTGGCGCAGGCCGAAGACATGGTCACGCTCGACGCCGGCCGGATCATCAACATCAAGCCCGGCCGTGTCGGCGGCTTCGCTGCCGCCATTGCGATTCATGATTTCTGCGCACAACACGGCATTCCGGTGTGGTGCGGCGGCATGCTGGAAAGCGGCGTGGGCCGCGCCTACAACGTGGCGCTCGCCGCGCTGCCCAACTTCGTGTTGCCCGGTGACCTCTCACCCAGCGATCGTTATTGGGAACGCGACATTGTGACGCCGGAATGGACGATGTCGGCGGACGGCATGGTCACCGTGCCGCTGGAAAAACCGGGCATGGGCGTGACCGTGAATCTCGATCGCGTGGATGATTTGACGGTGCGGTGTGAGGCGGTGGAGAAAAGAACAACGGTATTTTGAATGATCACCTGCTCCTTCCAAATGCTGTAAGCCCGGCATCCTGTCTGCGCCTTGGTAAGCTTGACGTTCGCTGAGCAGACTGTATATTCGCCGCCGAAGATGTCTGCGGCATAACAAGCGGACGGACTGCAATACACAAATACACGCTTCCCGCCTCTGGCAAAAATCCTGCGTCGCGTCGGAGAAGCGGATCGACGCCGCGCGCATGGACATTTTCCCCAAGAATAAAAAAGGCGAACAGCAGGAGACGATGTGCTGCCGTCTCCCGCTCTTCGCCTTTTGTCTGCTGCCGCTGAAATGCTACCGCACCAGCACAAACTTCTTCACCGCCACTTGCTGGCCGGCTTGCAGCCGATAGAAATAAACGCCCGCGGGCAGTGGCCGGCCGAAGCGATCAGTGCCGTTCCAGGTGATCTCCTGGCGGCCGGCTTTGCCGCGCAGTTGTTCCAGCGCCGTGAAGCGCATGACTTCCTGGCCCATCAAATTGTAGATCAACAACTGGGCAGGTTTGCCATTGGCGCCGGTGCTGAAAGCCAGCCGAATGTTTTCGCGCTGCGGCGCAAAGGGATTGGGGTAGGCATCATACAAACCGAAGAACGTCGGCGTTTCGCCAGTTTCCGCCACCGCGCTCGGAAAACTCTGCTCCGTCGCCGTCACCGCCAGCGGTCTCTCCTGCCAGCTCCTGAATTGCTCGCCGGTGGCGACCGCATCGCTGAAGCTGTCGAGATGATAAGTGCTGAAATCAAAGCTGAACTGGCCTTGAATCTTTTGCCCATCAACCTGCACGCCGAAATCACCGAAGGATTTCTTGTCGCCGGTGTCGGCGGCATCAACCGCGCTGTTGTCTTTGAAGTACAGATTGCGGGTCGCGCCGATCTTGGGAACGGTGACCAGCACCATCAAGCCGAAGGGATCGCCGGTCGCCGGCCGGTGCGAGGCCAGAAACCAGTTCACGCGTTCATCCACCACCGCCGTGTTGACACCGCCATCCGCCACACCGTCAATGGTGATGCCGCCGGGATTTTGCGCATTGAAGAATTGCCGCGTCAGGCCGCCGCCATTTTCATTGAGATCGAGTGATTGGCGGATGTGGGTGATGCCAAACGTTTCAGCATCGGCGCTGTCGATCTTGGCATTCTTGAAAATAATGCTGGAGGAGTATGGAAAATACTGCATCTCAAACGAGAACGGCAGCTTGAGAAACGGAATGTTGAAGACGATGACCACCAGCGTGTCAGCCAGCAAACGATAGCCGCGTACCGGGCCGCTGGCAAAGCTCAGACTGCCGAACTGCAGGTTGGTTTGTTCATCGATGGTATAAGGCAGGCGGCCGATGATGGGCACGGTCGCCGAGCCGTTGACGCGC
>JBBIKM010000002.1:7338-7582 GCA_037445455.1 bacterium | reverse complement strand
AGATTACCGGTGACGCCGCCGTTCCGTTTGATGGCGGTGAAATTCGGCAGGCCGTTGTTGGCATGGGCGACTTTGTAGGTGCGCCCAAACACCGTGTCGGTGCCGGCGGCGGCCGAGGGGCCGCGGTCATAGCTCAAATATCCACTCACGCTGGGACGGTTGGTGACATTGCGGTACAAATAGACCCACGCCTGCTGTCCGGGCGCGAGCGGATCATCCAGAGCCAGCTCGATGCGCGGGTGCT
>JBBIKM010000002.1:0-7328 GCA_037445455.1 bacterium | reverse complement strand
GGCGTGCAGACCGCCGCGAACGCCGCCGATGTCGCCAAGGCCGCCGGCATCATCGAGCCATTTGTCCGCGGGCGCGCGATCACCGGCGTCGCCGGGCATGAACACGACCTCGTCATTGAAATCGATGGGACCGGTTTCATTGCCAAAGAAGCTGCCATTGGTGTCAACTTTGTCGATCTGAAAAGGAATCGCAATCCATTGATCGCCGGCAGCGCTGTAACGATAGGCGGTCAGGGAATCAATCTCCAGACCCAACAACGCCGGGGTGTTGAAGGCGTCGAAGACGACGGGATCGAATTGGCGGGTGAGTGTCTTTTGCTGCGCCAGCGACGGCGCCACTGCAAAACTGGCGAGCAGCACAGAAGCGAGCACCAACACTCCGAACTTCGAGCGAGTACGCATGAGGGAACCTCTCCTGTTGAAATGATAAGTGGGGATCGCCTGCTTGGCGAAACGTGTTCCGCCTGTGGCGGCCGGCTGGCCGTGCGAGGCGGCGCACGGCTCTCCCTGCAGGAGACCCGTGACCAAAACGCGCGTTGTGCTACCCTGACCCATTCTGCCAGAGAACATTGCCTTCCGTCATCATGCCCTCTGCCTTGCTGTGACTACCCCTCACTCCTCCGGCAGCCATGCCGCTGCCACGGTCCCAGACCCGCGGTTGACTCAATTACTGCGAACTTCCCATTGTCAGGCCGGCGGGAGGCGCCCGCCTCTCAAGAGGCAATGGTAGTCTCTCCTTCCACCGCCGCGGCGACTGGATCTGCGGCCCCGCCGTTGCCGGCTTGCAGGCGGGCTTGCGCCTGCTGCAGCAACACGCGTGCAGCGGCGTGTTTGGCGTCTTTCTGGAGGCATTTGCGCGCCGCTTTGGCGGCACGATCGAACCAGCCACTTTCGAAATAGTATTGCGCGACCATAAAATAGGCCTGGGGCAAATCGACCTTGGTGATCAGCTCGCGCATCACGTGGCGGAGGTCAAGATTGGCGCACTTGGCGACCAGTTTCTGATTTTCGATCAGAAAATCGATCACCTGCGCGTTGTCTGAGTGGCTGCGCACGAATTCCATCACCAGGCCGAGCCCCTCCTCGAAAATCTCATCGATGCGCTGGAGATTGGCGTGCAGCGCTTGAAAATGCGCTTCCCAGTTTTCCTTGTTGTGGGCATAGTGCGCCAGAATGTAGCGCAGTTCCCGCGCCACCATCACCTTGTGAAAGAGCAGGCCGACATGATCGATGAAAGCGGTATCGGCATAGCCGGGCACCAGCTTGTGGCGGCTGCCTTTGGTGGCGGGTTCCTCCCGGCGCCGGAAAATCAGATGGTGATCTTCCTTGATCTGAAACAGCGTTTCGCTGATCTCCTTGAGCACTTCGAAGGAGGGTGCCCGCCGGTTTTTCAAACGGGTGCGCCGCATCTCCTGATAAGCATGACAGGCCCGCAAATAGCCCTGAATCATGTTGCGCACCTTCCAGTTTTTGACGCTGGCGAGATAGCTGCGCTGCGTCTTGCTTATCGCCATGAAAGTCCTCTGCACGAAACTCGCTCTTCCCGGCGCGGGATCGGAACCTTTGGGACGATCGACCCGGGATTTCAGTCAGAATTCTGCCAGCAAGACAGTGGAAGTGTCAATCAAACATGCCGAAGACCGCGGCTCTTAGCACGGCTCAGGTGTCAACGGGGCGAACAGAGCAACCGGTGACTTTTTTCTCAGTTGGCTCCGCTTGCTCCGGTTGCAAAGAGACAGGAATTATTCCAACCTTGACAGTGCAATGGCCTTAATCAGCCCGCAACAACGCATTGAACAAGAACCGGTACGTCGCCCGCATTTGCGCGCGGAACTGCGGCCGGAAGCCAAACAGAAGCACCCGCCCCGCTCCCAACGGCGCCTCCACCAATGCCGCCTGCTCGCGCAAATACTCTTCGCCCTGCAGCCATCCGGATAGCAGAAGCCCATGCGGCGGATAAGTCAACACCGCCCTGCCCTTTTGTGCACGAAATGCCGGGCCATTGGAAAAGAGCACCGCCACCTCGCGCGGCGCACCATAGGCCAGAGGATGATCGCTGTCGGCAATCACCCGCAGCAGCGCACCCGGCGCACTCAGCTTGCCCCGCTCGAGACCGGCAGTCACATCCGCCACCTGCAGCCAGAAGTGATTCAACACCAGCTCGCAAGCAGACTCGAAGGTGATTAATGTGCCACCGTCATCGACAAACTGCCGCAGCTTGCGAATACCCAATTCACCGAGGCCTCCGGCATACTCCGCCGGCATTTGCGTTGGACTGTGGCCGGCTTCGAGATCACTGGCTTTTTGGTCGGGCAAGATAATCACCTCAAATGAATTTCGCAAGTCTCGCGCAAGCAGGTCGGCATTCGACAAAGCGGTGTATGCAAAGCCGTAATCCTCCAGCACCCAGCGTGTCCATCCTTCATCCATGTTGGCCACCCAACTTTGATAGAGGCCAACGCGGCTGGCCGCCAGGGGCACGCGCGGCAATGCCGGTGGTTGGGTGAGGCCATAAAGTTCCACGGTGCTCGGGTTGCCGTGCGGGCTGGCGAGGAGAGCATCATGACGCAACAAGTCCCTTACCATCCTGGCATTCTCTCCGCCTCCCACCAGGAACGTACCGGCTGGCCAGGTGCGGTCGCCGGCCACGAATTCCTGCGCGACGGTTGCAACCGGCACCCCCTGCCTGAGCAGGGCATTGACGGCCCGAAAGGCGGCCGTGTTGCGCCGATCGAGTGCGAACAGGCCGGCCTCGGCCGCGCCGGTGATACGCACGCCGCCGGTGACCTCCGCCAGGCGGCGCCGGCAATTCGGCATTTGCTCCACGGCAAAAACCTCCACGCCGAGAAAAAGCGGCAGGGTGTGTGCCGTCACATCGTAGGGCGCTTGTAGTTTGCCATCGCGGCCCAGGATCTGCGGATAGTCCTGCGTCGCGAGCAGGGCCCTGGCAAAGCTGCCGAACGGTTGGCCGAGCGCCACGAGATAATCGCCCTGGGCAAAGGGCACACCAGCGGCACGAAAATCCTCCTGGGCTTGATGAATTTCGACCAGGCCGGTTTGCAGAATGCCGAGCAAATCCAGCAAGCCTTGCGGATCGAACTGCCGGTGGGGAATCACATAGGCGCCGGCGGCCTGGCAGGCTCTGCGCTTGACCTCAAACAAGCTGCGCAGCCAAAACTCGCGGTGTTGCGCGGCATGCTGCAGTGCGGCTTTGGCGGCGGCCAGATCATATTCAACAATGTCGCGCAGACGCCAGAGGCCGCCGGGCCAGGGGGCCGGAAAATTCCATGAACGCTGACGGGCGTCATAACCCAGGCCGGCGCGCAACTCGCCGGGCTTGATCGTGACCGGGCTGGCGAGCGCCGCGCTGGCGGTCTCGATCAACAGGCGTACGCCCGCGTGATAGTGTGGATAAGCCCGCGCCGGCGACCAGGCATCGAAGATGGCGTTGCTCACCACACCGGTCTTGCCCTGGGCGGTCAACACGCCTTGCACATGCATGCCGAGCAGGTTCACCAGCGCCACTTGCGCGGGATCGACATTGGGCTCGACCGGATCGAGATAAGGCGGCACAAACATCCGCGCGCCGGTGCCGCCCATTTGGTGCATGTCGAGCGTGACATGCGGATGCCAGAGGTTGTACAGCTTCGCGACGGTGAGGCGGGTTTCCTTTTGTGTGAACATGAACCAGTCGCGGTTGTTGTCATGGCCGGCGTATTTGTGATAGAGGCGCGGCAAGTCGGCGCGCTCGAAGGGCGTGCCGAGATGCTTGCGATACCATTCCACCACCAGCAACTGGCCATCGGGATTGTGACAGGGCAGCAGGATCGTGATCACGTTTTGCCGGATTTCGCGGCCCACCGGCGATTCATCCGTCACCAAGTCATAGGCGAGCTCCGGCGACATCTGGGTGGCGCCCACCTCGGTCGCGTGAATGCTGCAATTGATTAAGACCACACAGCGCGCCTGGGCCAACAGCCCGGCAGCCTCACGCTCCGCAAGCGGCCGCGGGTCTGCCAGGCGCGCCTGCACCCGCTGCCAGTGTTCGAGCTGCGCGAGATTTTCCGGTGCGCTGATGAAGGCCACATAAAGATCATTGCCCTCGGTGGTCTGGCCGAGGTTCTGCATTTGCAGCCGGTCCGAGGCCGCATCCAACTCTTTGAAGTAGGCAATGATCTGATGATAATCCGCCAGCTTGTGATCGCTGCCCAGGCGAAAGCCAAAGTAGGATTCTGGTGGCGTAATACGATTGGCAGCGCCCTCAATCGGGCGCGGGTTGGCCGGTGCGGCGAGTGGCAGCAGCGCCGGCAGAGCAAGCAAGAGCAGTGCACAGCGGCGCAGCAACTTCGGCAATGGCACAAATCCTCCGTGGCGGATTCAGCGTGCAGGCCCGGTAAAATTGCCGGCCAATGTCATGAATTTCACCTGCAAAGGCAAGAGGGAATTGGGGTTGACAATCCAGGGTTGAATCTCTATCTTGACCCGCAGCGCCCGGAGCGGCCGCAGTGACACATGATGAATCAGGAAACATATGCAATCCTGCCGCTTGGGAGCGATATGAAAAACAGCCTCGTCCTGCTCGCCCTGCTGGGCACCATCGTTTTTTTCAACACTTCCTGCCAACAAAGCAGCCTGCCGCAAAAATCAAACTGGCGCGGAACCGCCGCGCTCGCCGACGGCCGCCAACTGACGTTCCACCTGCACCTCGATCTCACCACGGCGCCGCCTGCCGGCTACTTTATTGTTGGAAACGAAATCACGCCCATTCCGGAAATCGCGGCAGCCGGCGATTCGCTGTATTTCAACTTCTCGGAATACGGCGCACAAATGCGGGCCCGGTGGCAGGGTGACCGGCTGCAGGGCGAATATTTGCGCTTTCGCCGTGACACCACTTCCTTCACCTTCACCGCGACGCCGATCACGCCGGCGCAGCCTGCCCCGACGGCCCAACCCGGCGTGCCGCCCGTCGGCTCATACCGCGTCTATTTCGACAGCGACAGTGCCAGCACCGCAACGTTTTGGGTAAAGGGTGATTCGATCTTCGGCACAATCATCGAACCCAGCGGCGACTACGGCCTGCTGGCGGGCACGCAGAACGAGAAGCGTGTGCAGCTCCATCGCTTCACCGGCTGGCAGGCGATGATGATCGAGCTGGAACAAGTGCAGGGCGATTGGGCCGGCACGCTGTACGTGCGCGCGGAAAAACCCTCGCATTTCAGGCTAAAACCGCTGCGCGAAGCACCGGCTGCGACTCAGCGCGCGCCGCAGACATTCATGAAAAACCCGGCAGCGCCTTTCCATTTCAGCGGGGTGACGCTGGCGGGCGATTCGGTTACCAGCGCGGCGGCGCGCTTTCAGGGCAAAGCGTTGCTGATCGACATCATGGGAAGCTGGTGCCACAATTGCATGGATGCCGCGCCGTTGCTGCAGCAACTCCATGCCGAATTTCACGACGATGGTTTGGAGGTGGTGTCGCTGGCCTTCGAAATCACAGATGACTTTGCAGCGGCGCAAAAGAATCTTGGCCTGTTTCAACGGCGCTACGGCCTCACCTTTCCCATTCTGTTCTGCGGCAGCACCGCGGAGGCCAACGTGCAGGCGCGCATCAAAAGCCAGATCGAGGGATTCCGCGGCTATCCCACCACGATCTTTGTCGGCCGCGACGGCCTGGTGCATGCGATCCACTCCGGTTTCCACGGCCCGGGCACCGGCGAGAGGTTTCAACAGCAGATTCAGGAGTATTATGACACGGTGAGGGAATTGCTGGAAGCTAAAACAAGAATCAAGACGCATGCGAGCGGGCCAATCGGGGGGAGTGGCAGGTAAGGTTCGAGGTCGCTTTGTTCACCGGGTGTCACGCCGATCCTTCCGCGCTAGGTTGCCACGATTTGATGAATTTCCCCCAGGACGCCCTCCGCCCACTCCTTGTCCTTCAAAATATCGTGCTCGTCCGTTTCGATCACGAAAATGCGATGATTCGCGGCGGCGCGCTTGATCCAGCGCTCGTAGGAAATGTTCAACTGCGCCAGGTATTCCTTGTCGATGTTTTGTTCGTAATCGCGGCCGCGATGGCGAATCCGGCTGATCAGCGTCCAGATCGAGGCGCGCAGATAAACGATCACCGCGGGCGGCTGCAGCGCCTGAGAAATGGATTGATACAAATCCAGATAGCAGGCAAAATCGCGTTCCTGCATCAGGCCGCGGTCAAAAAGATTTTGCGCAAAGATCTCGGCGTCTTCGTAGATCGTGCGATCCTGCACGCAAATCGTCTTGCTGATCTGGATGCGCAAATGATCCTTCAACCGTTCCTTCAAAAAGAAGAGCTGGGAATGAAACGCCCAGCGGCTCATGTCCTTGTAGAAATCGGCGAGATAGGGGTTGTGCACTTCCTTCTCGAAGAAAACCGTCCAACCGAAGCGCTCCGCAAGAATCCGGGTCAACGTGGTTTTGCCCACGCCGATGTTGCCGGCGATGGCGACAAAGGCATTGCGTTTGGCATCGAGTTTTTGCATGGAAGACCGTCATGCGGCTAAAGATCGCAACCACCTCCGGCGATGACGAACCAGCACCGGCAAAGCCGGGGCAGGGCATCGCTCACCTCGTCTGCTCCTGCAAGAGAATCACTGCCGTGGTGAAGGCCGGCAAACGCACACGCCGCAGCGGCGCACGCCAGGCGGAATCAGCACCCGGCAGGCTCAACTTGCAAATCGTTGAGCATTATAAGCAATTCCCACCAAAACGCAAGCGCTTTGTAGATCAACACGTGATGCCTCAGTTATTGGTGGAAAACGTGGCACAGACCTCATGTCCAATGGCACCAACTTTTGGGCAGACAATGACAGACAAATGATTTGCAAAGAAACTTCACAGCTTTTTGTTGCTACGATGAACGTTTCTGCGATAATTGCAAACCAAATATTCATGACAGCCATTTCTCTGTCATTGCTTTTGCCCCGGCAAGCTTAACCTGATCAAACGACCTTGATCATCTTGACAAGCAAAGGCAAATATGCTGCTTTCGGGTTGATTTGTAATTCTACTCTACAGCAGTGTCATCCTGGAAGGAACTTCCCCAGTGCTCGCGACGCGCTGCAGAGCTTGAGTTTCTTCCGAGCACGAGGGAAGATTCTTCCAGAATGACACGTTAAGGGACTTACAAACCAACCCGCAACGAGTATAGTTGGAAAAATTCTTTGATAGCCATGCCTTCAATTGTTTTGCCTTGGGGGAAAAGTTGGTGACATTGGACCTCTTGTCTCCAGGCAGGCTGGAAGCCCAATGGCACTAACTTTTCCCCAAAGGCAAAAAATTTCTCCAACTACTTGCCT
>JBBIKM010000001.1:0-133361 GCA_037445455.1 bacterium | reverse complement strand
TGGGCCGTGGCCTCACAACACCCGGCGCGATTCGACAAAAGCAACGGTCAAACCGTTGCTGATCAAGATAGATTGCCCACCCATCGGTGGGAATGATCCGCCACGGCTGAGCCGTGGCATCACAAACTTCAGCTCGATCCGCCACGGCTGGGCCGTGGCCTCGCGCCCGCCTTCAACCGCCACAAGCAACGGTGCAACCGTTGCTGATCAACATGACAACACCGGGAAGGGAGGCATTCCCATCGTTTTGCGTGTCCTGCTGCATGCCTCAGCTTGAACCGGCAACACCGCCATGTGGATTTTGCGGCTCGCAGCTTGCTCAAGAAGGTTCCGGCAGGTTGAAACGATTGAGGGCGAGACCGGTCAGCTCAACATTGACGAGTTACCGGCATCTGTGTTTGGCGCTGAGCTCCGGGCAGTGCTGCCCGGGCATGCCAAGGGAGGGGAAGATGCGCGCGTTGCAAGCATGCCTCTGTCACTGATTGGGCGCAGGCCGTAAGGGGACAACTTGCGTTGCTGCGCCGGCGATTCAAGGCACCGACGCCTCGGTGAGGCCTGCCACCCGCAGTACCACCTTTCCCACATTGCGGTTCGTCGCGACATAGGCATGTGCCTGCTCGACTTCGGTGAGCGGGAAGACACAGTCGATCACCGGCTGCACCAGGCCTTTGCGCAGCAGCGGCATGACCTTGCTGCGGAATTGGCGGGTCAACTCGGCTTTTTCCTCCAGGGTGCGCGAGCGCAGCACGGAGCCGATTACCCGCTGGCGGCGCCGCAGCAGCGTGGCAAGATCGATCTCCGCCTTCGCCCCACCCATGACGCCGATGATCACCAACCGGCCTTTCAATTTCAACAGCGAAAGATTCCTGGCGAGATAAGAGCCGCCGATGCAATCCAGAATCACGTCAACGCCGGCGCCATTGGTGATTTTCAACACGCGCTCGGCAAAATCACCACTGCGATAGTTGATGGCATGATTGGCGCCCAGCTCCAGGCAGCGCTCGAGTTTGGCTTCCGAACCGGCCGTGACGATCACCCACGCGCCGGCGTAGCGGGCGAGTTGAATCGCGGCAGTGCCCACGCCGCTGGCACCCGCGTGAATCAAGGCGATTTCCCGGGCGCGCAGGCGGGCTTCGCCAAACAGGTTGGCGAAAGCGGTATAAAACGCTTCCGGCAACGCGGCGGCGAGTTCGAAAGTCCACGCCGGCGGAATGGGGAGCAGCAAGTCTTGCGGGCAGTTCACATATTCGGCATAGCCGCCGCCGGGCAGCAGACAGCAAACGCGGTCACCGACCTGCCAGGACGACACTTCTGCGCCCGTGGCGACAATCACGCCGGCGGCTTCCAGCCCCATGATGTCGGAGGCGCCGGGTGGCGGCGGATAAAAACCGCGGCGCTGCAGCAAATCGGCACGGTTGACGGCAGTGGCGTGGACTTTAATCAGGACTTCCTGGCTGTGATACGCCGGCATCGGGCATTCGGCAAGATAGAGCTGGCGGGATTCGTCGTTTTTGACATGAATGGCTAACACGGCGAGCATCCTTTGCGCTTGGGCTGGTGATCCCCCGGACGGCAGTTCTTCGGCGCTGCGGGCTTTCAGGTTCCTGGATGGCAACATTTTCGCCGCGCGCGAGACCGCGGCACTGCCGCCGGCTTGCATCCGGCTGGCACGGGCCTGCCGCGCCGCCGGCGCGATAATTCAAGTCGCCGCAATCTACTAGGCCTCTTAACAAATTGCAAATTTTATTTCCGCCACTTTTGCGCTGCCTCTCCAAAACCGGCCGCCTGCCGGTATAATTTCACGTTGCACGGGGAGCAAGCAAGGTTGTGTCGATTCCTTTGGATTCGGATTTCCATGATGAGATCACTGCTGGCGCTGCCGGCTGCCCTGGTTCTGAGCGGCTGCCTTGGCGACGTGCCTCATGAGAACCCGCTCGATCCCGGCTCGGATCGCTTCGTCGAGACCGGCGTGTTGCGCGGGCAAGTGACGACCTACTATCAGCCCTTTCTGGCGCTCAGCGGCGTCACCATCGAGTTGTCGCCCCAAAATCTGAGCACCACCACCGATGCCGACGGCTTGTTCAGCTTTCGTGAAGTGCCGGTCGGTGAATATTGGGTCTTCGCCCGCGATCCGCGCTATGTGGAAGACTCTGTACGCGTGCTGGTGCAACAGGAAACGCCGCAGCGCCTGCTGTTCAAGTTGGATGCGCTGCCCCAGATCACCAGCTTTGCCGGACGCACCTTTCATGTCGGCAGCCTGCCGCCGGAAGAGGACGTGTATTTTGCGCTGTTCGAGGCGGAAGTGTCCGACCCCGACGGCCTGGCGGACATTGCCAGCGTGGTCATCGAGCTTCCCGCCCTGGGCTTGCAGGATACCATGCAAGTCACGGCCACGGCCGGCCTGTTTGATTTCAGACTTTTCGGTTCGGAATTGCCGCACGGAGAACTGCACGCGGCCATTGGCTATCCCATCCGCCTCAGCGTCCGCGACCGTTTGGGCAGCAAGGCCAATCCCAAAGAACTGATTCTGTTTCGCATCATTGATCAATTACCGGCGGCCAGCACGCCGCGCGACTTGCAAGTGGTCACCGCCCGTCCGCGGCTGAGCTGGCGGCCAATGGACCTGCCCTTTCCCTTCCGCTATCGCGTGCGGGTGACGCGCGTGGTGGGCGGCATCAACACGCTGGCGTGGGAAAGCCCCGCGCTCAGTGAACAGGATTCAGCGGTGACGGTGGATCGCACCCTGGCCGGCGGTGAATACCGCTGGACCGTTTCGGTGATCGATGAATTCGGCAACACCAGCACCTCGGCGCCGGCGGCCTTTCGCGTGCAATGAGGTGCGCCGGCGCGCTGCCGGCGGCGGAAACACACGCGGCAGCAACCGGCTGGACCATGGAGGTGGTCGCATCAACCTATGACGACTCTTTCTGACCGCCAGACGGGCGACGCGCTTTCCGCGCTTTCCCGCATCAGCACCATCATCAACACGCTGCGCGAACTCGATCCCCTGCTGGAAAAAATCATGGACATTGCAGTGGAGACCGTGGGCGCGGAGCGCGGCTTCATTTTGCTCAACAACGGCAACGGCGAGCTGAGCGTGCGCACGGCGCGCAACATTTCCGCGCAAAACATCCAGGACATCACCGACATTTCCAACAGCGTGGTGCGGCAGGTGCTGCAGCGCGGCGAAGCCATGATCAGCTATGATGCGCAAGCCGACGAGCAGTTGCGCAACGCGGAGAGCATCATTCTCAACCGCATTCAATCGGTCGCCTGTGTGCCGCTTGCCATCAAACAAAAGCCCATCGGCGTGATCTATCTCGACAGCATTTTGCAGCGCAGCGGCTTCACCGAGACCAGCATTCCCTTCCTCAGTGCCTTTGCCAACCAGGCGGCCATCGCCATCGAAAACGCGCAACTGTACGAAACCCTGCGCGAGGAAAACCGCCATCTGCGCAAACAGGCCGCCGCCGGCAGCGCCTTCGCGGGCATCATCGGCCAAAGCCCGAAGATGAAGCACGTGTTCGACTTGATGAACAGCGTGCTCGAGTCCGATGCCACCGTGCTCATTCTCGGCGAGAGCGGCACCGGCAAGGAACTGGTGGCGCGCGCGCTGCACTACAACGGCAGCCGCCGGGAGAAACCGTTCATCGCGCTGTTCTGCGGCTCGCTGCCGGAGACGCTGCTGGAAAGCGAGCTGTTCGGCCACAAGAAGGGCGCCTTCACCGGCGCGATTGCAGACAAGAAGGGATTGTTCGAAGCGGCGCATGGCGGCACTTTTTTTCTCGACGAGATCGGCGATCTTTCCCCCAATCTGCAGACCCAGCTCCTGCGCGTGCTGCAGGAGGGCGAAATCAAACGCGTCGGCGAGAATCAGGTGCGCCACGTCGACGTGCGCATCATCGCCGCCACCAACCGGAACCTGGCCGAGGCGGTCAAAAACGGAACATTTCGCGAAGATCTCTATTACCGTCTCAACGTCATCAACATCGTGATGCCGCCGCTGCGCCAGCGCGCCCGCGATATTCCGCTGCTGGCGCATCACTTCCTGGGCAAGTATGCCGCCAAGAACCGCAAGGAGATCACGGGTTTCACGCCCGCGGCGCTCGATCTGCTCACCGGCTATTCCTGGCCGGGCAACGTGCGCGAGCTGGAAAACACGATCGAGCGCGCGGTGGTGCTGGCGAAGGAGAACTGCATCACCGCCGCGGATTTGCGCCTGCAGGAGGCCGGCCGCGAGCTGTTTCTGCCGCAGGGCATGACGCTCGAGGAAATGGAACGGCGCCTGGTGGAAAAGACGCTGGACGAGTTGGACAACAACATCACGCATGCCGCCGAACGCCTGGGGGTTTCCCGGCGCTGGATTCACTACAAGATGAAGCAATGGCACAATGGTCGCAATTGAGGGATACGAAATCTTCGCCGAACTGCAGCGCGGCCCCTGGGTCAGCGTGTTCAAGGCGTTCGACCATCAGCACCAGCGCATGGTGATCATCAAGGCGTTGACCGAACCCGCTGCGCCCCTGCGCGTGCGCGAGCAACTGCGCGTCGAAGGCGAGATCGGCCGCCGTTTGGCGCATCCCAATCTGCGCCAGGTGTATGCCGCCGGCGGCCGGCATGACAATCCCTACCTCGTGCTGGAATACGTTGAGGGCAGCACGCTCGCCGAAGTCGTGCAAAAGCCGCTGCCCATCGAATTGTGCGTGTGGATTGCCGGCGAGGTTGCCCGCGCTTTGCAGGCGCTGCATCAGCACGGCATCCTGCATCGCGACGTCAAGCCGAAAAACATCTTCCTGGCGAGCACCGGCGAAGTCAAACTTGCGGATTTGGGATTGGCGGTGGATCTCAACGAAGCCCAGCGCAACCTCGCCGGCACCATAGCCTACTTTTCGCCCGAAATCGTGCTTGGCCAGGCGGCCACCGAAGCCAGCGATATGTTCTCGCTGGGCGCGGTGCTGTATGAGATGCTCACCGGTGAAGCGCCCTTTGCCGATCACACCCAATCCGCCCTGTTGCATCGCATCGCGAATCTCGATCCCATGCCGGTGGAGAAGCTGCGGCCGCAGATTCCCGCGGAGCTGGCCGCGCTCTCGCGCAAGCTGCTGGCCAAGGCACCGGAGATGCGCTTTGCCTGTGCCGCCGATTTGCTGGAGGCCCTGGAACATTTCGAACGGCGTTATGAGCTGCGCACCAATGCGCAGAAACTGGCGGCCTTTCTCGAGAGTCCGGCAACCTATCCGGCGGTCAAATACGACTCTCCGGTCGAGCCAGTCTCTGCGCGACCGGTGGTGAGCAAGAAAGTGCGAACGGTTCGGCCGCTGCGGCGTCTGGTGCCGGCCACGGCACTGCTGCTGGCAAGCATCAGCATCGGGCTGTTGAATATTCAATTCGATCATGCCGCCCCGCCGCCGGCGGAAACGAAGAACGCCGCGGAGATGACTCCCCGGGGCGACGGCTTCGCCACCGAGGCTCCGCCGACCGAGTCCAGCGTTGCGCCGCCGGCCTCGCCGGCGGACGTTGTGCAGTCTCGACACGCCGCGACACCTCAGCCGGCTGCGCGCCTGGAGGAGCAAGCGAATCACACCGCGGCAGCGGTGACAACCACGGCGATGAACCACAATGGCGTCCCCAGTCGCCGCATCTTGATCATGAGCGAACCACGCGCCAGCGTTTTCCTGGACGGCGATTCGCTTGGCGCCACGCCGCTATATTGGCAGCCGGCAGCGGCCACGCGGGTTTACGAATTGCACTTCGCCGTGCAAAGCCTGCCGGTGGTGGCCGCCGAAGTTGTCGCGGCCGCGCTCGAGTCTGACACGTTGTATCTCAATCTGCATGATCAAATCGGCTATTTGGAGGTGGCCGTCAATCCCTGGGGTGAAATTTGGGTGGACGGCAAAGCTTATGACACCACACCATTGGCTGCGCCGCTGGCGCTTTCCCCCGGCTTGCATGAAATCAGTGCGCGCCATCCGCGCCTTGGCACTCAAACGCAACGCGTGATCGTTGCCAAGGGTGACACCCTGCGCCGGTTCTTCGATTTGTTCCTGCCTTGAAACCGGCCCGGGCAGCAACTGCCCACCTGCCACACTGCAACCTTCCCCTAGGCCCGCCGTATTTTGGACGTGTTTGCCAAAATTGCTGCGGCGCAACCTGCGCTGCGCTGCCGATTCTGAAGGGAGGTGCCATGAAGAAGAAGAAAATCCTGCTTGGGGGCCTCGCGGTTGCCGTGGTAGGCGCGGCCGCGTTTCTCATTTGGGGAAAGCGAAATGGTGGGGAAAAAGATGCGTTGCCCAAGGTCAAAGTCACCCGGGGCAGCATCGTGGACCAGGCGCTGGCGGTGGGCACGATCGAGCCGGTCTATGAGATTTCGATCAAATCGAAGATCAGCGGCGTCGTGCAGAAGATATTCGCAGACGTTGGTGCCCAGGTGAACGTCGGCGACCCGCTGCTTGAAGTGCGGCCGGATCCGACGCCGCTGGAGTTGGCGGAGGCCAAACGCAACGTCGAGCTCGCGCAGGTGGAGTTGGAGAATCTGAAGAAGGAGAACATTCGCCAGGAGTCACTCCTGCAGAGCGCCTTGATTTCGCCGCGCGACTACGATGAGTTCAAGCGCCGGTATCAAGAGTCCGAGCTCAAGCTCAACATTGCGAAGGAAAAGCTGGCGCTGCTGCAGAGCGGCAAGGTGCGCATCGGCGCGACGCAGATCGAGACCGTCATCAAGTCGCCGATCGCCGGCTCTGTGCTCAGCAAAACCGTTGAGGTCGGCGATCCGGTTACGCCGCTGACCTCGTTTCAGGAGGGCACGGTGTTGATGCGCATTGCCGACATGCGACAACTGATCTTCAAAGGCACGGTGGATGAGATCGACGTCGGCCGGCTGCGCGAAGGCATGGCCGCCGAAATCAAAATCGGCGCGCTGCCGCAGGACAAGATCACGGGGCACCTGCGCTTGATTTCGCTGAAAGCCGAAAAGAAGGACAACGCCACGGTTTTTCCCATTGAAATCTCCATCGCGCCAACCAACGGCGCCACGCTGCGCGCCGGTTACTCCGCCAATGCCAACATCATCATTCAACGCAAGGACAGCGTGCTCACCGTCCCCGAGCGGGTGGTGACGTTTCGCAATGATTCGGCGTGGGTAAAAGTGGCCCTGCCGGACAACAAAGAGGAGGAACGGCTGATCCAGGCCGGCCTGAGCGACGCCATCAACCTCGAAGTCATCTCCGGGTTGCACCTGGGCGACGAAGTTTTCGAGAAGCCGGTCAAGAAGATCGAATGAACGCGGCGCGCGCTTCACGCCGCGGCCTCGCAACCAATTCCGCCGGTGGGTTGGCCTCATGACGCAATTGACGACATTCATTTCCGAATACCTGCAGGACTTGCGCGGGCAGAAGCTGCGCACGTTTCTCACCATTTTCGGCATCATTTGGGGCACGGTGGCAATCATCGTGCTGCTCGCCTTCGGCATGGGCTTCAAGAAACAGCTCGCCATCAACATGCACGGCATCGGCGAGAGCATCGCCATCATGTTTCCCGGCCGCACCACCAAGCCGTTCGAGGGCTTTGGCCTCGGCCGGCCGCTTTCCTTTATTGAAGACGATACCCGGCTGCTGGCCGCGCAAGTGCGGGGCCTGCGCGCCATCAGTCCGGAATACAGCGGCCGCGACGTGCCGGTGCGCGTCGGTGAAAACATCCTCAACCCGCTGATCACCGGCGTCTATCCCATTTATGCCGACATGCGTAACATCATCACCGCACCGGGCGGCCGTTTCTTCAATGAGCTGGATCTGCAACACCGCCGCCGCGTCGCGGTGATCGGCAACAAGGTCAAAGAATTCCTGTTCGGCGAGCAGGAAGCGGTCGGCCAACTCATTCTCGTCGGCCAGACGCCCTTCACTGTCATCGGGGTCATGCAAAAGAAAACGCAAAACTCCTCTTATAACTCGCGCGACCAGGACCGTGTGTTCATTCCGGCCGCCACGTTTGCCTCGGTGTTCGGTACGATCCATCTCAGCAACATCATCTATCAACCGCTCGATCCCACCAGGTCGGATGCCGTGAACACGCAAGTGCGGGAGGTGCTCGGCCGCAAGTATAAATTCGACCCCACCGACAAGAACGCGGTGTGGATTTGGGACACTGCGGAGATGGACAAGTTTTTCCACTACTTCTTTCTGGCCTTCAACATCTTTCTGGGCCTGATCGGCAGCATGACTCTGGCGGTGGGCGGCATCGGTGTGGCCAACATCATGTATGTCGTGGTGCAGGAGCGGGTGCGGGAGATCGGCATCAAGCGCTCGGTGGGCGCCACGCGGCGCAGCATCATGCTGCAATTCTTCATGGAGACTTTCTTCATCATCGCGCTCGGCTCGGCGATCGGTTTTCTCATCGCTTACCTGTTGATTCTCGGCCTGCAATTCATTCCGATCAAGGAGTTCGTCGGCACGCCCGAGCTTTCCCTCGAAGTCGCGGCGATTACCGTGTTGATCTTGAGTCTCGTCGGGCTGGCCGCCGGCTTGATGCCGGCACGCCGTGCCGCCAATTTGAACGTGGTCGACTGCCTGCGCACGTGAGTCCGCCACCGGCCCGCACCGCGGGCGCAACCTTTGCGGGAAAATGCCATGTGGCTCGAACTACTCAAAGAATTCTGGCAGGACCTGAAAATCCACAAGACGCGCGCGCTGCTCACGATCATGGCGATTGCGTGGGGCACGATCGCCGTGGTGCTGCTGCTCGCCTTTGGCGAAGGCCTGAGCCGGCAGATGCAAAACGGCCTGCGCAACGCCGGCAACCGCATCATGATCGTCTATGGCGGCGAGACCGGCCTGGCCTTTCAAGGCCTGCCCAAAGGCCGGCGCGTGCGCATGGTGGAAGAAGACACCGGCCTGCTGCAGCAGGCCATTCCCATGATCGCCGCCCTCAGCGCGCAATACCGCAGGAACGTGAGCCTGACCTACAAGAAATTCACCACCACCACCGAATGTGAAGGGGTGAATCCTGAATTCGAGGAAATGCGGCGCATGTATCCGGCGGCGGGCGGCCGCTTCTTGAACGAAACCGACGTGGCGCAGCAGCGCCGCGTGCTGTTTCTCGGTGGAGAGATCGCCGGGGAAATATTCGGCGCGGAAGACCCCATCGGCAAAACCCTTTTGGTCGATGGCGTGCCCTTCACCGTGATCGGCCTGATGCAAAAGAAAATTCAAACCAGCATGAACAACGGCCCCGACGTGCGGCGGGCGGTCATGCCCTACACCACCTTCCGCACGCGCTATGGCTACAAATACGTGAACTCGATTCTGGTGCAACCCGCCGATCCCACCCGGCAGGAGCAGGTGAAAAGTGAAATCTATCGCGTGCTGGGCCGGAAGTACAACTTCGATCCCGCTGATGAGCGCGCGCTCGGCATTTGGGATTTCATCGAGCAGGAAAAGATCGGTGCGAAAATCTCGCTGGGCATTGCGATCTTCCTGGGTTCGGTGGGCTTGCTGACGCTGCTGATCGCAGGGGTGGGGGTGGCCAACATCATGTACATCGTGGTGAAGGAACGCACGCGCGAAATCGGCATCAAGATGGCGGTGGGTGCGCGGCGGCGGGTGATTCTGGCGCAATTCACCTTCGAGGCGTTGTTGATCGCGGTGATCGGCGGCGCGCTCGGTTTGCTGTTTTCCGTGGGCGTGATCACCGGCGTGCGGCTGCTGCCCGCCGAAGACGGGCCAATGCAGTTTCTCGGCCGGCCGGTGTTGTCGAACCTCACCATGCTGCTCACCGCCAGCCTGCTCATGATCATCGGTCTGCTCGCCGGCTTTTTCCCTGCCCGCAAGGCCGCGAGCGTCGATCCGGTGGAATCGTTGCGCTATGAGTGAGCGGCCTGAACCGGAATTTTCAAGAGCGCCGTCGCGAATTGGAATTTCGCCGGGAATTCGAGTCAATCAGATCCGGCGAATTCGCGCCGCAGCGGCGATTTCGGGAAGTGCGACAGAGTCGACCCAAGGTTGGGGCAGAATCGCCAGGCTCTCTGCCGGCAGGCGCACCATCTCTCTTGTATGCTTGCCATGATCGCTTGAAAACCGGTCACGCAGCGATCGGATCAGCCGCGAACCGGTGCCCGCTGCATTCAGTCTCCCTCCTGATTTGCGTTTTTCCTCCAGTCTTGCTTGTCAGGCCAGCTTTGCGTATGTTGGCGGCCAGCGGCGAGCAATGCAGCGCCGGACATCTGCATGCGAGGCATCTTGATCCACCCATGAAAGCTCTCCTCATCCAACCGCCGGTCGAAGATTTTTACCAGACCAGCATTCGCACGCTGCCGGTGGGCCTGCTCTATCTCGCCGGATCACTGCGGCAAAACGGCATTGCCGTGGAGCTGCTCGATTGCCAGGCCACGCCGCAAAAACGCATCATCCCGCCGCCGCCGGAATTTGCCTATCTCGAGCGCTACTATCAGCCCGGCAATTTGAGTCCCGCCAGACTGTACAGCCACTATCGCCACTATGGTATGCCCTGGGAGGAAATTCGTGCGGCCATTCGCCAGTCCGGCGCCGAGGTGATCGGCATCTCCTCCCTGTTCACGCCGTTCTATCGCGAAGCCTTACGGGTCGCGGCGCTGGCCAAGGAAATTGATCGCAGCCGGCCGGTGATCTTGGGTGGTGCGCATGTCAACGCATGTCCGGCACAGGTGCTCGCGGATCCCAATGTCGATTTCATCCTCTTGGGCGAAGGCGAGCGCACTTTGCCGGAGTTGGTGACTGCCCTGTTGGATGATCGTCTCGCTGCAGTTGCCGGCCTGCGCGGACTTGGCTACAAAGTGAACGGCAGTCTGCGCCTGCCGGAACACGGCGATTTAATTGAAGACATTGAGTCCCTGCCGCTGCCCGCGCGCGAATTGATCGACGCCGGGCGCTACCGCCTCGGCCGCCACCGGATGACCATGCTGATCACCAGCCGCGGCTGCCCGTATCACTGCACGTTTTGCTCGATCTTCCTCACCGCCGGCCGGCGCTTTCGCGTGCGTTCAATCAACAGCATCATCGATGAAATGAAGCTGTGCCGCGAACGTTTCGGCACCGAGGTGTTCGATATCGAAGATGACAACTTCACCTTCGATCAAAAGCGCGCCAGACGGCTGCTTGCGGCAATTCGCGCAGAGTTCGGGCCGGAGCAAATCGAGCTGCTGGCAATGAACGGGATCTCCGCGGCCAACCTCAGCGAGACGCTGCTGGCGGACATGAAGGCTGCCGGCTTTCGCCACCTCAATCTCGCGCTGGTCGCCGACGCCCCTGAACGCCAGCGCCAACTCAAGCGTCCCGGCGCCACCTCTCATTTTGATCGTATCGTCAGCCGCGGTGCTGAGCTGGGCTTCCGCCAGGTGAATTATCTCATTCTCGGCTTGCCGGGCGCGACCATTATGGAGATGATCACGGCCATCCTCCATCTCATGGAACAGCCGGTGCTGATCGGGCCGAGCGTGTTCTACGCCACGCCCGGCACCACGAGTTACGAACAGTGCCGCGCCGCAGGATTGCTCACCTCCCCGGAATTGGCGCTGCAGCGTTCGAGCTGTTTTCCGGTGGAGACGCCGGAATTCTCCCGCCGCGACCTGGTGACGCTGTTTCGCATTTGCCGGCTGTTGAATTTTCTCAAGGCGCAGCTCGCGGAACAGGCGGGCGTCAACGGCAAAACGGTGCTGGCGTGGCAGGAGTTGCTTACTCTGCCGCCTGCGGTGACAGCAATGCCGCGGCCGGGTGAGCTTTTCACGTTTGCACGCAAACTCACCGAGACTGAAATCGGCGGCTGGCTGGCGACGGCGACATTTCGCGAGCGGATTTTTCCCGGCATGCGTCTGTTGCGCCGCAGCACAGAGGGCTTCTGCTATCAGGTTTATGAAGAGGAATTCTCCCCGCAGGTGCTTGAACTTTTTCTGCGGGAAGCCCAAGGCAGGGAAATCTGCAGCGTGACCAACGCGCGCGTGAAAATAGCTGAACCGCCGCGGGCTTCGGCTTCGACATGAAGAGGGATCAACACGACCGGCCTTTCCGTCTGCAGCAACTCGAACCGGCCCTGGCCCATGGGGATCAGGCCAGGAAAGCCAAGCAGCATCGGCTGCTGCAGAACGCGCCAGGCGGAGTCCAGCAGGAACCTTTGAGGAGAGCGCGCCACTTGATTGGCGGGAAAGCGCGCCCCGGTTGCTTCAAGCGTCCCGCAGGGAGGAATGAAGAAGGAGACTTCATCTCTGATTCAATCGCCCCTGGCCGGACCACAACCGCGCAGAGCCCCTCCAACCCAGTGATGAATAACCGGGCTGCTTTCGGATGTCCGTGCGGGCCGATTTCATGATTCTTCCCTTGACACGGATGGACTTCCGCCAGCTTGAACGGTCAGCGTGCGATTTGAATCGCGGGAATTTTCAATTTTCTCCGGCGTTGACCTGCGCCGCCTCCCACGCCAGGATCGCTTTCTTGCGCAGCGGTCCGCCGCCGTAGTTGCCGGTCTCACCCACCTTGCGCACAACGCGATGGCATGGAATGACGAATGAAACCGGATTCCTGGCCACGGCATTGCCCACCGCCCGCGCTGCGCGCGGCATGCCGAGATGCGCGGCCAGGTCTTCATAGGATACCAGCCCGCCCAACGGAATGCGCAGCAGCGCCTCCCACACTTTGATTTGAAAGTTTGTGCCTTTCACGAACAAGTGCAGCGGCGCGATTTTCTTTCCGGCAGCCGGCGAGAAAATACGTGCGACCAACGGCGCCGTGGCGGCCGGTGCTTCGCGCAATTGCGCCTGTGGCCAGTTGGCTTTGAGCTGACCGAGCGCGGGCTTGCGCTGTCCGCCCTTCACGAAGTAGAGTCCGCAAATGCCGCGAGCGGTGCGCGCCAGCAGGCATTCACCAAAGGGCGTGGCATGAAAGCCATACTCGATTTGCAGGCCCTGGCCTTCGCTTTTGAATTCCCCCGGAGTCACGGCTTCGCAGGCCACGAACAAGTCATGCAAGCGTCCGGGGCTGGACAAGCCGGCTTCGTAAGTGACCTCCAGCAGGCTGCCGGACTGTTCCAGAAGCTTCTTGGCGTATTCCTTGGTCAGAAATTGCAGAAATCGTTTGGGACTGATTCCCACCCAGCGGCTGAACAAGCGCTGAAAGTGATGCTCGCTGAGATGCACGCTGCGCGCGATTTCCTCCAGGCTGGGTTGGCGGCGGAAGTTGCTGTGCACGAAGAGAATCGCCTGCTCGATGCGGCGATAATCTTCAGCTTGGTGGGAAAAATTGTTTGCTGCCATGACGGCCTCCTTCGGTTGACGCGCCAAGATAGCGATCCCCCAGCCGCGGCTCCACCCGATTCTTGCGGAATTGGCAGCGTCACAATTCGCCGGAGAGCGACAGCGAGAAGTTGCGGATCTCGCTCAAATTGCGTTCGACCACGGTGTAATTGTAGTTGATCGCGTTCTTGACTTGCAACAGGATGGCGAATTGCCGCCAGGCGTAGCGGGCGCGCAGGTCCAGCACTCTCTGCGGCACGCGTTCATCGCCGGCAAAAAAGGAAACTTGCTCGAAGCGCGCGGCATAGCGATAATCCGCCTCGAATGTCCACGGCCCCAGGCGCAGCTCCGGCGAGAGAAACGTGCTCCAGCGCGGGCGATAAGGCAGGGCTTCATCGATTTCCAAATTGTACAGGGGATCGGCCACCAGGCTGCGCGAATCCAAATAGGTCACGTTGCCGCGCAGGCCCAGACGGTTGCGCCAGAAGCGCAGATGGACTTCCGCTTCCACGCCCTGCACGCGGGCATGCGAAAGATTGCGGAACTGCAATTCCAGCCGCTGCGTGCTGACCGACAGCAACTCGATGAGATCATAGTAGTCATTGGAAAACACCGTCACTTCCGCGGAAAGGTTGTCGCCAAAGCTCTGGCGCACGCCCGCATCGAGCAGCGTCGAGCGTTCGGGCTTGAGCACGGGATTGCTGAACAGTCGCACGTTGTCGCCGGGCTGGCTCTCGCTGAAGCGCTCGGCAATCGAGGGCGCGCGAAAGCCGCGGCCCACCGAGGCATGCAGGATGGTGTTCGGCAGGGGCATGTAACTGAAGCCGAGCTTGGGACTGATCTGCGTTTCCGCCGAATCGCCGACGAGCACATAGTGATCGTAGCGCGCCCCCACACTCAACTGCCACAGGCCGGAGAGCTTCCACGTTTCCTGCACATAAGGCGACAGCGAGCTGGCCTGGTGTTCGCCGTAATACTTCGATTCCACCATGTCGCGACGATAATCCACGCCCACGGTGATATTGTGATTGAGGTGCGGCAGCCAGTTGCCCTGCAGCTCGCCGCTCCAGCCCAGCGCGGGTTTGAAATCCTTGGAGAGATTGAAGGGCAGGCCGATGAGCTGGGCGTTGTAGGAGAGCCGCGCCTTCATGGCCAGCACCGGGTTGATCAATTTGTTGTAAATGGCGGAAGCGGCAAAGCCGTCCACGTTGATGCGATCGTGAAAATCGGTGCTGAGCGCGCGATTCTGTTCCTTCCAAAAAAGGGAGAAGCCGCGCGCATCACGGTTGTAGGTGAGGAACAGGCGCAGGTTGGAGTTGTCGCGAAACTGCAAGACCGATTTGCTGCTGAGGTACCAGCGGCTGAAATCACCGTTGTCGCGGTCGCTGGTGGAAGTGTGGCGGGAGACGGCCAGGCGGAATCCCAGGCGGCCGAGGACATTGGTGTAGCTCACGTCGCTGCGGGTGAAATGGAGCGTGCGGTCAGTCCAGCGCCATTCCGGCACCGCGGGATCATCATAGACACCGGCGCTTTGGCGAAACGAAAGCTGCGGGGTTTTGGCCGGCTCCCGCGTGATGACGTTCACCACACCGCTGATGCCGCCTGAGCCGTAGAGCACCGAGGCCGCGCCTTTCAAAACTTCCACGCGCTCGATTTCCGTGACCGGCAACAAATCCCAATTGGCGCGGCCGAGATCGCTGGTGAGCACGGGCACGTCATCGATCAGCATCAGCACGCGGCTGCCGCCCAGGCCGAGCAGGCTGTAGCCGGTGCCACCGCGCACGCTGACGTTTTCTCCGATGAGTTGCACCGCGGGAATGCTCTGCAGCGCTTCATCGATGCGAAAGCGGTTGCGCTGGCGGATCTCGGAGCTGGCCAGCACGCTCACGCTGTGAGCAGCGGCGTGCAGCTCTTCGGCCTGGCGTGAGCCGGTGACGATCACTTGATCGAAGGGAATGGCCGAAGAGCGGAGTGCGAGATTGAGCACCAGCGTCGAGTCATCGTTCACCTGAATGGTGAGACGCTGCGTGCTGTAACCGATGAGCGAGGCACTCACCGTGTAGGAGCCGGCCGGCACCTTCGGGATTTGGTAGCGGCCGTTGGCATCGGCACTGGCGCCCAGGAGCGTCCGGGTGATCAGCACATTGGCACCCGGCAGCGCTTCGCCGGTTTCCGCATCGCGCACCTGGCCGGTGATGGTGCCATACGGCCATGCTTGATTCACCAGGACCAGGAGCAAAGACACCGCAAGCGCGAACAGGCGGGGTCGGGCAAGCGAATGGCGAAAGATGAAAGCGGTTGACATGAATGAGGTACTCCCATTTGAGCGCAAGGATTGTGCGGCGGCGGATTCACTTCATTGATGAGCAGCGCTGTTGCCGAAACCCGGACCATGGCTCAGCCAGCACGGTCGCCAGCCTGCTCGTTTCACCGGCCGCCGCCGATTTGCACGCCGTCAGGCAGGGTGCCGAAATCTGCCACGAAATTGATGTTCGTCAACGTGCCGTTGGGCGCGAGCGTGAACCGTCCCGGCCTGGCGGGATCGCCAGCGGCGGGATAGAAGCCGATCGCGCGAATCTTGTCCCACGGCAGGCCGCGGCCCTTCCAAAACAGCCCGAGAAACTGATACTCGCCGTTGCGCACCGCCATGCGATAGCGGTGGCGCTCAACGAAGCGCGGCACGGCGAAATCGATGCCGCCGAGAAACACCAGCGAGTTCACGATGTTCTGCAAGTCGGGGACGGCGGTAAACGCGCCAAGCAGCACAACGTCCGTGTCCTGCGGCCACGCACCGGCAAAGGTGATCTCACCTTCGACGTGCGCATCGAACTGTGCGAAGCTCCACAGCGCAAAGATGTTGACGTTCTCCGCGACCGGCTGCGCTTCGGTGAGATTCACCGGCAGCAATTGCGCGGAAAGCGGCGGCCGAAAGCCGTAGAATCCGAGCAGGCTGGTGAAGCTCCAGTCTTCGCCGCGCGGCTTCCATAAAACCGCGACGGCGGGATAGTAGTTGCGCGGCAGCGGCATTTCGTAAGCTGCGCTGTCGCGATCGAAGGGGATTGCCTCGCTGAAGAACACGTCGCCAAAACCCTGTGGCGGGAAATTCGAGGCCGCCACCACCCGCACTTCATCGACATTCGAGGGCCGGAATTCCGATCCGAGAAAATAGATCTTGCCGCTGATCTTCGATTGCAGCAGCCCGAGGCCGGTGTCGAAGTTGCAGGCATGGAGCACAGCGGCCGCCAGCACGGCCACGGCCGCAGCCAGGAGAACCTTGCGCATGAGTCGAGTCTGATTCATTCTGATCGTCTTTCGTTTTGGCCGTTCCCCGCCAGCGCGCCGGCGCCGGGACTGGCCGGGACTGGCGCCGGCTCAGGAAGTTTCGGCGGCGCGGCCGTTAAGGAAATCAATCGCGACCGCCGCCATCATGTTGACGCCCAGAGCAAGCGCGTCGTCATTGAAATCGAACGTGTCCGCATGCAGCGCCGGCCGCGGCCCCACCCCCAGACGAAAGAAGGCGCCGGAATACTTCTGCAGGTAATAGGCGAAGTCTTCGCCGCCCATGCTCGGTTCCGCCAGAGGAATCACGTTTTGTGCACCGAGCAATTCTGCCGCGGCGCGCGCCACCAGGCGGACCATGCGTTCATCATTGATCAGGGAAGGATAGCCCGGCTCGAGTTCCACTTCCGCGGCGCCGCCGAACGTTTGGGCAACGCCTTGCACGAGTTCGACCAGGCGGCGATTCATGCGCGCGCGCGTTTCGGGTTTGAGCGTGCGCATGGTGCCGGTCATCTCGACCTGCGCCGGGATGACGTTGTCTGCGGTGCCGCCGTGAATCGTCGCAATGCTGATGACCACGGGATCGGCGCCGTGGCGCTCGCGCGTGACCAGGCTTTGTACCGCGTTGATGATCTGTGCCGAAATCCATACCGGATCGATGGCCGCCAGCGGATGTGCGGCATGCCCGGATTTGCCGTGCACCACGATCTTGAAATCATCGATGGCGGCCATCATTTCGCCGTAGCGGATGCCGATGGTGCCGGCCGGCAGATAAGGCCAGGCATGCAGGCCGAAGAAGGCGTGCACGCCAAGGTCGTCGAGCAAGCCGGAAGCAAGCAGCTTGCGGCCGCCGCCGCCGTTCTCCTCCGCGGGTTGGAAGACACACACCACGGTGCCGGGAAGCTGCTCGCGCAGTTGCGCCAGCACGCGGGCGGCGCCCAGCAAAATGGCGGTGTGGCCGTCGTGGCCGCAGGCATGCATCACGCCGGGGTTTTGCGAGCGGTGGGGTACTTCGCTTTTTTCCGGGATCGGCAGCGCGTCAATGTCCGCGCGCAAGCCGACCACCGGGCCGGGTTGCCGGCCGCGAATGATTCCGAGGGTGGCGTAGAAATCCTCCGCCAGGCGCAGTTCAATGCCGGACGCCTCCAGCCACTGGCGAATGAAGCGGCTGGTTTCGCGTTCCTCCCAGCTCAACTCGGGGTGCTGGTGCAGGTGCCGGCGGGCGCGGATGAAGTCGGGAAGGTGATGGCGTATGAGTTTTGGAAGAGCGTCTTTCATTTGCGGCGATGTCATTTGAAAAAAGAATGAACCTTGTTGAGAAAATCACCGAAGGAACGGTCAGCCCGGCTCATGCGGCTGAGATCAAGCGCGTTGATGAAGTCTTCGACGTATTCCAAACCGCCCAGCAGAGCCGGCACGTTTGCCCTGGCGATTTCCTGACGGCGAAAGTTTTTGTAGAAGTCGCGTTCACACTTTTCCGGCGGCGTGGCGCAGCCCCGGCCGACGGCTTTCTTGAAGGCCGCTGCATCCAACAGCATCCAGCGCTCGATGTGTGGATCCGGCGTGGCAATGATTACTTCGGTTCGCATCTCCCCGATGGCTTCGATGATTTCGCGTTGTTTGATTGGCGCAGTTCTGCAGTTGGCGTCCATGGCGACGACGATGGCATCGTAGGGCTGCTCACGGTAGCGCCGCAAATCCCGCAGGTATTCTTTCAATTCGTGCATCACCCGGCCGTGGCCGCCACGAACACTGCGCGGTTCGATGGTCACGGTCTGATTATGCTCCTCTGCCATCCGCCGCAGCAATTTGGAGATGAATCTCTCGTGAAAAACATCTTCGACAAACAGCCCCAAGCTAGGCATCAAAATCACCCCGCAAAATGCGCTCCGAGACCGGCAATTTCTCCTGCTCCTCCAGGGCATCGGCGATGGCAGCAGGCCGGCCGAGCGGGCCGAAAGAGGAAAATGGCGCGATGGTGGTGCGCCCCGCTGAGCGCCGGCACACGTACAGGCAATCATCGTTGATCAGGTCCGCCATCAGCGGCGAATGCGTGGTGATGATCACCTGCGTGTCTGCCGGCGCCGCGTGGTTCTTTAACAACTCCGCGATCAACTTGATACGCCGGGGGTGCACACCATTCTCCGGCTCTTCGAAGCCGATCAGTGATGGCGGTTCCTGGGCACCGGAGAGCGCCAGCAAACCGAGAATGCGCAAAGTTCCTTCCGAGAGCAGCCGGGCTGGAATCTCGGCTTCGCCTTCTCTCACCCGCAGCTCCACCTGCCCCAAGTCATTCACCGTGGCAACGATGCCGTTGGTCGTGGGAATGATCGTATGCAGCGATTTTTCGATGGCTTGGAATCTGCGTTTGTCGAGCGCCTGCAGGGTATTGAGAAATGCCGCGAGATTCTCTCCCATCAAACCGATGTGCCGAGTGGCCATCACGGGGTTGGGGCTGCGCATGCGCTCGCGCGGCTCGAAATAATAGAAATGCCAGCCTAGCAATTCCTGCTTCAAAGCTGCCAGATGCGGATAATGCGGTGCATAAAGCGGTTGGGAAACGATGGTGTGGTCGAGAAAGCGATCATGATAAACCGGATGCGCCTGTCCCTCCATGCGCAAATGCAAGCGTGATTGCATGCGCTCCAGAAAGGGTTTGCGCCTTTTTGAAGGAGTGCCATCATTTGAGAGAGCCGCGACATACTCATCCGCCACCCGCAGTATTCCTGATTTCGGCAGAATTTCAATGGTGATGCGATAGCGCAGACGGGGTTCTTTGATCATTTTTGAATGCTGACTGGCGGTTTCATTCGGCGTCTCTTGATCCCGGCGGCTGCCGGCGCGGCCGTTATCCGGCGACTCCGTCTCGCCTTCCTGGTGGCTTCTGCGCAACTCGGAAATCTGTTTTTCGACCGTGCGAATGACATGATTCGACAGGCGCACATCGACTTCAAGGGTGAACTGCGCGCTGTCGCGTTGCAAGAGCCCGCGCAGTCCCTCCCGCTCGAAGGCAAAGGACTCCAGCGGCGCGCCGCGATAGGGCGGCTCGAAGGCCTCCTTCAGCGTGCGGACGCGCACCAGATTGGAGAGCAGTTGCAGGGCATCGAGAAAGTTGCTTTTGCCGGAGCCGTTCGGGCCAAACAGCACGGACAGCGGTTTGAGCGTGACCTCCACACCATCCAATGATTTGTAGCCGGCAATTTTGATGCGTTCGATCATGTGCGAGACTCTTTTGGCTGCAACGAATTGCCGGAATATAGTCTTTTGCCGCGCATATTGCAAATCCAATACTTGCTCTTGCGACTTGCTTTTCTGCGCCGCAAATGTTATCGTTGCGCCGGCCTGCACCCGGCTTCGCGTAATGCGTCACGCCGCGCTGCTCTGGCAGAGCAGCATGCAATTTTCACCCTTTAATCATGCCGTCGCACGACATGCCACCACGTCCCCGCAAAGTCATCATCCTGGGCAGCGCCGCCTTGAAGATCGGCGAGGCCGGTGAATTCGATTACTCCGGCAGCCAGGCGATCAAAGCGCTGAAACAGGAAGGCATTCAAACCATCCTGATCAATCCCAACATCGCCACGATTCAAACCTCCGAGCATCTCGCCGAGCGCGTCTATTTCCTGCCGGTCAATCCCTATTTCGTCGAACAGGTCATTGCCCGGGAGCGGCCGGACGGCATCCTGCTCGGCTTCGGCGGACAAACCGCGCTCAATTGCGGCCTGGCGCTGGCCCGCAGCCAGGTCTTCGAAAAGTACAACGTGCGCGTGCTGGGCACACCGATCACCACCATCAACGACACGGAAGACCGGCACTTGTTCGCCGAGCGGCTGCGTGAAATCGGCGTCAAAGTGCCGCGCAGCGTGGCGGTCGGCTCGCGGCCGGAAGCGCTGCGGGTGGCCGGCGAGATCGGTTATCCCGTCATGATTCGCATTGCCTTCGCGCTCGGCGGGCTGGGTTCCGGTTTGTGCACCAACCCGGAGGAAGTGGCGGAGCTGGCGGAGAAGGCCCTGAGCTACACCGATCAGATTCTCGTGGAGGAGTATCTCAAAGGGTGGAAGGAGATCGAATACGAGGTGGTGCGCGACAGTTTCGACAACTGCATCACGGTGTGCAACATGGAAAACTTCGATCCCATGGGTATTCACACCGGCGAGAGCATCGTGGTCGCGCCCAGCCAGACCCTCAGCAACGCCGAATATCACAAACTGCGTGACCTCGCGATCCGCACCATCCGCCATCTCGGCATCGTGGGCGAGTGCAACATTCAATATGCGCTCGACCCGGCCTCCGAGGATTACCGCGTGATCGAAGTCAACGCGCGGTTGTCGCGCAGCTCGGCGCTGGCCTCGAAAGCCACCGGCTATCCGCTCGCGTTCGTGGCCGCCAAGCTTGCGTTGGGCTACAGCCTGGTCGATCTCAAAAACTCCATCACCCAAACCACCATGGCCTGCTTCGAGCCGGCGCTCGACTACGTGGTGGTCAAGATTCCCCGCTGGGATTTGAAGAAGTTCCGCAAAGTCTCCAAGCGCATCGGCTCGGGCATGAAGTCCGTCGGCGAAGTGATGGCCATCGGCCGCTGTTTCGAAGAGGCGCTGCAAAAAGCGCTGCGCATGCTCGACATCGGCGTGCACGGCCTGATCGGCAACGATCACTTGACGTTCGGCAACCTGGATGACGAACTGAGCAACCCCACCGACGAACGGGTGTTCGCCATCCCCCTGGCGCTGGCGCAGGGTTACAGCATCGAGCGCGTGCACGAGCTGACCCACATTGACAAGTGGTTTCTCTACAAGATCAAGAACATTCTGGCGGTGGCCGAGCACCTGCGCGTCTATGCCGGCGGCATATGCCCGCGCGGCGTGCTGGAACAGGCCAAGAAAACCGGCTTCTCCGATGTGCAGATCGCCAAAATTCTCCAGACCGGCGAAGACGAAGTGCGCAGCATGCGCAAAAACTACGGCCTGGCGCCCTTCATCAAGCAGATCGACACGCTGGCCGCGGAGTATCCGGCGCAGACCAACTTTCTCTATCTCACCTACAACGGCAGCACCAGCGACGTGGCCGCCAGCGGCAAGCAGGCGGTGATGGTGTTGGGCTCGGGCGTTTACCGCATCGGCAGCTCGGTGGAGTTCGACTGGTGCTGCGTCAATGCGGTGATGACGCTGAAACGGCTCGGCTATCGCACCCTCATGATCAACTACAACCCCGAGACGGTGAGCACCGATTACGACGAGTGCGACCGGCTTTATTTCGATGAGCTGAGCTTCGAGGCCATTTATGAGATCTATGAGAAGGAGCAGCCGCTCGGCGTCATCATTGCGATGGGCGGCCAGACGCCCAACAATCTCGCGCTCAAGTTTCAGCAGGCCGGGATCAACGTGCTCGGCACCTCGCCGCAGCAGATCGACATGGCGGAGGACCGGCACAAGTTTTCGCAATTGCTCGATGCGCTCGACATCGACCAGCCCGAGTGGCGCGAGCTGAACTCACTGGCCGAGGCGCGCGCCTTTGCCGGCCGCGTGCAATACCCGGTGGTGGTGCGGCCCTCCTACGTGTTGAGTGGTTCGGCGATGGCGGTGGCCTCGACCGACAGCGAGCTGGAGAAATTTCTCAGCAAAGCCACGACGGTTTCGAGCGAACATCCCATCGTGTTGAGCAAGTACATCGAGAATGCCAAGGAGATCGAGATCGACGCCGTGGCCGCCAACGGCGAGCTGATCGTTTACGCCATTTCGGAGCACATCGAGAATGCCGGCGTGCACTCCGGCGATGCCACGCTGGTGCTGCCGCCGCAATTCACCTACATCGAGACCATTCGCCGGATTCGCACGATCGCGCGCAAGATCGCCGCGGCCCTGAAGATCACCGGGCCGTTCAACATTCAATTCGTGGCGCGCGCCAACGAGGTCAAGGTCATCGAGTGCAACCTGCGCGCTTCGCGCAGCTTTCCGTTCGTCTCGAAAGTCTACCGTTTGAACTTCATCGACCTCGCCACCCGCGCGATCATGGGCGAACGCATCGACAAGATCGACAAATCCTTCCTGGACCTGGAATATGTGGGCGTGAAAGCGCCGCAGTTTTCCTTCACCCGGCTCTCGGGCGCGGATCCCACCCTGGGGGTGGAGATGAGCTCGACCGGCGAAGTCGGCTGCCTGGGCGACGACTTCGAAGAGGCGTTCTTGAAGGCGATGCTTTCGGTCGGCAATCGCCTGCCGGTGCGCACGGTGCTGCTCTCCACCGGCCCGATCGAGCAAAAGGCCGAGTTCGTGCCCGCGGCGCGCGCGCTGCAGGAACACGGCATCAAGCTCTACGCCACTGCCGGCACCGCCGATTTCATGCGCCGCGCCGGTGTGGAAACCGAAATGCTGCACTGGCCGCTGGACCAGGCAAGCCCCAATGTGCTGGAGTATCTCGCCGGCCGCAAAATCGATCTCGTCATCAACATCCCCAAGAACTTCCAGGAGGAAGAATTGACCAACGATTACCTCATCCGCCGCAAAGCGGTGGATTTTGCGATTCCGTTGATCACCGAGGTGCAACTGGCCAAACGGTTCGCCCAGGCCCTGGTGCACAAACAGCTCAGCGATCTGCAAATCAAGAGTTGGGAGGAATACGGCAAGTGAGGGCGGCGAAGCGAAGCGGAACCGCGGCGCCGCCGCGCCGGCGTTGAGGAGGCGACATGCAAGCCAATCTTTTCTCGAACGCGATCGAGCACAAGGAACGTGCACTCGCCCATCTCGAAAAGTTTGAACTGGATCAGGCTTGGGAGAGCCTCGAGATCGCGAAGGAAATCGATCCCTATCTTGCCGATCTCGATCTGCTGGCGGCGATCTGCCAGTTTGCGCGCTACGAAAACGCGCACGCCGGCATGTCCGCGGCCGAGGCCGCCGGGGTGTGGCACGCCGCCAATGAGGCGGTGCAGGCCGGCAGCTTGAGCCCGGTGGCGATGCGCCAGTTGCGGCAACTGCTGGCGCAACGCTTGTTACAGGGCCGCTTCACCGCCACGCTGTTTTGCGGTGGCAAAGAGAAGATTCTGCATCGCGGCGTCTGCCATCTGGCGTTGGGGCATTGGCAGGAGGCGCACCGGGACTTGCTCGACCTGGTGACCGCGCATCCCGAGTTGGCGCAACCCGTGCATTGGGGCTACCTCGGCGATGCAGCGCATGCACTCAGAATGTGGAAAGACGCCAATCTCGCATATCTGCGCCTGCTCTTCACCAATCCGCACCAGGCCGATGTGCTGATGCTGCACCATTCCGATTTGCGGAATATTCTGACCCGGCTGCGAAACGAACTCGGCGATGAAGCCGAAGCGCGCGGGTTATGGCCCTTTGTGGCGTGGCAGGAGAAGGCCATCGAAATTCCCGCCGGCGGAAAATTTCTGCTGCCGATCGTCAAGCATGGCCGTTCCGTGCTGGGCGGCACGCTCATGCTGGAGCGCACAGCCGCGCTGCAACAGTTCATGCTTTGCCTTTACGTGGACCAGGCGCAGCTCCAGGAAGTGATCAGCTTTGACGTCCGTGCTGAAATGCAGGGACTGGACGCGGACTTGTTTGCCGCGTATCTGGCTGAAGTCAGCCGCCGGCAAAGCCGGCAAAAATCCACCTGACACCGCTGCCGCGGCCTTCGACTTGGACGCCCGTGCAGCAGCCTCAAAATGCGAGCGAGATGATGACCTTTTCTCAACACTGCCGGTGGCAACCGCATCTGAGCGCGAGCCGACTCTGGTTGAGTTTGTGCCTGCTTGCCGGCACGAATGCCTTCGCCGCGCCGCCCGAATTGGGGCCGATCCCCGCAGCCTGCCGGCAAATGATACTTGTCCTCACTCCCTCCTTTGCGGCGGCGCAGGGAACGCTGTACAAGTTTCAGCGCCGTGATTCGACTGCGGCTTGGGAACGCGTCGAGCACGCGATTCCAGTGTTCCTTGGCCGCGCAGGATTGGGCTGGGGCAGAGGATTGCATGCGGAGCAGCCGGCAGATCAGCCGCACAAGCAGGAGGGTGATGGCCGCAGTCCGGCAGGGGTGTTCCGGCTCGGCACCGCCTTTGGCTTTCCTCCGAAAGCAGCAATGCCGCCGCTGCGCGTGCCTTATCAACAAATCACGGCAACGCTGGAATGCGTCGATGATCCTGCTTCGCAACATTACAACACGCTTGCCGACCGCGCACAGGTGAGCGCAGATTGGCGTTCCTCCGAGAAGATGATTCGGGTCAAGGTCGATTATCACCTCGGCGTTTTTGTGGAACACAACCCCGCGCCGGCACAGCCGGGCGGAGGTTCCTGCATCTTTCTGCATATCTGGGGCAAAGTGGTGGAGCCGACCTCCGGCTGCACCGCAATGGAGGACAGGGAGATGAAGAAAATCATCAAATGGCTCGAGAGCGCCAGTGAGCCCGTACTGGTGCAATTGCCGGCCGAGGCCTATACGCGGCTGCAGGCCGCGTGGCGCCTGCCCGCAGTTGAGTGAGCCAGAAGCGTCGCATTGACCCGCGAGTGGCTCGCACGCCTGCCGACCTTTGCCAGCCCGCTGCAGCACCGAGTGAAGCAAGCCTGCCCCCCAATCTCGGCGGCACCAGCCGGCAAAAAAAAGACCCTCGACGGTTGGGGAAACGTCGAGGGTCTCTCTGTGAGTAAGGGGAGGTGAGTAAGAAGTTCGTCTGGGCTGCTTTCTGAGTGCGCGTCCCTCATGGCGCGCCGCGATTTTGCCGGGTTGTACGCCGAACACGCTGGCGGGTTACACACGGCGTAGCCAGGTGCCGGTCAAGTTGCCAGTCGTCATTTTTCCTGCATCATGTTCTGAGTGACTTCGTCCCGCAGCGCTGATGCGCAAGCGTATGTACGCGCCGGCGAACAGCGCTGAGAAACTTTGCCAGACGAAACCCATGAACAGCGTGCCACCTGCCACAAGTTGGTGACAGATCAAACGCTTGATTTTACTCTGTGCCGATCTCTCCGCCAGCGCCACAAATTGGCTGGCAGCGGGCCAAGTTTTATCTTGCATCTTAGGGCACAAGCGGTTAAATTTGCAGCCGTTTTTGCCCGGGGTTGCATCCTCAAAATTTTAAGAATCTTGACGCAGGAGAAGGCCATGGCCAAGCAGCAAGCATTTGCCGATAAAGTCGCCAAGCAGCAGAAAAGCGGGCACACCGGCGTGGTGGTAAAATTTGTGGAATCCAAGAAGACCTCCAAAGGCAGTTGGAAGTTCGTCGAGCGCCACGTCAAGCTCAGCTCGCTTGATGAGGTCGACAAGGTCAAATAGTTCGAGAGTGAGACTCGCTTCACAATTGATTTCGTAACGCAGTCTGCCAGACTGCAAACGAGCCAAGCTGGAAGAAACCTCGCGGTCGCGCTGGTTATTCCAGAGCCATTTTTATAAGGGAAGGTTCAGCTCATGTCGCGCCAATGTCAAGTCACGGGCAAGAAAACCGTTGCGGGCAACCAGATCAGCCACGCTCACAACGTGACCAAGAGAAAATTCTACCCCAACCTCAAACGCAAACGGTACTGGGTGCCGGAGGAAAACCGCTTTGTCACGTTGACGGTTTCGACCCATGGCATGAAGATTATCGACAAAGTCGGCATCACGAAGGTGTTGCGTGACCTGCGGGCGCGCGGCGAGAGGCTGCATTTCAGCAGTCCGAAAAAGGATCCCAAAGCCGTTGCTGCCAAGCAGGCGGCTGCCGCAGCCCAGCCGGCCAGCGCTGAGTGATCCGGTGCATACGGATAGCCGCGCCGCAGGACACGGCGAGATACCACACCGTCCCGTCATTCGCCGCCTCAGCAAGCCAGGAATGACTGCGAAAAGCATCTCACATTATCTCGATTCCATCGGCACGCTGGCCTCGACGGCGTGCGCTGTACATTGCCTGCTGACGCCGCTGGTCATCGGCCTGCTGCCGCTGTTGGGAATCGGTTTTCTCGCTGCCGACTGGTTCGAAGACACCGCGGTGATCGGTGCCATTTCACTGGGCGTCATCTCGATGATTCACGGCTACCACCATCACCGCCGCTTTCGCGTGGTGGGAATTCTCATCGCGGGCATCATTTTGCTGGTGACCGGCCGCTGGATCGCCGCTGACATTTCGCAAGTTGCCGAAACGAGTCTGGTCGTGGCGGGCGGCCTGGCGGTGGCGAGTGCGCATTGGGTGAATCGGCGTTTGTGCCAAACCTGTACGGCCTGCCACCACGCCGCGTGATTTCCCGCCCGCAGGGCGCCGCCGATGACGTCCTGGCCGCGCAAACAGCAGGCGCCGGAAGCAGCACAGTGTTGCTCCGGCCGGGCTTTCGGTCACACCCCAGCATTTGTCCTCCTCCCTGCCTGCTCGCAGTGACGCACCACACGAACACAAGGCATTCATTTTTCAAAATTACAGGAGCGCACGCAACATGGATCAGGAACTCATCAACATTCTTTGCTGCCCGCAGTCAAAAGTGCCGGTGGAACTGATGTCCAGCGAGGATCTCGCGCGGCTGAATCGTGCCATTGCCGCCGGCAAGGTCAAGCAAGTGGATGGCGCCGTGGTCAAGAAACCCATCAGCGAAGCGCTGATTACGCGCGATCGCAAGACCATCTATCGGGTGGATGACGGCATCCCGGTGATGTTGATCGAGCAAGGAATTCCCGCGGCGCAACTCGAGGCCACCGTGAAAACGGCCTGAGCGCATCTTGGACGGATACTTCGTACACGATTTCAGCCCCTATCTCTGGCAATTCAAACTGGGGCCGCTGTCCGGCATCTCGTGGTACGGCTTGATGTACGTCTGCGGCTTCGTTGCCGGCTACCTGCTGCTCGCGCGCCTGCGCCGCCGCGGCTTTCTGCCGCTGCCGGGCGAGGAACACCTGCAGGAGCTGCTCACCTATTGCATTCTCGGCGTACTCATCGGCGGACGGCTGGGGCATGTGCTCTTCTACAGCCCGGGTTACTATCTCCTCCATCCGGCCGAAATTCTCGCGCTCTGGCGCGGCGGCATGGCGAGCCACGGCGGCATCGCCGGCCTGCTGGTGGCGCTGGTGCTCTTCAGTCGCAAGCACAAAATTCCCCTGCTGGCCCTCTGTGACAGCGCGGCCATGGCCGCCACGCCGGGATTATTCTTCGGCCGGCTGGGCAATTTCATCAACGGGGAAATGCCGGGCAAGGTGACCGAGGTGCCGTGGGCGGTGGTCTTCACGCGCAATGCCGAAGCCGGCATGCTGCCGCGTCATCCGGTGCAAATCTATCAAGCGCTCACCGAGGGGCTGGTGCTGTTCGTCCTCTTGTGGTTCCTGCTGCCACGGCACCGGTTCAAACGCGGCTTTCATATGGCCGTCTTTCTCATCGGCTATTCGGTTCTACGCATCGGCACCGAGTTCTTTCGTGAAAGCTCACCAGAGCTGGCTGCGGCGATTGGCGGTGGGATAACGCAGGGTCAAGTGCTCTCCGCCGTGATGCTCATTTGCGGGGCAGTGGCGCTGTGGTACACGCAGAAAAAACTGCCGCACAATACCATCCCGGCGTGGCAGGAACTGCCCAGGCGCAGTTGAAAATCACCGGCAGCAAACGCAGCGCAACACCGGGCGCGACGCCGTCACTGCCTTCGCCACCAAAAATCACGCGACGGCGCGCAGCCCCCTGCAGGGGTATGAGATGGGGATCTCTCTTCGATATTTTCCTCCCTGCCTGACCTTCCTGTTGGCAACCTCGAGCTTCTGCCAGGAAGATCTCCTCGAACGCTTCTTTGCGCAGGAGCGCGAAAACAATCCGGACGAGGAAAGCGCCTGGCAGGATTTGCTGGCGCAACCTTTGGATCTCAATCAGGTGGCGGGCGCCGAGCTTTTCCGCCTGCCCTTCCTCACCTTCACTCAAGTCGAAGACTTTCTCGCCACGCGTGACTCCGTGGTTTATTTCGAGAACCTTGCAAAGGCCTTGCAGGCGCTGCATCTCACCGGCGACACGCTGGCCGCCGGCCAGTTGATTTTCACGGTTTCCTTGCCGGCCGCGCCGGTGCGGTGGCAAAGCGCCGTGCGTACGCGTCTCAGCCGGCCAGCCACAACTGCGGCCATTTGGCCGGGCCCAGCTTGGCGTAGTTACACCTCGATCCGCGTCGAGCGCAACAACCTGCGACTGGGTCTGCTGGCGGAAAAAGATCCCGGCGAAGCACGGTGGGATGATCACCGCCTGTTTCATCTGGCCTGGCAGGTGGAGAAGCCGCACGCTGCCTGGCATGCCGTTGTGGGAAGCTATCGCGTCGAATGGGGCATGGGATTGGCGCTGTGGAGTCCCTATGGCGTCACCATCACATCCGATGTTCATGCCGCGGCGCGGCGCCGGAGCCGGGGGCCGCGACCAACGCTGTCAGCCAATGAAAGCGCAGCATTGCAAGGCGCAGCCTTCGCCGCCCGGCATCGCGGCGTGGAGTTTTCCGGCTTTGGCAGCTCGCGACTTTTGGATGCCACGCTCGATGACGCAGGATATGTCACCGGCTTGCGCACCAGCGGCTATCATCGAACCGGCACGGAGCGAGCGTTGGCCAGAAACCTGCGTGAGAACCTCGGGGGCATGGCTGTGCAAATCCGGCAGGGCGAGCAACATGAAATCGGCTTGCTTTATTGCGCGACGCGCTTCGACCGGGCGTGGCGGCCGGCGAAATCCGCAGAAGACCATTTCGCGTTCTCCGGTCGGGAAAACCGATTGTGGAGTCTGACCGGCAGGTTTCGCCTGCCGGGAGCGCGGGCGGGCTTCGAGGCGGCGGCGAGCAATGCCGGCGGAACCGCCGTGGTTTTCATGCTGGCCGGTGAAGCGGCCGCGCTGGCGTGGACGGTCGAGGTGCATCACACTGCCACCGGGTTTCACAGCATGCGCGGCCGCGGTTTCATCGACAGTGATGCCACGCCGCAGCCGGAAAACGGTTATTCATTTGGACTGCGCGCCACGCCGCGGCCGGGCTGGAGCGGCGAGTTTTTCCATCAACACGCGCGGCGGTTGTGGCGCACGCGGGCTGTGCCCTTGCCGCCGCAGCAAAAGTCCTCCGGCGCCGCGCTGACCTGGAAAGTGAACCGCTGGCTGGAGGTGCACACTCGTTATCGCAGCAGCCGGGATGATGATCTCGCGGCCGCGGCCTCTCCGATATCCGCTCCTGTGCTGGCCATGCGCCGCGAGACCTTCCGTTTGGAAGTGGAGCATCGCGCGGCGGCGGCGCTGCGGCTGCGACCGCGGTTGGATTGGGCACGCGAACGAAAACCGTTGCCGGCAGTTGCGGCAGGCGCGGCCGGGTTACAAACCGGTCACACCGACGTCAGCGGCATCGCGCTCGGCTTGGAGGCACGCCTGGCGCCGGCGCACAACCTGAGCGTCGCAGTGCGCCACACGTTGTTCGAGGCGCCGGTTCCCATCTATCAATACGAGCGGGATCTGCCCGGCGTTTTCACCGTGGCGGGCCTCCGCGAAACCGGCACGCGGTGGTATATTTATGGACATCTCAAGATCGGCCAAAAGTGGAGTTTGGCCGCGAAAATCGCAGCCACGGAACAAGAGCTTTCCAGCCTCGAGGTTCGCTCCCGCTACGCCTGGGGACTGCAGCTCGATTGGTCGCATTGACTTGTCAACCGCCAGGTGGGCAGCGGAATGCAAAGTTATCGCCCCGACGACAGATCTCGCCAGCAGGCGCATTCGTTACAGGGTTGAAATAGTTGTTGACTCGCTGAACCCAGGGTCTTATATTTTGCACCGCTTGAAACAGGTTGGTCTCGGGTCGATCTCATGAGAAAACTCATTCAAAAGCTCGCAGAAGCCATTTATCTGAAGTTTGCACGCTTGCGCCACCAGGAAGAAGTCATCGATGTGCGTGATTATCTGTCGCAGATCCTGACGGCTCTCATCCTGGCGCCCAGCCGTTGGGACGAGGCGGAAGAGGCTTGCCGCTATTTGGATGACCTGCAGCAATGTTTTCCCGAAACCCAGTTCTATTTGCTGGTCGATCGTGATCTGGCCAGGACCGTGATGCCGAACGACAGTCTGCAAGTCATGCCCTACGAGCCCACCCAGATCAACCTCTACGGCCTGCCGAAGAAGGAAGTAATCGAACTCGTGCGCGCACGCCGCTTTGATTTGGTGATTGATTTGAATCAGGAGTTCAGTCTCTTCTCCACTGCGATTTGCCGCGCCAGCCAGGCCCGGTTGCGCGTCTGCCTGCAGCATCCCAAGCGAGATTCGTTTTACAACTTTCAGGTGAGGCCGGCGCACGGCAACGGCACCGGGCTCCGCTACGAAAGCCTCATCCGATACCTCTCTGCCTTCAAATCCCTGCCTGAAGCGCCCTCGCGGGATTTAATGCCGGCATGACATGCACGCGCCAAAGCGTGCCGGTCGCCTGCAACATCCCAGGAAACTATGCGAGGATGTGGGTCATTGTTCCCGAACTTCAATGAACCTCCGGGCTCATGAGGCATGGGTCGGAGCATGAACACTATGGCCAAAACCCGAAAACCCTCCTCTCTTGACCGCAAACCGCACGGCGAGCCGCCGGCCAAGCCGGCGCCGGCCGCCGACCGCGATGGCCTCTTTCTGCAATACTATTGCCTGTATCGCATTGCCGCCACGCTCACCGAACAAATGGAGGTGGAACGCACCGCCCGCGAAGTCAAACGCATCGTGCGGGAATCGTTCCCGGCGCAGCAATTCTGCCTGGCCCTGCTCGATCCCAAACAGCAGGAACTCCACATTCAGAGCCATTTCGGCTTCACCCGCGAGCAGGCGGAGGCGGCGCGCTTTCCTCTGCACCGCAACAACATCTTCGGCCTGGTCATGCAGCGGCGCCGTCTCGTGCATCTGCCGAACCTCAACGCAGCCGCGGCGATCAATTTCCACCCCGGCCACCGCCACCGCAAGGGCGCTTTTCTCGCGCCGCCGCTGCTCGCCACCGCCCACCGTGCCCTGGGCGTGCTCAGCCTTTATCGCAGTACGCCGGAGAGTTTCACCACGCGCGAAATCGAATTGCTGCAAAAAATCGCCACCCAAACCGGGCAGGTGATCGAGAAGATCCATGTCTACCATGAAACGCGCGAACTTTCCATTACTGATGAACTCACCGGCGCGTTCAACCGGCGCTATTTCAACCAGCGCTATGAAACCGAATTCATGCGCGCCACGCGCTACAACCGGCCGCTGTCGGTGATCATGCTGGATATCGACCATTTCAAAAAGTTCAATGACACCCACGGCCATCTCCTGGGCGACAAGGTTTTGAAAATGGTCGCCCATGTGCTTGAAGAAAGCCTGCGCAAAGCCGATATTCTCGCGCGCTATGGCGGGGAGGAATTCGTGATCGTGCTGCCGGAAATCAACAAGGAAAGAGGGCGCAAGGTCGCTGAGAAATTGCGCCGTGCCATCGAGCGCACCCTGTTTCCCAAGGCCGAAACCCAGCCGCTCGGCCAGATCACCATCTCACTCGGGCTGGCCTCGTTTCCCGAGGATACGGAACAGGGCAACGTCCTGCTCGCCCTGGCCGATGAAGCGTTGTATCAAGCCAAGTTTCTTGGCCGCAATCAAGTGAGCGTCACCTCCGGGCAAGCCGCGAAACTGCGCGCGAGCAAATCCGCGGTGGGTTCGTTCGCCGCCCCGCAATGAGTCCGGCCCCGCTGGCGCGAACCGGCGCTGCAGTTTGCCCGCCTCACCCAATTCACACACCTGCCAATCCCCGGCACTGCATCCTGGATCAGCAACAGAGGAGCCTTCCATGTGGAAGTATGCCACCGTTCTCATCGTCACCGGCAACGTCTGGCTCATGGCCTGCGCACCGGCAGCCAAACCCCGGATTTCCCCCTCCACCATCACACCGCCAGCCGCGACCGCCAACGGCAACGGCGGCAGCAGCGGCCATCAGTTGAGCTATTGGCAGAATCTGGCGGCGCGCCAGCCGTCCCAGGCGTGGCCTTCCGCCGCGGAGGATTGCGCCATCATCTACGATCCGGTGAATCGCGCGCTCGTGTTGTTCGGCGGCAAAGACGACGCCGATTCCAATCGCGCGGAAACGTGGGCCTTCTCCCTCACCACCGGGCAATGGCAGAACCTCACCGGCGATCATCAGCAACCGCCGCCGAGCGAGGACCACACGGCGATTTATGATCCACTGAGCCATCGCATGCTGTTGTATGGCGGCGAGAACGGCCCGACCAGCAATGCCCTGTGGTCGCTCGATCTCCGCACGCAGCGCTGGCGCAACCTGACCGACTCCACTGCGCCCCGCCGCGAAGATCACACCGCGATCTACGACAGCCGCGGCCGGCGTATGATCATCTTCGGCGGGCGGGATAATGAGCGCTACAACCTCGCGGAGGTGTGGGCGCTCGATCTCGATCCGGCCTCGCCCACCTTCGAAAAATGGTCGAACCTCACGTTCGCACAAAAGTACAATCCCGGCCGGGTCGATCACGTGGCAGTGTTCGACAGCGTCAAAAATCGCATGGTGATTTTTGGCGGATGGGACAAGGAGCAGAAGGAATATCTCGGTGACACCTGGGGCTTTTCCCTGGTCGACAATCGCTGGTACAAGATCAAAACCAAACATTCCCGTCCTCCCCGACGCCGGCACGCCGTGATGGTGCTCGATGGCCGGCGCAACTGGGCCATCCTGTGCGGCGGTTTCGGCGAGGAAGGTTATCTCAACGACGTGTGGGCGTTCGATCTGACCGATGATGTGTGGATCAACCTCACGCCCGGCCCGCAGCCGCGCATCGATCACCAGGCAGTGTTCGATCCGGTGGCCGGACGGCTGCTGCTGTATGGCGGCGATGCCCGCCTGCGCACGAAATTCCACGACTTGTGGGAGTTGCGCGTCACGCCGCAATTTTCACCGGAAATCTTGCAGGAGGCAAAGAGGCGATAGGCGGGAAGCAGGTCGAGTGCAGCAGAGCGCGCATGCCGAAATCAGAGTAATTCACAAAATGCCTGGAGTGGCGTCACAACGCAACGATTCAAAGAAGGGAAGGCCGGCACGCCCCGACCAGGCCGGGGTTCCGCCAAACCGGCGTTGTTGATCAATGTTGGTGCAGCCACCGCCCGGATGCAGCAGGCGCCCGGGCGGTGGCCGACACCGAGGGCAGCAGGTTCCTTCGCCAGGACATGCGGGGCCGTACCTGACTGGAGGTCGCGGCGCGACTGGCCTCATTCGAAACGAAGCGCAGCGATCGGATCCATCTGGGCGGCTTTGCGCGCGGGGTAGATGCCAAAGATGATGCCCACCATCCCCGAGATGCCGAAGGAAATCACGACGCTGAACAGCGAAATCACCGTGTCCCAGCCGGCGTACCAGGTGATGACCTTCGCCATGATCGCGCCCAGAACGATGCCGATCAGGCCGCCGGTGACGCTGATGAGCACGGTCTCGTTGAGGAACTGGCCGAGAATGTCTTCCTGCGTGGCACCCAACGCCCGCCGCACGCCGATTTCCTTGGTGCGTTCCGTCACGCTTGCCAGCATGATGTTCATGATGCCGATGCCGCCAACGATGAGCGAGATGGCAGCGATCGATCCCATGACGATGTTGAAGACCCGTTGCGTGCGCTGGCTCTGCGCCAGCAGCTCCGAGGGAATGATGATCTCATAATCTTCCACCTGGTTGTGCATGCGCTGCAGCATGCGCTTCACCACGTTGGAGACGCTGAACACCTTGTCTTCGTCTTTGACTTGAATCGCGATCTCGTCGATGAATTCCGGCCGGTCGGGATCGGTGAACCGTTTCAAACCGGTGCTGATCGGAATGTAGACGTCCTGGTTGATATTGCGCAGCTTGATCACTGAGGCTTTCTTGTCGAGCAAATCCTTCGACTCCATCACGCCGACGACGGTGAACCACGTGTCTTCGATTTTGAGGCGGTGGCCGAGCGGATCGCGGTAGCCGAACAATTGCTTCCGCACCTCCGCGCCAATCACGCACACCCGTTTGGCGTCTGCCACGTCGAGCGCGGTGAGAAAGCGCCCCATCTGCGGGTGAAAGTTGGTGACGGTTTCATACAGCTCGTTGGTGGCAATCACGCGGGCTGTGGCTTCGCGGGCGCCGAGCAGCACTGCCGACTCCACGAAGCGCATCGGCGCCACCGCCGTCATCCCGTCGAGATTGCTGCGAATGTAAAGGGCATCAAAGTAATTCAAACCGGGCGACAGCTTGGCCTCCGCCTGCTCCGCCATTTCGCCGGTGAGCGGCCGGTGTTTGATGCGCACGTTATTGGTGCCGAGCAGTTTGATTTGCTCCACCGCCGCGCGCTTGGCGCCCTCGCCGATCGAAAGCATGGCGATCACCGCCGCCACGCCAAAGATGATGCCGAGCGTCGTGAGCAGCGAGCGCAGCTTGTGCACCATCACACTGCGCAGTCCGATTTGAAGGTTTTCGGAGTATTGCATCGGTGTCGTCCACAAAGGTTTCAAAGCTTGCAGTTGAGCTTCACGCTTTCACTCCTACTCCTGCTCTTACTCCTGCTCGCAATCCACCCAGCGAGTAGGAGTAGGAGTAAGAGCAGGAGCAAGAGTAAGGCAGTGCTTTCCCTCCGCTCCCTACCCCCGCCTGCTAGGCCACGCCGACGAACAGATCCACGATTTCATCCTTCTCGCGGCCGGTCAGCTCGCGCTGCAGCAGGCCGTCCTTCATCTGCAAAATGCGCTCCGCCCACTTGCCCTTGCTGATGTCATGGGTGATCAAAATCACAGTCGCGCCCTGCTCATGCAGGCGCTGAAAAATCTCCATGATCTCTTCACCGGTCTTGGAATCGAGGTTGCCGGTGGGTTCGTCCGCGAGGATGATGTCGGGACTGGTCACCAGCGCGCGCGCAATCGCCACGCGCTGATTCTCGCCGCCGGAGAGTTCGTTGGGGCGATGGTTGAGGCGATGCCCCAAGCCCACCGACTCCAGCACAGCACGGCACATCTCCAGGCGCCGCGCTTTCTCCAGGCCCATGTAGATGAGCGGCACTTCGACGTTTTCGATGACGCTCACTTGCTGAATGAGATTGAAACTCTGAAACACGAAGCCGACTTTGCGGTTGCGCAGGCGCGAAAGCTCGCGGTCACTCATGCGCTCGACGTAGCGGCCGTCCAGTTGATAACTGCCGCTCGTGGGCTTGTCGAGACAGCCGAGCAGGTGCAGGATCGTCGACTTCCCCGAACCCGAGGGCCCCATGATGGCCACGGATTCCCCCCGATGAATGGTGAAACTGACGCCGCGCAGGGCGTGCACCTGGGTCTCGCCCATGGTGTAGGTGCGCGTCATGTTTTCCACGATCACCACGGGCGCCGTGCCAGCGCCGCTTTCATGTGAATTCATGCCGGTCTCCATTGGTCAAATGGCCGAGGGGCGGCCGAGCAGCACGTCCTCACCCTCTGTGAGTCCTGAATTGACGATGACGAAGCGATCATTGCTCTCGCCGATGACGATGGGCCGCACTTCGGTCGAACCGCCCTTTCTGACAAACGCCACAGTGTTGCCGTTGTCATCCAGGAACACGGCTTCCAACGGGATGTACAGGGCCTCCGGCACTTTGCTGACGATGATGTCGGTGGTGGCGGTCAGGCCGGGCTTGAGGCGAATGTCCGAATCGAGCACCTTGATGGTCACTTCGAAGACCTTGGCGCCGGTGGCCTTGCCGGTAATCCGGCTCATCTTGCGTTTCGCCAGGGCGCCCACCTCCGCCACTTCCCCCTTGAAAACGACGTCGTCATAGGCATCGAGCCGTACTTCCACCGGCTGGCCGACTTGAACCTTGGCGAGATCGACCTCGCTGATTTCAATATCCACCAGCATGCTGGACACGTCGGGCAAATACATCAAGTCCATGCCTTCGAACGGCGTCATGCCCACTTCAATCTTGCGGCCCTGCTCGGCATTGCCCACCAGCGCATACACCACCAAACCCGCCTGCGGCGCGAGGATGGTGCCGCGCTCGAGTTTGCGCTGCTGTTGATCGACCGCCGCCTGCGCGCGCTCGAGGTTGGCGCGCTCCGCCTCCACGGTGGCATAGGCGGACTTGGAGCGCGACTGCAATTCCAGATATTCCAGCCGCGCCTGCTCGACTTCACTTTCCACCACGAAGCCCTTTTTCGCCAGCGCCGGCAACGATTCATACCGCTGGCGCGCGCTCTCTTCGCGTGTCTTCTGCGCTTCATACTCGCTCATGGCCTTGGCCAAATTGGCACGCGCCACGCTCAAGCCCGACCGCGCTTCCTCGGTGGAGATCACGTACTTGGTCGATTCGAATTTGACCAGCGTGTCCCCCTCTTCCACCCAGGTGCCTTCCGGCGCCAGATAGAGGATCTGCTTGTCAGTCGGTGCGCTGATGGTGACCTGGTCCTGCGCCCGCAGCTCGCCCAACTCGGTCACCTTCACGATAACTTCGCCTTTTCTTGCTTTGGCCGTCGGAATTTCGGAATCGACATCCTCCGAGCTGAGCAGGGTATTGCCCAGGAACAATGCCACCACCACCCCCGCCACCACCGTGGCCGTGGTGGATTTGCGGTCGCGGAACAACGATTTCTTCAGGCTGTCCGCCAATCCGCTCGAGTTTTCGTAAGTTGCCATGACTGTTCCCTTTTATTTGAGGAAGGATTGCCTGGTCAAACTTTCCAGCAGTGCAAACTGCACGTGAAAATCCACCAGTTCTTCGATGTATGCCGTTTCCGCGCGCAACAGCGCTTCCGTCGCGTCGGTGATGTCGAGATTGGAGGCCCGCCCCATGTTGAACATGGTGGTGGCGAACTCGACTTTCTCGGCCGCCGCGGCGATGTTGCGGTCCAGCACCTGAATGCGCGCAATGCTGTTTTGCAAATTGCGATGGATTTGCCGGACGCTCAAAACGGTTTGGCGCTGCAGGGCAAGATACGCCTCCTCGGCGCGGCTGCGCTCCAGCCGAGCGATCTCCGCCTCCGCCGCCCGGGCGCGATCCAGGAAGGGATAATTCACCACGAACCCGACCGACCAGCCGCTGCCGTTGGGGTCGCGCCCGGTGTCGCGGTCAAAGCGCCGTGAATAGGACCCGACCGCGTCGATCTGCGGCAACCGCAAATTACCCGCGAGGCTGGCTAGCAGATTGCGTTGCTCGATCGTGAGCGCGGCAGCGCGCAAGGCCGGGCTGTTCTCCAACGCCAGCTTGATCCACCTCTCCTCCTCCAAAGGGGGCGGCTGAAAGGCCAGTGTGTCCTCCGCGATGGTGACCGGCAGCGCAATCGCCAGTCCCAACTGTTCCTTGAGCAGGTCGAGGGCTGTCTGATAATCGGTTTCGGCGTTGAGCAGTGCGGCCTGATCCTCCTGCACGCGAATTTCCGCACTCAACACATCGCGGCGTGTGGCAACCTTGGCCATCACCTTTGACTCCGAGGCGCGCACCAGCAACGAGTCGCGCCGCAGCGCCGCCTGGTGGATGCCGATGATCTTGCGCATCCGAATAACGTCGTAGTAGGCTGACTTGACCGCGAAAATGGTTTGCAGCCGGAACGTCTCGAAGTTGAGTTCCTCGATCTTGAGGTTGTTGCTCGCCACGCGAATGGCGCCGTTCGCAGACTTGGGCCCCAGATTCTGCAACAGCGGTTGCGCCAGCTCCACCCGGTAGGTGTAGGTGGCGCGATCCTGCAGGCGCTCATCGTTGTCCGTGTCGCGGTCGATCTCGTTGATGAAGCTCAGCGTGGCGCCGGTGGGAATCTTTTGCTGCAGCGCTGTCGCGACTTTGTCCACCTCGACCCGGGTTGCGCGCGTGGTCACCACATCGTCAACCACTTCGATGGTTCGTTCCACCGAGGCCTTGCGGGAGGAATTGATCGACAACACCGGGAAATAGGTGCCATAACTGCCCGCCAGCGAGGCCGCCACCATGTCGCGCTGGTGGCGGGCGATGGCGAGTTGCAGATTCTTGCTGAGGGCAATTTGCAGGCAATCCTCGAGTGAAAGGGGGCGTTTGAGCAATTCGTTGATTTGCGCTTCGCTCAGGGTTTGATGCTGGGACTGTTTGTCGGCGCCGCTGCCTGCTGCCGCCTGGCCGGTGACGGTTTCCGCCAAACCCAGGCTTGCCAGCAACAACAGGCTCAGGCCGAAGTGCACGCCCTGGCGTGCCAGGAGATGAAAAATCGCTGTAGATGATGACGGCATAGCGAATCCTGTTTTGGAGAGAAGAGCGTTTGGGCATGAACCGGCACAGCGCTCCGGCCGGCGCGGTGAGCGGGTCGGAGCGCCCTGCCGGTGAGATCACTTGATGGCGGACTTGCTTTTGGTCTGGTCGGTGACCAAAAATGTCGTGCCCATGATCTGAATCGTGCGCGCGCTGGCATCGACCTTCTCGATCTTGCCCAACAACGTCACGTGATCCGCTTCCTCCGGCTCTTTCAATTCGTCTTCCTCGACCTCTTTGGCCAGGAACGTGCCGTCTTTCAGGAAGGTGCCTTCAGATTCGATGGTCATGCCCACTTGCAGACTTTCCATCGTGATGGGATTGCCGTCTTTGTTTTCGAATTCGGTTTCCTTCTGGCAGCGGATCGGCCAGTGGCGCACCACCCGAATTTCCTTGCGCAGCACGTCGATCGACAGAATCTTGCCCGCCACTTCCCATTCATCGTCCAGCAGATCGCCGGTCAAGAACTTGATCTTGGTGGCAATGAAGGAATTATCCTTCTGCGGCGCCCCTTTGATCTCCGCCCACTGGCCGACTTTGGCGGTGGCGAAAATATCCACTTGCTGCCGCACCTTGGCCGGCGCTGCGGTCGTGCCCTGCGCATGGCTGGTGGCGGAGGACAGCAGCACCGCGCCGGCGATGAGCGCGGCACTCATTGTGAGAATGACTCGCATGGAATTCTCCCTTGAATTGGTTGATGATTGGTCACTTGTCAGGGCAGCCGGCCAGTGGACGCAAGCCGCGGCGGACTTGCTAGCGCAACGGTCCGCGCCGGTTGATCTGCTGTCTCGCTGCCGGATGGACGCACAGAATATACCAACACTCGCGAACACGCGTGTCACGGCATGGTCGCGCGGCCGTAAAATTCAGGTAAAATGACGAAAGGGATTTCAGCGGTTGTGTCAGCACCTTCTGAATCAACCGAAATCGAGGCTGCAGGAGCGGAAAGAACTCACACCAATGAGACAATGCATACGCAGCAGGAAGATGATCCCGCGGTTTCCAGGAGAACCAGCGTCTCTCTCTGCAACGGCCTGGCGGGTTCGCATACGGCCGGTCGGCCTGACAAAATCAGCAGGCAGGTGGGTATGTTTACAGAATGTGAAGGCGGCGTTTCCGTAGGGTGAACCGATGGCGGTATATTCCGCTGGACTCAAGATCGCGCCGGAGCTGCCGCTCCGTTGCGTACCGGCGCGAGGGAACATTCCAAAACGCGGCAGAATTCTGCAATTAACCCAGCACGACTGTAAATATGGCGCGGTTTGCACAACGGCGTTTGGTTTCGCGATGGTCAACTCTCTGTCACGGACATCCGGCATTGTCATCATCATGTAACTCACCGTCGCCAGTCTGTGTTGAAACTCAGAAATCGCATTTCGTCGATTGCACATGACTCGCCGGGCCTGCGCGTCTTGCTTGCGGCCGCCGGGTGAGTCATCTCCGGAAGCCTCCCACCTCCCGCTGTCTTTCCCTTTGTGATCAACGGATTGATTGCAACAGTTTTAGTCCGAAGCTGCTTGGGTCTTCTGCCTGCTCAGCGGCGGGACACGTATTGACATTCGCCGGAACGGAAGCCGGGCGAGTCAAGCGAGGGCAGCATCAACCGGCTGGTACACGGCGCCGCCTGCGGTGTGCGCCGGTCTGCAGCGATTCAAAGGGCCACTCCATGTCATCGCTTCGCATCCTGATGTACTGCAACGAGAGTCTCGGCTGGCAGCATATTTCGCGCACGCTCGCGATCGCCGCTTCGCTGTCGCACAGGCTGCCGGAATGCTCGATCCTGGTGCTCACGGATCTCTCCACCATCGGCCGCTTCAAGCTCGCCGACCGGGTCGATTATGTGCACCTGCCGACCCTCACCCACGATTTCAACAACAGCTATGCCAGCAAGGGCCTGCAAATCGATCTCGAGCGCACCTTGAAGATCCGCCGCAAGATCGCGCAAAGCGCCATCAAAACCTTTCGCCCCGATCTGGCCCTGCTCGATGAAAGCCTGTTGAACCTGCCGCAGGAACTGCAAAAAATCACCGCCTATCTGCGCGAAGAGCTGCCCGAAGCCAGACTCGTGTGGGGGCTTTCGGACACGCTCGGCGAGCCGGAGTTTGTGAAACGGCAATGGCGGCGGGGCGAGGTGCTCAAGATGTTCGAAGACTTCGCCGATGAGATTCTCGTCTTCGGCGCGCCCAGCGTGTTCGACCTGGCCGCGGCCTACAGCTTGCCGCACCACCTGGCGCGCAAACTGTTCTACACCGGCTACCTCAGCCGCGCCACGCCGCCCTCGCATCGCGTGCGTGCCGAGCTGGCGCAGATGAACCGCACCCTGCCGCTGGTGTTGCTCTCGCCGGGCGGCAGCAGCGATGACTTCGCCATGGTGGATGCCTACCTGCGCTTTTTGGAAAGCACGGCCGGCGAACTCAACGTGCAAAGCCTGATCGCGGCGGGACCGGCGATCAGCGCGCGCGACAAGCGCGATTTCGCGGCACGGGCGCAACGGTTGCCGCACGTGGTGTTCCAGCGTTTCAGCAAACACAAACTGCAGTATGTGCGCTTTGCCGATCTGGTGATTTGCACCGGCGGTTACGACGTCATGTGTGAAGTGCTGGCGCACCGCAAACTGACCATGGTGGTGCCGAGCCTGAAGGAACAACCGGGCAATCTTTGCCGCGCGCGCTTCTTTCAGGAGCGTGACTGGGTGACCGTGGTGCAGCCGGTGGAATTCCATCCTTCCGCCCTGCGCGAGATTCTGCCGCATTTGCTGTTCCGCGGCCCGCGGCTCATACCCAAGTCGCGTTATGACAACGTCCCGCTCAATGGCTTCGCCAGAATTGCCGAGCGGATGAGAGCGCTATCCGGCCACGCGGCGGTGGAACACCTGCTGGCGGCCTCTTGAGGGATTTTCTCATGGCCGGCTCGCCGGAAATGAAAATCTTAATCTATTCGCAGGACGGCTTCGGCCTGGGCCATCTGCGGCGCAATCTCAACATCAGCATTCAAATCAAAAAGCGCTGCCCGGAAGCCTCCATCTTGATCATCGCGGATTCACCCAAGGCGCCCTTTTTCAAGCTGCCGCCGAAATGCGATTTCATCAAGATTCCGACCATCGTCAAAGTCGACACCGGCGTGTGGCGGCCCGACCGGCTGGCGATGGGGTATCGCGAACTGCTGACGATTCGCTCGGAGATCATCAAGAACGTCGCGATCAGCTTTCAGCCGGATGTGTTTCTGGTGGATCACATGCCGCACGGCGCGCTCGGCGAATTGGCGCGGCCGCTGGAGGTGCTGCGCGCGCAATGCCCGCAGACCAAAATCATTCTGGGCTTGCGCGACATTCTGGGCGCACCCGAGGTCATTCGGCGGCAATGGCAAAACGAGGGCGCCTTCGCAGCCGCGAGCGATTTCTATGACGCTATCCTGATCTACGGCTGCGCCAGCGTCTTCGATGCGCTCACCGAATATCAATTCCCCGAGGGCCTGCTCGGCCGCACGCAGTACTGCGGCTACGTTTCGCGCGAACAGGACGCCCCCGTCTTCGACAGCAGCGCGCTGCAAAAGCTGCTCGGCAGCGAGCCGCGCGGCAAGTTCATCCTGGTGACCGGCGGCGGCGGGGCCGATGCTTCCTACTTCATGGATCAATTCATCGAGGCCGTGCGCCACCTGCAACCGAGCAACGGCGATTTCACGGCGGTGATTTCCACCGGGCCGTTCATGCACAAAGATCAACGCCGGCTGCTGCGCCAGAAAGCCGTGGGCCTGCCCATCGTCGTCACGCAAATGGGACAGGACAGCATCCGCTTTCTCAGCCACGCCGACCTGGTAATCTCGATGGCAGGCTACAACACGGTCAGCGAGATCATGCGCTATCGCAAAAACGCCATCATCGTGCCGCGGCCGGGCCCCAGCCTCGAGCAGACCATGCGCACGCGCATCCTGACCGAGCGCGGTTTGTTCAGCTCGATTCATCCCAACGTGCTGACCGCCGGAAATTTGGCGGACCTGATCCGGCAGCGCTTGCAGGACGGCGTGGGCATGAACGAAGCCATGCTGCCGGATCTCAACGGCGCCTCACGGGTCGCGAATTTCGTGCTCTCCGCGCTGTGAGGGCGCGCCGCGCACAGGATTTTTCAAACCTCCACATACTCTTCACTTCGTTTGGGAAGGATGTAATCATGCAGGTACGTGATCGAATGCAGGTTTTCCGCATGGGGCAGCGCGTTAAGATCAAGGGCCAGGCGCAGGCCAGCGGCGATTTTGTCGCAATGGAAATCAAGCTGAAGGAAGGCGACGAATACGCCTCGATCGAGGGCGTGGTGCAAGAGGTCGACCTCTACCGCCATGCGCTGCGCATCTGCAACCAGGAATTGCCGGTGCCTGAATCCGCGGACATTCTCGATGCAGCGCGCAATGCCACCTCGCTGGCCGGTCTCAAACCGGGCGACACGATCAAGGCCAAGGGCTTCTATTCACCGGAAGGCAAATTCGTGCCCGCCAAAATCAAGGTCAAAGACGACCTTGACGCCGAGAACTCGGAACTGCAGGGCTTCATCCAAAAGATCGATCGCGAGAACGGCAGACTGCGCGTCGTCGGCATTACCACGCTGGTGACGGAAGAAACCGAGATTGATGGATTTTGAAAGGCCAGCTTCCCATGCATCAGATTGCCGGATTCGAACATCTCAAAGTCGGCCAGCGCGTCAAAATCAAGGGCCGGTCGGAGCAGGATGGCGCATTTCTCGCGCTCGACATCACGCCCAAGCCCGGCGATTATGAGGCCGAATTCGAAGGCGTGGTGCAGCAGCTTGATGCGGCCAGGCATGCGCTGCGCATGCTCAACCGCGAGTTTACCGTACCCGCCCCCGCGCTGATCAAGGACGTGACCCGCCAGGACACCGGATTGCAGGTGATCCAACCAGGCGATGTGGTGAAGATCAAAGGCACCTATTCGCGCGCCTATGGCTTCCTGCCTGCGAAGCTCAAGGTCAAGGAGCGCAAGAGCTTCAACATCGAAGAGCTGCAGGGCGCCATTCAGTGCCTCAATCCCGAGGCCGGCACGCTCGAGGTCAGCGGCGTGACCGTGCGCCTGAGTGAGAAGACGATCTTCGAAGGGTTCTGAGGCCGGTTGCGGGCTCACTGCCGGTGCAAGCGGAAACAACCCGTGGGCAGGGCTACAGAAATGCAGAGTGTGCCATGAGCAAGACAACAACGAAAGTCGTGGCGGTGATCTTGAAAGGTTACCCGCGGCTTTCCGAAACATTCATCACCAACGAGATTCTGCTGCTCGAGCAGCTCGGCTTCAAGCTGCACATTTTCGCGCTGCGCAATCCCGGTGAAGCGAAAATTCACGAAAGCGTGCGCCGCGTGCAGGCGCGCGTCACCTACATTCCGGACTATTTCTGGCCGGAAGCGCGCGCCTTTCTCAAGGCCAACCTGCGCTTGTGGTGGCAGCGGCCCAGGGTCTACTGGCAGGCCTTCCGCTATGCCGCGTTGCGCAGCCTGCGCCAGCGCAGCACCTCAACCATCAAGCGGTTTGCGCAGGCCGCGTATCTCGTGCAGAATTTCCTGATGCTGCCGGACAGCAAAGGCCCGGCGCGCGCCGGCCGCGTCAGCATCGCCCACTTCTACGCGCATTTCAGTCACGGCCCGACCACGGTGGCCTATTTTGCCAAGTGGCTCACCGGCATCGGTTACAGCTTCAGCGCGCACGCCAAGGACATCTATCTGCAGGAACACGATTTTCTGCGGGAGAAGCTGCTGGGCGCCAGCATGGTGACGACCTGCACGGCATACAATCGCAATTATCTGCAGCAGATCGCCGGCCCCGGCCGCGAGGTGATGTGCTGTTATCACGGCCTGGACACCGATTTCTTTTCCGCGCCGGTCAAGCGCAGGAGCGAAGGCAGCCCCCGCATTCTCTCGATTGGCCGCTTCGTGCCCAAGAAGGGCTTTCCCACGCTGGTGCAGGCGCTGCATCTTTTGCGCCAGCAGGGCCTGGAGTTTCACTGCCACCTCATCGGCGGCGGCGAGCTGAAAGAACAGCTCCGTGCACAGATTCACAGCCTGGGCCTGCATGATTGCGTCACGCTGCTGCCGGCGCTGTCGCAGCGCGAGTTGCTCGAATACTATTGCCAGGCTGACTTGTTCGCGCTGGCGTGCGAGGTGCAAAGCGACGGCGACCGCGACGGCATTCCCAACGTCATCGTCGAAGCGATGGCCATGGAAATACCCGTGGTCTCCACCAACATTTCCGGCATTCCGGAGTGCGTTGATCACGGCGTGAATGGCCTGCTGGTGCCGGAGAAGAATCCGCCGGCCTTCGCGGCCGCCATGGCCACGCTGTTGCGCGACCCGGAGCTGGCGCAAGCCTTGGGCCGCGCCGGCCGCGAAAAAGTGATTCGCGAATTCGATTCCCGGCGCAACGTCGAAAAGATCGGCAATGCGCTGCGCCGTGCGCTGGGCGAGGAGACCGCGGAGGGCACCACGGCCAGGCCGGTGGCCGGCAACCATGCGCCCGCCGTGCGGCCGGCAAGACGCGCCGCGGCGGCAGCCCTCGCGGAGTGACCGGCAGGCACGCGCATCCATCCACCACAGACAAGGGCTTCATCATGGATATCACAGCAAAGTCTGCTGCGTTGAAAGTCAAAGACAAGCTGTACACGCTCGCCGCCGCGCTGGAGGAAGAGCACATGCTGGCCGTATTCCGGCCGCAGGTGCAAGCGCGTTTCGGACAGGCAGTGGAGGTGAGTCGCGTCGACATCGAAATTCTGCGCCGGCGCAATCAACGCTGTGTGTTGCGCTACCGCGTCGCGCTCGCAGGCGCGGCGCAACCGGTTTGGCGCGTGATCGGCAAAGTTTACAAGGCCAATCAGGGCCGGCAGGTGTACGACGACATGCGCAGGCTCTGGCGGCACGGCTTCGACCGCGAGGCCCCCGACGGCATCAGCATGCCCGAGCCATATGAGTTTTTGGATGAGTTGTGCATGCTCTTGCAAGAGGAAGTGCCGGGCGTTCCGGTCAAGGCCTTTGCCCGCAAGCCGGAAAACACTGCGGCCTTCCGCCTGCTGGCGCGCACGCTGGCGAAGCTGCATCGCTCGCCACTCGTGCCGAGCGCCCCCTTCACGGTCCGGGAACTGCTCACCCGCTGCCATCCGCGCCACGAATTCCTTGCGCTCGCCCTGCCCGACCTCGCGCCGGCGATCGCCGGCCTGGTTGCCACCGCCTATGAGCTGGAGGCAAGTTTCGGCAACATTGCCATGACGCCGCTGCACGGCGACTTCCACCTCGGCCAGGTGCATCTCGAGGGCAACCGTGCCTGGTTGATCGACTATGATGCCCTGTGCTATGGCGACCCGGCTTCGGATCTCGGCAATCTGCTCGTCTTCCTGCGCGGCAAAGTGAAACGCGCGCCCGGCTTGCCCGCGCTGCTCGAAGCGTTCCTCGACGAATATTTCACGCTCATGGATCCCGCGATTCGGCAACGCATTCCGCTGCATGAAGGCTTGACGCATTTGCGCCGCGCCTGCAAGTGCCTGCGGCTGCAGGAGCCGGGCTGGGAGAAAAAAGTGCGCCGGATGATCGAGCGCGGGGTCGCCTGCCTCGAGGCGGCCAAGAGCAACGGCCATGCCGCCGCTTGTCTGGAGGATGTCTTTGATGACGAGGAAGAGTTGGTGGAAGCCGGGGAAAATTGACCTGACCTGGAAGCACGACACCTGAATCCTGCCGGCGCAATTCCTTCGTGCGCCCTCTGCTGCCGGGCCTCTGGCGGCGCTGGTGAAGCGGCGCTGCCTCTGGAGGCCGCCCTCATGCCTGTGATGTTCCGCAGGCAGCGATTCGGTGTGGTATCCCCTGAACGCCATTCATCACGCGCGGGGCTGCCTGCAGAAGCAGCCCCGCGCCTCGGAGTGCCGGTGCGAGCGCGCATTTGCCCCGGCACAGATCACGAATCAACCCGCGCCTGCCTGCGCTGCGTCGCGCGGTCAGCACGCGAGGATCAAGCATGAATGATCGGTGTGAAAACCTTTCTGCTGTTGCGGTGCCGCTTGCCGATCGCAAACTGCCCGGTCTCGCCGCCGCGTTGCATGCGGCCACAGTGCGCGACCGGCTGGCCGCGCATTTGCCGGAGGGAGAGTGGGACGGCGGCGCGCCCGGCATCACGTTGCTCAAGCACACGCCCGGCAAGCGCTGCGTCATTGCCTATGATTTCGCCACGCATCCCGGCCACCGGCGGGTGATCGGCAAACTCTATCGCCGCGAGCGCGGACAGGCGATCTTTGCCAACATGCAAAAACTCTGGCAGGCGGCCGAGTGTGCCACGCCGCGGTTTCACCTGCCGCGGCCGCTCGCCTACATCGCGGAATGGGGCATGGTGCTGCAGGAAGCTGCGCCGGGCATCCGTGCCGACACTTTGCTGCATCACGGAACGTTCGCGCAGACCGTCGCAGCCACCGCGCGCAATCTCGCCGCGCTGCATCGTCTTGATCTCGACCTGGAGAGCCGGACTACGCTGGCGCTGCATCTGCAGAAATACTGCCATCCCGGGCTGGAGCATTTGATGGCAGATTTGCCGGAAGCACGCCACCGCCTCGCCGCGCTGGCTGGCCAACTGCTCAATGACGGCAGCCTTGCCGCAATCAAACGCTGCCCGGTGCACGGTGATCTCGGCCTGACGCAAATCTTCCACGCCGAAGATCATGTCTCCTTTATCGATTTTGATGGCCTGTGCCAGTCGCACGCCGCGCTGGATCTGTGCAATTTCATCATCGTGCTGAAAACCCATCTCGGCCGCGCCAGCGACCGCATGATCGCGCTGTTCCTCGAGCAGTATGATCGCCTGCGACCGCTCGGTGAAATCGAGGGCGTGCGCCAGTATCAAGCTTTGATTTATCTGCGGCGCGCCATGATCGCCTGGCGCCACCGCCCCGACCGGGATTGGCGGGCGCAGGCGCTGGCCTGCCTCACCGCCGCCGAGCACGCGCTGCATCAGCGGCGCAGCTTCAGCAACCGGCACCCGGCAAAAGTATCGTTTCATCATTTCGGAGAACGAGCATGAAGCATGCGGACCTCCCAACCCATCAATTGAAAGCCCAAAGGTACTCCAAGGCCGATCGCGTCAGCATGAAGGAATTGGTGAAGTTCTACCGCGTCTTCGGCCGGCACTATCGCAAATACTGGAAGACGCTGTTGGTGGCTTACAGTTCGTTGGGAATCAGCATTCTCACGACGCTGCTCGTGCCCTGGCCGCTCAAACTGATTCTCGACCATCTCGTGCTGAATGAGCCTTTTCCGTCGCAATTCCAGTTCTTGCCGCAAATCCTGGGAACGAATCCCGAGAACCTGCTGCTCGGGCTCGCGCTGTCCATCATTCTCATCACCCTGGTCGACGGCACGTTTTCCTACGTCGCGAAATACTATCTCTCGGCCACCGGTGACCGCATGCTCGCCGACATCCGCGAGCGCGTCTTTGCGCATCTGCAGCGGCTGTCGCTGTCGTTTCACGGCACCTTTCGGTCGGGCGATATCGTTTATCGCATGACCTCCGACATCAGCGGCCTGAAGCCCATGCTGATCGAGCTGCCGCAGGAAACCGTCGACCGCCTCGGCCAGATCATCGCCTATTCCAGCTTGATGCTCATGCTCGACTGGCGTTTGGCGCTGATGGCGCTGGTGGGCGTGCCGGTGCTGTTCTACTACAACGTGCGGTTCGGCGAGGGTGTGAAAAAAGCGGCGAAGACCAAGCGCAGCCGCGAAACCGAAGTCACCACCATCATTCTCGAAAACGTCGATTCGCTGGCTCTGGTGCAGGCGTACGGCAAGGAATCCGCGGAAAAGGCGCGCTTCGAGCAGCAAAACCGCCAGAGCATGACCGCCGACATCACCGCGATGCGGCTGTCCAAGATGTTCAAGCGGGTCGCCGATCTCATCATCGCGACGGCCACCGCCATTGTGGTCTACTGGGGCGGGAAGCATGCGATGAGCGGCGCGATCACGCCCGGTGTGCTGTTTATCTTCTTCAGCTATCTCAAACAGCTTTACGGCCCGATCGACAAATACGCCGCGCTGTTTTTCGAAGTGGCCAAATCGCAGGTCGCCGCCGGTCGGTTGCTCGAGTTGGTGGAAACGGACATGGTGATGGCCGATGGCAAGGACGCCGTGCCGGCGCCGCCGCTCTCCGGCCGGGTCGAATTCAAGGACGTTTCGTTCTCCTACAAGAAGGGCCAGCCGGAAGTGCTGAAGAACATCAACTTTTCCGTCGCGCCCGGCGAAAAAGTCGCGCTGGTGGGTCACAGCGGCGCGGGCAAATCCACGCTCATCAGTCTGTTGCTGCGCTTCTACGATCCCACCGCCGGGAAGATTTTGATGGATGGCCACGACCTGCGCGAGTTCACCCTGGCTTCGCTGCGCCGGCAGGTGACCATCGTGCTGCAGGAAGCCAAGCTCATGCGCCGCACCGTGCGCGACAACATCGCGTTCGGCAAGGAGGGCGCAACGGATGAGGAAATCATCGCGGCAGCCAAGGCCGCGCAGGCGCACGACTTTATCATGCAGATGCCCGATGGCTACGACACCATGATTTGGGACGGCGGCGACAACCTCTCCGGCGGTCAGCGCCAGCGCCTCAGCATTGCGCGCGCCATGCTGCGCGACGCGCCAATTTTGATCCTGGACGAGCCCTCTTCCGGACTGGATGCCAAATCCGAGGCACTGGTGACGCAGGCCATCGAAGAGCTGACCAAGAACAAAACCACATTCATCATCGCGCATCGCTTCTCGACCATCAAGAACGCGGACAAGATCGTCGTGCTGGAAGAGGGCAAATTGATGCAGACCGGCACCCACGAAGAACTGCTCGAAAGCAGCCCGCAATACCGCGAGTTCTACGAATTGCAGGTCTTGGGACACAAACCGAAGGCGCGCAGGAAAGTCGCAGCAGCCGAAAAGACAGAAGAAGCGCCGGTGCATGCGCCGCAGGCCGTGACGGAGTGAACCGGCCATCGGCGCCGCCTGGGCCGGCCGGGGCGGCGGCCTCAAAGCGGGACCATGCGCCGCTGCCGGCAGTTCAGACCGCCGGAATGCCGGAGATCTTCCCCTTTCGAAATGGAGACGATGATGTCCACACGCAGTGCAGGGTGTCAGACTGATTTCTTCAACGATACTTCGCTGCCCGGGCTGGCGACGGCGGTGGACGGCGGCCGGATGGCAGAGATTTTCCCCCGGCATCTGTTCGCCTTGGGACTGAACCCTGACTGGCGCGTCTCGCGCTGCGCGGTCGAAAAGATCTATTATCGCCCGCACAAACGCTGCGGCATTCTTTACCGTTTGCATTTTCACCACCCCGCACAAACGGAAACGAATGAATGGCTCTACGGCGAGATGCTGCCGAAGGATGATGCCCTGAAACACTTCAAGAAGCTGCCGGCCAGATCCGAGCACAATCACTCCGCCTGCACGTGCTTGAGCACCCTGCCGGCCACCAGCCTCTGGCAGGATCTCAACATGATCCTGTGGATTTTCCCGCACGATCCGGCAATGACGATGCTCGCGCGCGTGGTCGCGCCCGAGGCGGTGGCGCAAAGCGTGGCAGCACATCTGCCTTGGTTCGGCTTGTCGCCGGCCGCGGCTTGGCGCGTCGTCGCGACGAGCTGTGACCGCATCAAGCTCATGCCGGGCAAGCGCTGCGTCCTGCGACATCATGTCAAGCTCGTCGCACCGGCCGGCCCAACGCGGGACTTGACCTTCTATAGCAAAACCTATGGCGACGGCAAGACGCGCAGCCGTTTTGCCGCGCTCACAACCGCCTATGAACACTTGACAAGCGGCACCGGCGCAATCAACATACCCAGACCACTGTTCTTCCTGGAGGAGAGCGACACCTACTGGCAGGAGGAATGGCCGGGCCAGGCGCTGGTGGAGGTCTTTGCCGAACAAGACTGGCGTGAATTGATGCCGCGCCTTGCCGGCGTCATCGCAGCCTTGCATCAAAAACGCATCAACGGCCTGTCCCCCGCCCCGGCCCTGGATGGCATCTATCGGGAAGTGACGCAAGATGCGGCGAAACTGACGAAGTTGCTTCCGCCCCTGGCCGGTTTGCTGGCGGCGGCGATGGCGCGCCTGCATGCGCACAAGGAGAATCTGGAGCAGCAAGCGGCACCGGCGACGCCCGTTCATGGCGCCTGCCGGATCGAGCAGTTCTTGATCCGCGGACCCGAGCTGGCGCTCATCGATTTCGATGCGCTCGCGCTCGGCGATCCGCTCGCAGACGTGGCGGAATTCATCGCCTCGTTGCGGTATCTGGAATTGAGCCGCGGTTTCGCGAGCGCCGACGTCACGGCGGCGCTTACGCTCTTCTGCGAGAGTTATGCCGCCCGCACGCCCTGGCCTTGCGACCGGCGCCGGCTGGCCTGGTATGCGCTGGCCTTCTTCATCACCAAGCTGTATGCCGCCACCAAGAATTGCGATCGCCGCGCTCTGCAGGAATTGCACACCGCTGGCAGGGAGATTTGCGAAGGCTGGCTCGCAATGATGGAAGCGCACGCGTGAAGCCGGTGCCGCCGGCGCGCGCCATTCTTCGGGCGCGTGGCAAACAGGCCGCGCGGCGGGAATCACAGGAGACGCTTCCCGGGTGCGGGACGGTTGCAGGATTTCCATCAATCATCATGCTCATTCAAAAACTTCAGGTCAGATGGCCATAGAATCAATCCCCCGCGAAGGCGTAGCACCGGCGCTGCCGGAAACCGACCCGATCGTGATGGCGGCGGCGTTCGAAGAGTTTTTTCAACGGGAGTATCCCGGCCTCGGGCTGCGCGTGCAGCAGTGCCGCATCATGCGCGTGTATCACAAGCCCGGCAAGGCTTGCCTCATCGCCTACCAGGTGCAGGGTCACGATCGCGACGGCCGTCCCTTCGATCAATGGCTGCATGGCCGCCTGCTGCGCAACGGCGCAGTGGCGGATGACAGCGCAAGCGCAACGCCGTCCTTGTTCGCTTGCGATTTCTGGAAACCGGTCAGCTTGTGGCCGGAGCGCCGCATGGTCGTGCACGCCTTTCCGTATGATCCCAAGCTGCCACAGCTCGCCCGGCTCAAAGATGCTGATTTCATCAAGCAGCATGTCGAGCGCCATCTGGCGGAATTCGGCTTGTCCGGCACCTGGCATTGCGTTGAAGTGCTGGACCACAAAGTCAAATACATGCCGGGCAAACGTTGCGTGTTGCGTTACCAGGTCTCGTTGCGGAATGCGGCGGGCGAACAACAAACGCGCACGTTCTACAGCAAGACCACGGATGACGCCAGCGGCCGCACGGTCGCCGCGGCGCTGCGGGTGATTTGTGCGAGCCGCGCCTGCGCCGCGGGCGTGCTCAATGTGCCGGCGCCGATTGCCTATCTTCCCGAGAGCAAGACCTTGTGGCAGCATGCCTGGGAGGGAGAACCCCTGAGTCGGCGTTGCGCCGAGCGCGGCTGGGCGACGCTCGCCCACACGCCGGTGCTGCCCAAAATCGCGGCCATGCTGGCGGCACTGCATCAAATCGAACTGCCGGCAGAGCTGCAACGTCCCGGCCCGAGCCCCACAACGATGCTGGCGAATGCCAGAGACAATGCCGCGCAAATCCTCAAGTTTCTGCCCGAAGTCCGCGAGCGGCAAGAGCGGTTGCTGCAGCAATTGGCTGCCACCCTGCCACGCAGTGAGGCCGCCACGCCGCCCACCACCATTCATGGCACTTTCAAGCTGGCGCAAATCCTCGTGCGCGATGATCAACCCGGCCTGGTTGATTTCGACGCGCTGGCGGTGGGCGATCCGCTTTATGACGTCGCGGAGTTTCTCGCCTCGGTAATTTATCTGCGCCTCAGCGACGGGGCTGCGGCGGCGGCCATCACCACCGCCGTGGCACATTTTGTCGAGAGTTATGCTGCGCTCGTCCCCTGGCGATGTGAGCGCCGGCGCCTGGCATGGTATGTCACAGCTTTCCTGCTGGGGAAAATGCATTCTTCACTCAAGCGCATGGAGCATGCGGCGGCGCAGCGAGTGGCCACTGCTGTTGCGCTGCTGGAAGAATGGCTGGAGGCGATGCCCGGCGTGACTGCCGGCCGGTGAAATGAGCCGGGCGCGCAACAGGTCCGTTGTTGCTTTTCCTGAAAGTAACGGGCATTCAGCGAATGCGGACCGGGCGGCGGCCACAAGCCAGGCCTCGCCGGCCGCGAGTTTTTCACCTGGCGAGGAGGCCCAAATCATGTCGCACGCGATCACCATCCCCGAGGCGTGTGAGTTTCCCCAATTGCACGCCATGATCGATCCGGGCCGTCTGGCCGCGGTGCTGGACGAACATCTCGGTGCCGGCAAAACTTGCGGCGGTGTGCGGCTGCAGCAGTGCCGCATCGAGCGGCTGCATTACAAGCCCGGCAAATGCCATTTGCAGATGGAAGCAACGCTCAGCGATGCCGCCGGCAGAGAAATCGGCAAGCAGAAGTATTTCGGAAAAGTCTTTCGGCCCGCGCAGAGCCGCGCCGCGTTCGAAAAAGCGCTTGGTGCTGAATTGATTACCCCCGCCTACGGCCAGGCCGTCGGCCTCATCCCCGAATGGGACATGGTGGTGTGGGCCTATCCCAACGATCCCAGCCTCACCGGCATTGCCCTGCTCATGAATCCGGAAAAACTGCAACGCACGATTGCGGCGCAGCCCGAGTCTTTTGGCCTGACTGCCGGCACGCGACCGGCCGGCGTCACCACGCAACTCATCAAATACGTAGCCGGTCACCGTTGCATGTACTTGCTGACCATCGCACTCGCCGGCTCCGAAGACGGCAGCCCACCAGCTCGTGCCTTTGCCAAGGCCTACACCGGCGGCGAGGGCGCGGGCTGCTTCAATGTCATGATGCGCCTCTGGCAGAGCGCGGCGCGGCAACGCGGCGAGTTCCATGTGCCGCAGCCGTATTCCTATGACCGCGAGCATGACATCGTCTGGCAGCAGGCGCTGCGCGGCCACGCGTTGACAGATTTGCCGAACTGGGATCATCTGCCCGCCCTCGCCTCGCTGGTCGGGCGGGAGCTGGCGGGGTTTCACAACAGCGATCTGAAGTTCCCGAAACAGATGACTTTCGCCTTTCAAATGCAGGAGCTCCACGGCGTTCATCGCGAAGTCAATTCACGCTTCTCGCAATATGCCGCGCCATTCAACGCCGCCTATGACCGGTTGCTCACGGCCGCCGCGCATCTGCCGGAAGCAGCCTTGACCCCGGTGCATGGCTCCTTCAAGTCGAGCCATGTATTCTTTGACGGCGAGGGCATTGCCTTCATCGATTTTGACGGCGTCAACCAGGGCGATCCAGGCTATGATCTGGGCCGCTTCATCGCTTATCTCGGCAGGATTCAGCTTTTGGGCAGGATCAGTGCGACGATTGCGCGGGACACGATCGCGAGTTTTTGTGATGCCTATCAGCAGGCGGTGGCCCACCCGGTGCCGCACGAGCGCATCGTCTGGTTTGCGCGCTGCCAGTTGCTCAGCAGCCAGGTGCACAAAGCGATGAAATCATTCGACACGACTCTCGTCCGCCAGTACCTGGAATTGCTCACAAAGAACTGGCCGATGGCTTAGGGAATCATACTCATGCCTCTCTCGGATTACCTGCGTTTGCCCATCAACGCCGGCGTCGGCGTTACGCGCGTCACGGGCACTGTGCCGGACATCGCGGTGGCCAGCCCCGAAAGTCCGGAATACTTCCAAACACTGATTGATCATCTCAATGCCGCTTTGCTGGCGCGGCTGGCGGAGCGCATTCCCGCGGCGGCCTATCTGCTCGCGTTCGTGCGCGGCAGTGTGGTGAGAAGCCGTTTGGAGCTGGCGCAAACGTTTTGGCCGCGGCTGGACGAGCTCTTTGACTTCACGGCAATCACCACGGCGCTGGCAGCCTCGCATGCGGCCGCCGAAGTGGAAAGGCTGCTGGCGCACATTCGCCATCTGCTGATTGCCAAGTTGCTGCACGACCGGCGCAAGCTGGGCGCAGCCAAGCTGATCTTTCGCCTGGACGATCCACGCCAGGAGTATTGCTCGCCGGCAACCTATGCGGAGTGCGCCGATTTCATCGCGCAGGTGGCGCAGCTTGGCGCGCAGTGCGATGACCACGTGGCCGCCGTGCTCCGCGCTTCGGAGTTGGGCGAGGCCCAGCCGTTTGTGCGCCGGCAACTGCCGCGCCTGTTGCAACGATTCGGTTTGGGCACGCTCAGCGAAGCAGTGGAGAGCCAGTTCAAATCGTTCGTTCAGCGGCTGCGCCAGGCGAACTGCCTGCATCCAGCCCTGCCGATCACTGCTGCTGCCGTGCAACAGGTGCAAGAGCCATTTGGCATTGCCGCGGAAACGGCGCACCAACTGATCGTGTTGTTCCGTCTCGCCTGGATCTGCAGCAGCCCCGACAAGCCGAAGTACTATTCCGATCTCGCGCTCAAAAGCGTGGTGGTGGTGCCGCAGCCTGCAACCGGCCGATCGCAGGTGCAGGAACATGCGGAAGCCACACTGCTGCAAGTGGTGGAAACGCTGGCGCTCACCTGCCAAAACAACGGTGCGCTGCAGCGTTTTCGCCAACGCCATGCCAAAGTCGGTATCACCAACATGGCGTTTGTCATGTCGCTGCCGCCGCCGCTGTTCGATCTCTTCGTGGCCCTGCCGCAGGATGAGGATCGTTTCACCTTCATCACCTGTTATCGCATGGGGCCGGATTACTTCAATGCGTTTGCGGCGCGCGCAGCGGCGGGTCTGCAGAATCGGCATCTCGCCACGGCGCTTGATGAAGTCGGATGCGAGAGGCTGCGGCAGCGTCTCGTCTATCTCAGAGTCGGCGCGAATGACGAAGGCTTCTACAAACACGAAACGCTGCAGCCGCTGGCAGAAAGCCGCGCGCAACTTGAGCAGTGGCTGGCCGGCGCGCTGCAAGTCCCGGAGAGCGAGAGGCTGCAACAATGTGCCGCTTACTTCGACGAGCTGGCCAAGTATGATCTGGCCGGCAACATCCGCGGGCTGGCCATGATCAAAGCCGCAAGCAGGACAACCTGAAACCAACCGGGCAGGACTGCCGCTGCGCCCGCCACCCGGGAATCGCAACAGCGCAAGCGACAGCCGCAGCCGCCGCACGGCTGCCGCCTGAATCAATGCGACTCATTCATTCAAGGGATCAGGCATGAATCAGTATCTCGCAGCGCCGGCCGACAGTCACTTTCCGCAATTGCAGGTGATTGCCGATCCGCGCGCGATGAAAGAGCATTTGCAACGCCAGCTTCCCGGTTTCGCGGCCGGCCATTTGCACATTCACGATCTGCGGCTGCTGCAGATGCGGTACAAACCCGGCAAGAAATGCGAGGTTTGCTATGAGCTGCACATCAGTGATCTGCAATCCGGCAGGAGTGGCGCGCAGATATTCTCCGGCGTGATCGAAGCCAAAGGCAAACTGGCCGCCCGCCTCGCCAAAGCGCAAGACCAGCCGCAGGTGCAGCCGCAATTCGGCCCGGCGCTGCATCTGCTGCCTGAACTGGATTTGCTGCTGTGGGGATTTCCGAATGATTCCCGGCTGAGGCACCTGCCCCGCCTGTTGGACAGCAAGGGCCGGCGCGACCTGCTGCGCTCGCACGAGGAACTGCTGCGGCCGGCGCCCGGCGCTACGTTGGTGACGGCCGAGGCTGAAGTCGTGAAGTATGCGCCCTGGGATCGCTGCACGTTGCGGCATGCGTTGCGCTTCAGCGACGGCAGCACAACCGTGCTCTACAGCAAGACCTACAATCACAAAACCGAGGCCGCCGCCATTTTCGCGACGCTGCAGGCGGTCTGGCAATCGCCCTTGTGCCAATCCGGCGCGTTCATCGTGCCCCGCCCGCTTTTTTTTGATGCTGAGATGAACACGCTCTTCATGGCGGGCTTGCGCGGGCGCAATGTCGATGATCACCTCGCCGAACTCGATCTCGCGCACACGGCGGCGCGCCTGGGCGCCGGCCTGGCGGGTTTGCAGCAATGTCAGATCGGCAATCTGCCGCGGCACACCGACCAGCACGTGCTTGCCGAAGTGGCGAAGGCGGAAAGAATCATCGCTGATTTCGACAGCGCATTTCAACCGGCAGTGGCGGCGCTCGGGCAGGCGCTGCGTGCACAGCACGCCGGTCTGCCCGCCCTGCCCATCACGCCGATTCACAACGGCTTTCGCATCTCGCAATGCCTGCTGGTGGACGACACGCTCGCGGTGATCGACTTCGATGATTTCCAGTGCGGCAATCCCATCGGCGATGTCGCGAGTTTTGCGGCGCACTTGCTTTATCTGCCGCTGCGCGACAAGCTGACGCCGCAACAAAGCGCGGCGGCGCTCACCCACTTTTGCCGCGGCTACGCGCAGGCCGCGCCCTGGGGCTTGCCGAAAACCGTGCTGGCCTGGCACACGGCGGCGCAACTCATGGCGAAGCAGGCCACCAAGTGCATCACGCTGGCGAAGAAGAACCATGCCGGGAAAGTCTCACGCCTGCTCGACCTCGCCGCGGCAATACTGGCGCATGAAACGGAATTGTACTGACACCTGACCACGGCCGGCACCGGCCGGCTCACCCTGCACCCGGAGTTTCTCGATGTCACACGCGATCCGCATTCCTGACGATTGCGAATTTCCGCAACTGCATGCCCTTGCGGACAAGAAACGCCTGACGGCGGCTCTGCAGCAACAGCTCGACCCATCCTGCACGCACCGGATTGCGCGCTGCCGGCTGCTGCGCCTCCACTACAAGCCCGGCCTCTGCCGCGTGCAGATCAAAGCGAAAATCAGCGATGGCAGCGGCCGCGAGCTGGGCGAACAGATCTACCTCGGCAGGATTTTCCCGGCGGGTGAAGGCCGCGCTGCCTTCGCAGCCGCCCAGCATGCGGATCTTCTCCAACCCGCGTTTGGCCGCAGCCTGAGCTTCATTCCCGAATGGGAGATGGTGTTGTGGGCTTATCCCAACGATCCGGACCTGCCCGCGCTCACCACCCTGCTGCAGCCGGACAAGTTGCGCGCGTTGATCGCAGCCGCGCCGCAGGCCGTGGGCCTGGAGCAACATGACCCGCCGGTGACCGCGACGGCAACCGTGATCAAACACGTGCCGGGGCTGCGTTGCATGTTCCTGGTTGACCTGACCTGCGCGCAGCATGGCACGCACCGGGTGTTCGGCAAGGCTTATACCGCAGGCGCGGGCCGGGCCGCATTCAATTTGATGCAGGCCATCTGGCAAACTTCCGCCTGCCAGCGCGGTGACTTCCGCCTGCCGCGGCCTTATTCGTATGACGCGCAGCTCGACCTCGTTTGGCAGGAGGCGATTGCCGGCCAGGCCCTGTCCGAGCTGGAGGATAAAGCCGAATTGCCGCGGCTCAGCCGGCGCGCCGGAGAAGCACTGGCCGCGTTCCACGGCAGCGGCTTGCAGCTTCCGGAGCAGATGAATCTGGCTTATCAAATGCAGGAGCTGCAGCGCGCCCATGCCGCGGTGCACGAGTCCTTTCCGGAGCACGCCGCGGCATTCTCGGCAATCTACGATCGCTTGCTGTCCGCGCAAGCGCAGTTGCCGCCGGTGCGGCTGACGCCGGTGCACGCCTCGTTCAAATTCAGCCATATTCTGCACGACGGCCGGGATCTGGTCTTCATCGATTTTGACGGCGCCAATCAGGGCGATCCCTGCTATGATCTCGGTCGCTTTGCCGCATATCTCGGCAAGATGCAGGCGCAGGGTGAAATCACGCCCGGCCTGGCGCAACGCACATTTGCCAGTTTCCGCGCCGCCTATTTACAAAACGCCACCCAGGCGATTGCCAGCGAACGCATCGCGTGGTTCGCCGGCAGCCAGTTGCTCAGCAGCCAGGTTTACAAAGCGATAAAATCTTCCGAGGCCACGCTGGCGGAGCAGTTGCTCCGCCTGGCGGCGAACGATTGGACGGACAATGCCGGTTGATTTCACCTACACCGATCCGCACTTGCCGCACTTGCCGACGCTGACCGACCCCGAAAAGATGGTCGAGGTGTTCAATGCGCATCCGGGGAGACTCTTCGCCGGCGGGCCGCAACCCGTGCAGTGCGCTGCCATCGAAAAAATCTATTACCGGCCGGGGCAGCATGTCAGTGTGCTGTATCGCGTACAACTCGAGTCCGGCGAGGATCACTGGCTGTTTGCGAAATCCTGCGTGGCACGCAAGGCAGAGAATCAATTTCACAAAGCACTCGCGGCCATGACGCTGCCGGAGGCCGGGGCCGTGCCGCCGAGCTTCTGGCCGGAATGCGACATGGTGGTGTGGCCGTTCCCCGCAGATGAAAAAATGCCGGCTTTGCGCCGCCTGGTGCAGCCGGCCTTTGTCGCAGCCCAGTTTGAGCAACACCAGGAAGAATTCGGGCTGGAGGGCCGCTGGCACGTGCAGCAGGTGCGCTTCCGGCGCATCAAGTACATGCCGCGCAAGCGCTGTGTGCTGCGCTATCACCTCACGCTGTCCAACGCCACCGGCGACTCCCGCGAGCTGACTTTCTTCAGCAAAACCTGTGGCGAGGCCGCCGGCCGCCGCTATTTCGAAAACACACGCCGCGCTTATCAAGCCTTCACGCCAAAGTCCGGCGGCACCTGCGCAGGCACCGGACGCCTCGGGCTGCAGATTCCCCGGCCCATTCTCTGGCTGGAAGAACAAAGCACGTTTTGGCAGGAGGAATGGCCCGGCCGGCCGGTGCTGGAATCGCTGGCGCAACGCGATTGGCAGACTTTGTTCACGCAAATCGCCGCGCTGCTGGCCAGCTTGCACACCAGTCACCTGACAGATTTGCCGCACGGTGAATCGCTCGACGCGCTCAGCACTGCTGCGGAGCTGGATGCCGGACATTTTCTCCAAATCTTTCCGCAATATCGTCCGACGATCGCCGCCGTGCTGGCAGCCCTGCTCGGCCACCAGGCAGAAATCGCCGGCAGCATCCGGGAACGCACGCCGATTCACGGTGCATTGCGCCTGGAACAATTGCTCGGCAACGACACCGCGCTGGCATTGCTGGACTGGGATGCGCTGGCGCTCGGCGATCCCCTTGCAGATGTGGCAGAGTTCATCGCGTCACTGCGCCTGCTGGAATTTTCCCAAGGTCTGGAGCGCACGCGCGTGCGGGCTGCGGCTGAACAATTGTGCGCGGCTTACGCGCGGCTGGTGCCCTGGCCGCTCGAGTCGCGGCGGCTGGCGTGGTACCTGCTGGCGTTTTGGGTGGGAAAGATGCATCTCGCCGTCGTCAATCTCGATTATCGCATCATGGCGAAATTCGCAGAAGCCTGGCAGGTGTGTGAGGAGTGGTTGGCGCAGGGATGAGTAGGAGTAGGAGTAGGAGTAGGAGTAGGAGTGAGAGTGAGAGTGGGAATTGGAGTGGAGATTCCGAAGGATACGTTTCATGAACATTGCCTATCTCAGTGCTGATTTCGGGGTGCCGGTTTTCGGCTTTAAGGGGGCGAGCATTCACGTGCGCGAGGTGACGGCGGCCTTGCGGCGGCAGGGCCACACGGTGCATATCATCTCTTCCGCCATCGCCGAAGAGCATGCCGGTGAGGCGGAGCTGCTGGCGGTGCCGGCCCGGCCCTCTCACGCGGCGTTGTTTAAAGAGTTGAGTCAGTTGGACGCGTTTCTCGGCGTGGAAACGCGCGTGCGCCACGAATTGCGCAACCTGCTCTATAATTTTACCCTCTATGAGGCTGCGCTCGACCATCTCCGGCAAATGCCGGCGGAAGTGATTTATGAACGGTACTCGCTCTTCGCCTATGCCGGCATCAAGCTGGCGCGCACGCTGGGCATTCCCCACCTGCTCGAAGTCAATGCGCCGCTGAGTCACGAACAGGAGAAAATGCGCGGGCTGGACTTGAAAGTGCTGGCGCGCCATCTCGAACAGAGAATCTGGAACGAGACGGACCGCTTGCTGGTGGTTTCCACGGAGTTGCAGCAATTGGCGCTGAGCATGGGCGTGCCCGCCGGGCGCATCGTGGTCTTGCCGAATGGCGTGGATCCGGCGCGCTTCCTGGCGGTGGCGGCAGCCGGCCGGGAATGGCCGGCGCAGCGCAACGGCTCGCGTTTGTGCGGTCCGGCGGTGCGGGCGCAGTGGCAGCTTGCCGGCAAATGCGTCATTGGATTCGTCGGCAGCCTGAAGAGCTGGCACGGCACCGAAACGCTGGTGCAGGCCTTCGAGCAAATGCCGGCGCACACGCATCTGCTCATCGTCGGCGATGGCCCGCAGCGGGAAGCTTTGGAACAGCACGTGCGCGCGCATCATCTCGGCGCACAAGTCACGTTCACCGGCAAAGTGCCGTATGACGACATCCCCGCCTATATCGATGCGATGGACATCACGGTCGCGCCCTACACGCCCAACGAGAATTTCTACTTCTCGCCGATCAAGATCTACGAGTACATGATGATGGCGAAACCGGTGGTGGCCGGCGCGCTCGGCCAGGTGGCGGAAATCGTGGCCTCCGGGCAAAACGGTTTGCTTTACGAGCCGGGCAATGTGGCGGCGTTGCGGCAGGCGCTGCAGCAACTCGCCGGCGACCGCGAACGCCGCGAAGAAATGGGCAGGGCCGGCCAGGCATGGGTGCAACGCGAGCGCACCTGGGATCACAACGCCGCGGTGATCATCCGCCACGCGCAGGCGCTGCGTGAGGCTGGAGCACAGATGAAAGGAGCCGCGGCATGAAGGGATTGCGCACCGCCATTGTCACCGGTCAATATCCGCCCCAGGTCGGCGGCGTGGGACATTCCGCCCAGCGCGTGGCCAATCTGCTCGCGGATCACGGTATGGAAGTGCATGTCATCGCGCTGCAAAAGCACGCCGAGGCCCTGCCGTTTGACGAATCCTTCACCAGCGTGCTGGAAAGCAACGTGCAGGTGCATCGCGTCAAGGTGTTTCATCCCGGCTTTCACAACCAGCTCGGCCTTTCGGAAGCCGACGTGCTGACCCGCTACAATCGTGAGATGTTCGATGCGGTGGACTATTTCCAGCGCCGCTACCATTTCGAGGTCTTGCACGGCTTCTTCCTGTATCCCGCGGCCTTCATTGCCACGCTGGTGGCCAGACTGCACGGTGTGAAAGCGATTGCTTCGATTCGCGGCAATGACATCGGCAAGTACGCCTTCGATCCCCTGCGCCTGCCGTTCGTGCGCCAGACCCTCGAACAGGCGGACTACGTGACCTCGGTCGCGACCAGCCTGCTGGAGCTGGCCGACCGCGGCATCGCACCGGTGGCGCACAAAGCCAAAGTGATTCTGAATTCGATCGCCATCGCGCCCAGCGATCTGCCCGCCAAACCCGCGCTCGACTTGAAAGGCATGGTGATCGGCACCGCGGGCCTGTTCCGTTACAAAAAGGGGCTGGTGTATCTTTTCAAAGCACTGGCCGGGTTGCAGGATCAAGTCGATTACTCGCTGCTGCTGGTGGGCGATTACTTCAGCGCCGATGATCGTGAGCTGCACGAGCGCTATTTGCGGGAGTATGATCTGCTCGCCCGCACCGTCATCACCGGCAAGATTCCGCATCAACAAATGCCGGCATATTTGCAATGGTTCGACATCCTGGTTTTCCCCTCCCTGTTCTCGGAAGGCTGTCCGCTTTCCATGATTGAGGCCATGGCCATGGGCAAGGCGGTGATTGGCTCGCGCGCCGGCGCGATTCCCGAAATCATCCAGCATCGCGAGAACGGCATGCTGGTCAGCCCGGGTTCGAGCGCGCAGATTCTTGAGGCCTTGCAGGAACTGATCGTGGATTCGGATTTGCGCCGGCGGCTGGGCGAGAATGCCCGCAACAGCGTGGCGCACATGCGCACCGAGCATGAGTTCGAAGAATGGCTGCGCGTTTACCGGCAGGCATTAATGGTGAAGGTGTGAGTGGCATGCACACCGGGACACTGAGCCACCGTGTTGAGGAGAGGACTGCCATGAAACCCGATGCCGCCGTGCCGGCACTCGACGCCGCCGTGGTGCAGGAGCATCTGGCTGCCTATTTCGCTGCCGCGCATCCCGGCGAAGTCACCGTGGCCCGTCTCGACATCCGGCACAAGTGGCTCGATCCTGACAAGGGTGCGACAATTCTTTATGCGCTCACGCTCACAACCGCCACGCAGGGCCGGCACGAGCAACAGTACGTCGGCAAAGTTGTGCGCAGTGAAAAAGCCGGGGAGGAATACCGTGCGGCGGTGAAGAAGGCGAAGGTGCAGCCGGCGCTTGGCGAGGCCGTCATTTTGTTGCCCCGCTTGCGGCTGTTGCTCTATGCTTTTCCCAATGATCCCAAACTCAAACTGTTCACGCCTGCGAAGTTGCAGGAGTGGCTCACCGCCAATCTCCGCCGCATTTGGCGCGCAGCACGTTACCAGCCGTCATGGCAGGTGGTGCAGGCTGAGGTGGAAAGCCTGCGCTATGTTCCCGGCAAGCGCTTCACCGGTCGGGGCCGTGCTACCGTGGCAAGTGCGGCGGGCGGCGCGCGCGAGCTGCGCTTCATCGTCAAACAGCTCAAAGACGAAAAGGCGGCGAAGAAATCATATCGCAATCTCGTGAAACTGTGGGCCTCATGGCCGGCGCCGGGCGGAAGCCGTCCGCCCATTCGCTTGCCGCGGCCGTTGGCATACGATGAACGCCATGCGGCTGTTTTTCTCGAAGAGCTGCCTGGCGAGAATCTTTGGGAAGTATTTTTGCGGACCGGTGACCTGGCGCTGATAAGACAGGCCGGCACTCTGCTGGCGCAGCTTCATTGCAGCAAGCGCCGGGTTTCGAAACGCGTTTCGCGGCGCGGCGAATGGCGCGAAAATCGGCCGGTGCTGGCCGCACTCAAGCGGGAGTTTCCCGGGCTGCGGCCGCGGCTGCAGCGTTTGAGGCGCGCGTGGCGCGCAGCGGCAAAGCCCGAACACGTATCCCACGTGTTGCTGCACGGCAGCTTTCGCCTCAATCATATTTTCGTGCATCAAGGCGAATTGGCGCTCATCGATCTCGACAGCCTGCGCCTGGGCCCGCCGGCCTATGATGTGGCAAACCTGGTTTCTTCGCTTTATTACCTGGAAGGTCTGGGCCAAATCACTGCCCGCCAGCGCGTGGCGATCACGCAGCATCTGGTTGCGGGATATGCGGAGCAAAGCCCGCATCGCATCACGGCGGAGGAGCTCGGCTGGTACCTCATCAGCCTGCTCGTCAACAAACAGATGAGCAAACTCATGGCGCATGATCATGCCGGCCGGGGCGAAAAAATCAGCACGCTGCTCGGGCAGGCAGAAGCGATTTGGGCGCAGAGCCGCGCTTTGCCGGCTGCGGCAACGATGGTGGATTTGACCGGCCAGATGCTGTCTGCCGAGGGCATCAGGCCGCCGGCCTGAGCGGACATCACGACAACAGCTTCAGGGCAAAGTAGACAAGGAATCTCATATGCACACTGTCGGCGTGCGGCTGCATGACGCCACCTTGAATCTCGCCTCGGCGCATGAGCCGTTGATTGCTTATGCGCGCGAACATCTTCACCACCTGGCAACACCGCCGGTTGACAAGCCGGATCTGTCCGTCACCTGCCACTGGTCGCAAGGCGAGTGGCAGGAGGAAAACAACCCGTTTGCCTGCGACCAGCCGCTGCAGGTGATCGGCAAGCGCATGCTCGGCAATGCCGAGGAGCTGATTTGGCTGAACACGCTGCGCATGAAAGGACTGCAGTTGCGCTTCCGGCGCGGGCAGGGCCGCTTTCACTTCGAGGTGGCGTACACGTTTCATCCCAAGAAAGAGAAGCTCGAAAGCCTGCGCGACTATGAGTACAAAAAATACTTCAGCCTGATGAGCTATCTCGTCTATTATCCGCTGCTCTGGCATTTGGAGCGCACACGCGGCTGGGTGGCGCTGCATGCCTCGGCACTCGCCACCGGCGGCGGCAGTCTCTTGATCGGCGGCTTGGGCGGGGTCGGCAAGACCACCACCTGCGTCGCGCTCATGCAGCAACCCGGCATCGCGCTGATCGCGGAGAACCTCGTTCTCACCGAAGGCGAGTTCGTGTACCCCTGCTATGAGCCGATCCGCCTGAATCCGGACAGCCTGCACATGCTGGGCGAGCGTGCGAGCTGTCTGGTTCCCATGGCCTTTCCCGAGGGGTTGAAGGAAAAATCCCTCTTTCACTTCGAGGCGGCGGCGCAAACGGCCAGCAGCCGGCCGGCGGCCTTGTTTCTGCCGCACTTCGCGCCGCAGCGCCGGGTTCACGAGATCACGGCGGAAGCCGCGGCGGAGAAGATCATCGCGATGAATCGCCTGACGCTGGAACTGGATGACTACGGCTGGTACGCCGCGGCGCTCGATCTGCACTGGCCGCAGGCCGGGCAGGCCCTCCGCCGCGTGGAAGTGGTGCGCCGCTTCGCGCAAAGCGCGCGCTGCTTCGCGCTCGGCATCGATCGCAGCGCCGGCGTGGCGGCGGTTGTGGAAGATATTCTTGCCAGCGTTCGGTAAGCGCGGCGCGATGCCGGTAGTAAGTCATGTTTACCCGGCAATGAAGCAGGCGGCCGGGCGGTTCTTCAGGAGCGCAGAAACCCAGCCGCCCCACTCAGGAAAAACGCGGAAATAATCATGGCACATCCGATTACCAAGCAGCCGCAAAGCGGCGAATTGCCCATCAAGTTCTTCCTCACCCCCGAAATGATGCCGGACGCGGAAACGCTGGCGCAGTTGCAGGCGCTGGCCGCAACACCGGGATTGGATCATTATGTCGGCGTGCTGCCCGACATTCATCGCAAGAGCCGCAACCTCAGCCCGACCGGCACCGTGGTGGCCTCGAAAAGCGTCATCGTGCCGCGCGCGGTAGACACCGGCATTTGCTGCGGCATGCGCATGATTCGCAGTGACATCGCAGTGCGGGAACTCACGCCCGCCGTGCTCGACGAGCTTTTCACCGAGTTGCGGCGCACGATTCCGGTTTTCGAGCATGACCCCGACATTCTCACCAGGGAGGAACTCGCCGAACTGCTGGTGCAGGGCGGCGCGTGGAGCCAGAAGCGCTACGGCCTCAGCGAGGAAGAGATGAGCTGCATCGAAGACCGCGGCACCATGGCAACGGATACCGCGGAAGCGGAGAAAATCCTCGCCTGCCTGCCCAAACAGGCGCTGAAGAAGGGCCGGCGCTGCTACAGCACCCTCGGTGACGGCAATCATTTTCTCGAATTGCAGGAAATCGTCGAAGTGCTCGATGCGGAAAAAGCCCGCCATCTCGGCCTGGTGCCGGGCCGGGCGCTGTTCATGCTGCACACCGGCTCGCGCAGCGTGGGCAGCAAGACCATGAAGGGCTATCTGGAAAGCTGGGAAGAGGATGCCAGCTTCATGCAAGCCATGACGCGCGGCACGCCGATCTGGTCGATGCCGGTGGAGACGGAGCTTGCGCAGGAATATCTGCGCGCGATTGCGGCGGCCTCCAACTTCGGTTTTGCCAATCGCATTGCGCTCACCGAGCGGCTGCGTGCGGCGGTGCGCCACGTGTTGCGCGACGATTCGCTGTCCCTGCCCTTGTTGTATGATTGCGCCCATGTCAGCATCAAGCCGGAGGAATGGCGCGGCGAGAGGTTGTGGGTGCACCGGCACGGCGCCAGCCGCGCGCTACCGGCGTCGCGCCTGGGCGACCATGCGCTCTTCCGCCACACCGGCCAGCCCCTGCCGATTCCCGGCTCGATGGGCCATGCTTCGTACATCGGCGTCGCGGCGGAGGGGGCGGTCGAAACATTCTATTCCGTCAATCACGGCGCCGGCCGCGTGCTGGACAAGCCGGAAGCCGTGGCCGCGTTCACCGAACAACTCGTCGCGCGCGAGCTTGAAACCAAGAACATTCGCCTGTATCGCTATGGCGAAGGCAACCTCGCCGAGCAGGCGCCCAGCTCGTTCAAAGATGTTTCGCAGGTCGTTGCCGCGATGGCGGCGCTGGGCTTGGCGCAGCCCGTCGTGCGGCTGCGGCCGGTGGCGGTGTTGAAGGGCTGAACGGCGCGGCCGCGCGCCCCCCTGACGGTTGCGCATGGAGAGTGCAGCATGATCCCTCGCGGTTTGTGGCGGCGCCATGAAGTGCGCCTGGCCCTCACATTTGTCTGCCTGATAATCCTGCCGTGCGGCTTTCTCGGCTATTTCAGCCTGCGTGCCATTCGTACCGAGAAGCTGCTCACCCAGGCCCGGCTGCAGCAGAACTACAAGCAGCTCGCCGGCATTGCCGCCCGCGAAATCAACGAGGAGCTGGAGAAAGCCGCGAAGCGCTGGACGTATTTCACCGGCAAGGCCGCGAAGCGCGACCGCAACTATCCCACGCCCGAAGCCTTGAATCAATTCGCCGCAGAGCAGCCGCTGGTGGCCTCGGCCATTTTGCTGGAAAGTCCGGTGGTGCCGCTGCGTGCCGCCGAGCCTGCCAATCGCGGTTTCTTTCTTTCCAAAGCCACGCCGCCGAGCGAGGATTACGTCGACAGCTACCGGCGTTTTTCGGCATTGGTGGAGGCCGGGGAAGAATTGGAGTACAAAGGCCGCCTTGATGAAGCCCTGGCGCTGTATGCGCAAATCCGCCGGGAATGTCCGGCGCCGCAATTCGCCGCGTTCAGCCAAAATCTCACCGGCCGTGTGCTGATGAAGAAAAGCGACTGGCCGGCCGCCATTGGCGTGTATCGCGAGCTGCTGGCGAACCACCCGCATGTGCGCGACCCCAACGGCGCGCCGCTGCGCTTCTTTGCGCAGTATCAAATCGCCATCGCTCTGGAGAATCAGAATCGCGATCAGGAGGCGGTGGAAACGCTGCTGGCATTGTATCAGGATCTCTTTGCTCTCTCCGATGAAATCAGCACGGTGCAATACACCTACTTTGTCGAATTGATTCAGGCGGCCTCGGTGCGGCTGTTGACCTCGCCGTTCGTGTCCCATCCCGAGCACTTCACGCAACACTTCAACAGACTGGCGGAATTGAACAAGAAACGCATCAGCCGCCGGTATTATCTGCAGGTGCTGGAGCGCCGCCTGGCGCAGCACGTTCTCGAACGCAAAAGCTACAAGGATCGGGTATATTACATTTCCGATGTCGCGGAAGGCGCGCCCTATCTGCTCGCCTATCAATTTCTGCCCGATGCCTCCGGCCATCACGTTGCCGGCCTGATCGCGATGGAAATCGCTCTCGAAGAGCTGAAAGCCAGGCTGTTCCCGGCAATTCTCAAGAAGCTCGAGGTGACCGGCGACGTGAGTTTTGCGATTTTGAACGAAGAGCACAAATTCATGATCGGCACGCGGCCGCCGGCGGGTGAGCGGGTGGCGGAGCAGGTGCTGGAGAAGCCCTTTGACTTTTGGCAGGTGGCGATCTATGCCCCCGACCCCGCCGGGCAAGCCTCCGGCTGGAATTTCAAATTGACGCTGTCGTTGTGGCTGGTGTTCTTGCTGCTGCTCACGGTGGTTTTCGGCGCCTATGTTTTCATCCGGCAAGCGTTGCGCGAAGCGCACGTGTCGCAGATGAAATCGACCTTTGTTTCGAATGTCTCGCACGAGCTGCGCACGCCACTCGCCTCGATCAAGATGCTGGCCGAGCTGCTCGAAAGGCAGTTTGCCGCGGGCCCTGCCGGCGTACCCGCCTCCACGAAGGCGGCGGAATATCTCAGCGTCATCCGGCGCGAATCGGACCGCCTGGCGCGCTTGATCGAGAGCGTGCTCGATTTCTCCCGCATCGAGCGCGGCGTGAAGCAGTACAATTTCGAGTATGAAGATCCGGAGGTGATTCTGCGCCAGGTGGTGGAGGCGTTCCGGCCGCAAGCGGAAGCCGACGGCTTTCAACTGGTGCTGGACATTGCCGCGCCGCTGCCGGAAGTCAAGATCGATGCCGATGCGATCGCCCAACTGCTCCTGAACCTGCTGACGAATGCCTACAAATACAGCCAGGAGCGCAAGTACATCCGCGTGGCGGCGTTTCGGCAGGAGCAGCATCTGGTGATCGCCGTCGAAGACCACGGCATCGGCATCGCCAAGGCGGAGCTGCCGAAGATTTTCGAGGATTTCTATCGCGTGGATCAGCGCTTGAACACGCCGAAGCAGGGCGGGGCGGGCCTGGGGCTGACGCTGGCGCGACACATTGCGGCAGCGCACGGCGGAGAGATTTCAGCGCGCAGCAAGCTGGGCGAGGGGTCTACGTTTTCACTGCGGCTGCCCATCCCGCCGGAGTGCCGGGAGCAACCGGAGTCCGCCACTCTGCCGGAGGCCCACGCAAATGATCGCGGCGTGCTTGCCGCCGAACCCGAGGTGTGAGATGAAGAAGATCCTGATTGTCGAAGACGACGCGTCGATTGCGCTCGGCCTGGAAGGCGCCATCAGCGATGAAGGCTATGAGGCCAGGGTGGCGCGCACCGGCCCTGACGGCTACCAGCTCGCAAAGCAATGGCGGCCGGATTTGATCGTGTTGGATCTCATGATGCCCGGCATGAGCGGCATGGAAATCTGCAAACGGTTGCGCGACGAAGGCGAAACCGTGCCGATCATCATGGTGACCGCCCGGGCCGAAGAGGACGACAAGGTGCTGGGCCTCGAGCTCGGCGCGAATGATTACGTCACCAAGCCCTTCAGCCTGCGCGAATTGCTGGCGCGCGTCAAGGCGCATTTGCGGCCGGTCGAAGGCGGCAGCAACGGCCGAACCGCGGGCGCGGCGGGTTCTTATCGCTTCGGCAATGTGGTGGTGGATTTCAAGCGCCATGAAGTCCGGCGCAACGGCGCGCTGCAGGAGCTGACCAACCGCGAATTTCGCCTGCTCGAGTATTTGATTCACCATCCCGGTGAGTTGATCTCGCGTGACCGCTTGCTGGAGGAAATTTGGGGCTACAATGTTTTCCCCAACACCCGCACGGTCGACAATCACATTCTGCGGCTGCGCAAGCACATCGAGCCGGACCCGGAGAACCCGCGTTACATCAAGACCATTCGCGGCGCCGGTTACTTGTTTGATCCGGCAGGATGAGGCGTTGCGGCCGCGGCCGTGCCCTTCCTGTTCGCATCGTTTCTCCCGCCAACCGAGAGGAATTCGCCCGCCGCCGGCGTGCGTAAATCCGCAACCTCACCAATCTAGCCGTAATATACCGATAACTTTCAAGGCCAATCCGGCCGGCCAGGATGGCCCCCTCCGGGATGAGCAGCGCCTCGTGATCAAGGGAATGAACACGGTTTTGCCCGCCAAATTGCCGTCACTGTCTCACGTGAGTGACAAATGCGTGACGTTGCGGTGTCTGGCTTGAAAGCGACGTGTTGCATCTTTTCGATCCACTTCACTGATTCCTGGGATGCTGCTATGAGATTAAAATCTGCCGGTGCCGTGTTGATGCTGAGTTGGCTGTGTGCAAACGCGGCTTTTGCACAAACCTGGAGCAAGGAAACCGATCTGGGTGCCGGCTCGACGCCCGACATGGACGTCGATCCGGTCACGGGCAAGGTCTATGTTGTCTATCACGATGACGGCGTCGTCCTGGTGGAATTAAACGCCGCCGGCGCCCTCATCAAGAAGGAAAATGTCTCCGTTGCCGCGGTCGACAAAGTGGGCGGCTTTCGTTTCGGGGCGACCGTGGCCGTCGACCCCACCAGCGGCCTGCCGCATCTCTGCTTCCGCGAATTCCTGGGAAGCGACTACTACAGCATCTACTACACCCGCAAACGTGCGGATGGAAGCTGGACCAACCCGCTGGAAATCGTCTCCAACCTGCGGCGGGCCTACAGCGTGCGCATGGAAGTGGACAGCAAAGGCGTGGTGCACATCGTGCACGGCTTTGCCACCGAAGACGTCTTCGGTGAAGCCAACTATATTCGCGTCGTCAACGGCGCAGCGGACAAATTGATTCCCGCGCTGGGGCCTTATCGTGTCGATGACCGCGTGGAAATCGCGGTCGGCAGCGATGACGTGGTGAACCTCGTCATCAACCGGCCGGACGATCTCGACAGCGGCGGCCCGGTGACGTATTACCGCTCGACCAACGGCGGCGAGAGCTTGAGCAAGATCGGCGACATTCACTACGGCGGCGCCAACGGCCGCAACGGCAATGCCGACGTCTATGCGGATCAAGCCGGCAATGTGCACTTTGTCTATGGCTCAGCGCGTGATCAGGCGCGCAACGGCACCCAGTCGGTGCGCTATGCCCGCTTTCGCGACGGCACCAAAGTGCGCGACGTGGCCGTGACGGAGCAGGGCGAATTGCGGGACTGGCATCAAGACCTCGGCGTCGGCTCGGTCGCCGCGACCAACGACGGCAAGAACGTGGTGGCGGTGTACAACCTGGGTGACGGCGAGGCGCTATTTGCACGGCTTTCCCAGAACGAAGGGCAAACCTGGGGCGCTTCGGTGCAACTGGCCAGCCAGTCCGGCGGTTCGGAATCACGCGACAAACACGTCGTGCGCGCGGCGGGCAAGACGTTTTATGTTGCCTATCCTTCCTTCGGCAGGGTGTATTTGCGCATGTTGAAAACCGGCGGCAATGCGCCCATCGCCAATGCCGGCGGCCCCTACAACGGCACCGAAGGCTCGCCCATTGCTTTCAACGCCTCCGCCTCGACCGATGACGGCCAGATCATCCGCTATCGCTGGGATTGGACCAGCGACGGCGTGTTCGATGACAGCACCAACGTTCCGCAAATCCAACACATCTATCCCGACGATTTCAACGGCAAGGCCACGCTGGAAGTGGTGGACAATGAAAACGACCGCACGCGCGTGCAGGTGCAGGTGACGGTTGCCAACGTCGCGCCGGTGGCGGACGCCGGTGGCCCTTATTCCGGCCTGCTCAATCAGCCCGTCACCCTGACCGCCAGTGTGACCGACCCCGGCACGAGAGACACGCATACGTTCAAATGGGATTTGAACAACGACGGCACGTTCGAGGCCGAGGGCAAGACCGTCAACGCCACCTACAATTCCGCCGGCAAGAAGCGCGTGCGCGTGCGCGTCACCGACAACAACGGCGCCAGCGGCACCGACACCGCATCGGTGGTCATCGGCACCGGCGCGCCGGTTGCCACCAAGATTCCCAACCAAACCGTGGCCGAAGGCACGCCTTTCACGCCCATCGCGCTGGACAATTACGTCAGCGATTCCGACAATACGCCGGAGCAAATGGTGTGGAGCACCTTCGGGCAATCCAACCTGATCGTCACGCTGGCCAATCGCATTGCCACCGTGGCGGTGGCCGATTCGGAGTGGGCGGGCAGCGAAACCATTTCGTTCGTGGTGCGGGATCCCTCCAACAAGCGCGACACCACCACGGCCAAATTCACCGTGACCGCGGTCAACGACAATCCCCGCGTCAGCACCATTCCCTCGCAGCGGGTGAAAGAAGGCAAAGCCTTTGCCCCCATCGCGCTGGACGATTACGTGTTTGATCCGGATCATCGCGACAATCAAATCACCTGGAGCACCAGCCCCAATTCCTTCTTCACGGTGAACATCACCAATCGTGTCGCCACCGTGGCGCCGGCGGATTCGGAATGGGCGGGCAACAGCCAGATCACCTTCATTGCCAAAGACCCGGCGAACGGCAGCGACAGCGTGCGCGCGCGCTTCACCATCGATCCGGTCAACGATCCGCCACGCATCGTCAATTTGACGGATCAGACCATCAAACGCGGCGAAACCTTCACGCCCATCAATTTTGCCGACCACGTCCGCGACCCGGATGATCCCAAAGACAAGCTCAGGCTTACCGGCACCGGCAACCGTGAGCTGGGCTTGTTTATCTCCGGCTTGATTGTGACCGTCCTGCCGCCCAACGCTGGCTGGCTGGGCAGCGAGACCATCACCTTCACCGTCAGAGACACCTCCAACGCCGCAGCCACCGCGAAGGTCACCTTCACCGTGCGCGATTCCAACACTCCGCCGCGCTGGCTCAACGCCGTAAATTACACTTTCAATGAGGACGACACCCTGCGCATTCCGCTGGCAGATTTGCGGGCGCGCGTGAAGGATGACGAGGACCCCGCGGAACAATGGCGTTTTTCACTGGTGGGCAACACCAAAATCAAGTTCCGCAACACCAGCACCACGTTCAATCTCTTCGCCGAGCGCGATTGGCACGGCGTCGAGACCGTGCAGTTGGTGGTGAATGACGGCAAAGGCGCCAGAGATTCCGTGGCCACCGACGTCACGGTGGTGTCGGTGCTCGACCCGCTGCGCAGCTTCCGCGTGTTGTCGCCCATCGGCGAATTCTATTCCGCGCGGCCGGCCACGATCAACTTCGACTGGGAGGATACCGCTGATCCCGAAAACCCAGGCAGCACCATCAACTATCTCTGGCTGCTCAGCAAGAACGTGGACTTCAGCAACATCATCAAGCAGGTGCAGGTGGTGAACAAGAGCGAGTATGTGCTGACGATCGACAACACCATTCAAGGCGGATTTCATTACTGGAAGGTGATTGCCTCCGGCAGCAGCGGCACGTTCGTGGAGTCCTCCAATTTCGGATCATTCACCATTCCGCCCACCAGCGTGGCGGAGAACAACGGCAGCGTACCGCAAACCTTCGCGCTGCGCCCGAACTATCCCAACCCGTTCAACCCGCAGACCAATGTCGTGTTTGACCTCGCCAAACCGGGACATGTGCTGTTGACGATCTATGGCGTCGACGGCAAGCAGGTCGCCACCCTGGCCGATCGGGAATATCAACCCGGACAGTACACGCTCACGTGGGAGGCGCACGGCCTGGCCAGCGGCACCTATTTCGTCGAGCTGCGGGTGACCAATGCGGGCAAGCTGCTGTTTGAAGGAAGGCAGAAGATGTCGTTGTTGCGATAGCCGCTGCGCCCTGCCGGCGCGCCGGCCCAACCGCGGCAGAATTCGTGCAATCAAAAAGCCAGCCTCGTGGTCACGGGGCTGGCTTTTTTTTGTGCAACCTGGCGGATTGGCGCTGCTCCCCTGCCGCCGGCAACAGACGCGGCTCACGGCCGCCGCGCGTTCACGCGTGCGGCGAAGGGGTTACTGCCCAAGCTCCTGCGCCAGCGCGGCGGCCAGCTCGTCCACACACTGCCGCAGGCTGGTGCTGAGGGCTTGCGCGACCGCAGCCGGCAGGCGTTTTTGCGCGGGGGTTTCGCGGCTGAGGGTGCCGCTCCAGAGCAACTTTTGTGAAGAGGCCTGATAGAGCTGAACGTGAATGGCCACCCGCCCAAACCACTGTTCGCCGCGATCCCACTCTTCGAAGGCCAGAAGGCGACCGCGCAGAATGTAATCCACCGGCACGGCCGCCGGATACGAGGTGACGTTACGAAACAGGCCGCGAGCCGCGAGGTGATTGATGACTTCATCGGCGACCAACTGCGCCGGCCGCGCGGCCCAGCGGCGATAATGATCATACTTCACTTCGAAAGGCGATTCACGATAGATGAGACGGTCTTCCTCATAAATCGCCGCCGCCGCAAAGCGTTCCACGCCCAGCGTCACCGCCAGTTGGCCCTGATGATTGCCGGCGGGTTCGCCGCTTGCTGCCGGTGCCTCAGCCAGTGTGTAATACAAAGTCTGCGGCACACTGCCGCATGCGGAGAGCAAAAGGCAGGTGGCAAACGGCAGGCCCCACGTTGACAGCCGATGGACACGAGGCCCGGGAAGATTTGTTTTGCACGCAAAAGCGGTGACGATCATCGCAGTCTGAATCCTTTGCTGGGGCAACGACTCTTTTGGTTCTTGTCTGGGCAACGGCGCCCTTCACTGGGTGCCGCGATCAATCCGGCAGTTTGCGCTCGGGCGGTGCGGATTTGCGAATCAGGTTCCACGGCCGCTCCTTGAGCGTGCGGCTGAACTGCGCGAAATCGTTGGAGGCGCGCTCGAAATTCGCCATGGTCTCATGGAGATTCCGCTGGTTGGCGGCCGCCATCTCGTTCACGAGTCGCATGGATTGATTCAACGACTGCAGCAGCGTGTCGATGCGGGTCAGCGTGATGTTCAAATGGCCGACGGTCGCATCCACCGTCTGGGCATTCTCCCCCATGAGTTGATCGAGTTTGGTGCTGATGCGCTGCATCTGGAACGTGAGTGTGTTCAGATTGGTGACGATGCCGGAAATTTCCTTTGCATTGCTGCCCAGCAGGGAATCGGCGTTGGCAAGCATGCTGGCAAAGCGCCGGCGATTGGCCTCGTTGAGCAGGTCATTGGCCTGCACCAGCAGCAGGCCGAGCTGCTTGCTGACGTCCATGAACGGTTCGCCGAGCTGGCTGAGCGCCGGGACTTCGCGTGTGCGCAAGCGGCTGCCGGACCCGAGCAATTCTTCTTCACGCGAGCCGGTGGTAATTTCGAGATAGGATTCGCCCATTAAGCCGATGGTGGTGATGAAGCATTCGGAATCCCGGCGCACCGGCGCGCGCGCATCGACGGTGAGCACGACTTCGATTTTCGTGTTGTCGTCCGGCGCGATGTACAAATCCGTCACCGTGCCGATGAGAAAGCCGCCGAAGCGCACCATCGCGCCGCGATCGATGCCGCCAATGTAGCCGAACCGGGCGGTGAAGGTTTTCTCCTTGCGCTCCCAATCGATTTTGGTGATGGTGAACAAGAACGCCAGGAAGGCGAGCAGGCTCAAGATCACCAGCAGGCCGGCTTTGACTTCGCGGGAATGATATTCCATCGTTTGATGCAGTTCGATTCTTTCGTTGAAAGCCAGACATTGCTGCCGCACGGCGGCGTCGCGGTGGAGATCACACCGGCCGGCGTGGTTCGGCCACCGTGATTTCGCCCTGCCTTCTTGTGCGGCAGTTTTCCCACCCGTGGACTCTCTGGCTTCGCCAGCAGCCACCCGCAGTCGTAACTATGAGGAAACAACATCGCCGCGCCCTAATTGCCCACCAGTGTGTTCAAATATTCGGCGCGATCGGCTTCTTCATCTGCCAGCCGGTTGAAAAATTGATACACGACCGGATGCGTGCTGGCACGCAGCTCCGCCACCGTGCCGAGCGCAATCACCTGGCCATCATGCAGCATCGCAATGCGGTCCGCGATTTTGAAGACGGAAGCCAGCTCGTGCGTCACCACGACGGTGGTCATGTTGAAGGCGCGTTTGAGCTTGAGGATCAGCTCGTCGATGCCGACCGCCACCACGGGGTCAAGACCGGCGGAAGGCTCGTCGCAGAACAGAATGTCGGGATCCATCGCGATGGCGCGCGCCAGACCCGCGCGCTTCTTCATGCCGCCGCTCAGTTGCGCCGGCAGGAAATCCTCGCAGCCGGCCAGGCCCACCAACTCGAGCTTGATGCGCGTCATGATGCGGATGGTGGAATCCTCCAGCGGCGTGTGTTCGCGCAGCGGCAGCGCGACGTTTTCACCGACCGTCATCGAATTGAACAACGCGGCGCCCTGAAACAACATGCCGATCTTGCGCAGCACCGGCGTCATTTCCGCTTCGCTCAAGCGGGTGATGTCCCGGCCTCTGATGAAAATCTGCCCGGAAGTCGGCGGCGCCAGGCCCACGAGATGGCGCAGCAGCGTGCTTTTGCCGCAGCCCGAACGGCCCAGGATCACCATGGTCTCGCCGCGGTAGATGTCGAGGTTGACGCCCTTCAAGATCGGCCGCCGGCCGTAATGCGTGACGAGATCACGGATCGCAATGATTGGTTCTTCCGCCGCGCGATCCGGCGCGGCGGCAGAGGCAGGCGTGAGTGGCATGCGTTACGTGAGCAGGCTTCTGATTTGGTTCAACTCCTGTTCCGGCACGTCATCCACGTGCGCCATCCTGCCGGCGCGGCGGTACCAGTAGCGGCTGTTGCCGGAATCCCCTTCGATCTTGTGCAACACCGCATGAATCCAGCAGGCGAGGTCATCCTCTTCGAGCTGCTGCACCAGGCGGTGGGCTTCCTCCCACTGCCCGCGCAGAGCAAGATCGATGGCTCTTAAGCGGTTATCGCTTGACATGTGGCTGTCGTTTCTTCTCCGGCGAGGGAGAGAAATGGGGGTTCTGATTTTTTCAAAACAGACGGGCCTGCTGTTCAGGCCGCGCGAGCCGGGCGGCGCACATACCGGCCCGCGCGCGGATCCCAGCGCACGCGCATTTGGAGCCGGCCGGCCAGCACGCGCGACAAAATCGCGTGCGCCCAGTGCATGTCGGCAAGCGTCTCGAATTGAAAATGGAATGTCTGCCCGCCGGCAGTTGTCAAACGCCAACGCCCCACGTGAAGCCCGTGCAATTGCAAACGCGCGGGCGGCGCAAGACTCGCGGCAATGATTTCACCGGCCGCCAGCCGGAAGTTGTGCGGGTGTTCCCGCACTTGAAGCTGGGGCGGACGGGCGTCACTGCGCGCCACCTTCGCCGCGCGTTTTTTCTGTGCCCAGCGCTCCAGCAACCACACCACCGGCAGGAGCAGCACGCCCAAAGGATGGCCGTGCATTCCGCCCAGCGCACCTTCCCGCCAGCCGCCCTGACCGCCGAGGCGAATGAAAAAGAGTTCATTACCCGACAGATGGATGCGGTAAAGCCGGTCGCTCTTCCACATGAATAGTGCGCGCGCGTTGAAGGCAAGAGGATTCTCCATCAACCACCTCCGTGCCCGGCATTTTTTCCGGCGGCCAGCCCGGCCCGGCTTTAGAAACTGGAATAGAACAGAGCGGTAAAAAATACATCTGCCGCAATGATCAAAAAAATCGAAGCCACGACCGTGGTCGTCGTTGCTTTGCCCACGCCCACGGCGCCGCCCTCGGTGCGAAAGCCTTCATAGCAGGCCACCATCACAATGATCACGGCGAAGCATTCACTCTTCACCAGACCAGTGACCAGGTCTTTCATCGTCAGGGCGGCGGCGGTTTGGTTGAAATAGCGCAGGGCGGAAAAATCCATGGTGGTCACCGCCAGCAGAAAGCCGCCCAAGATGCCGATGAGATCCGCCAGCACGGTCAGGCAGGGCAGCGCAATCATCATCGCGACGGTACGCGGCACCACCAAAAAGCCGGTGGGATTAAGGCCCATGGTGCGCAGCGCATCGATTTCCTCCGCGACTTTCATGGAGCTGATTTCCGCGGCAATGGCCGAGCCGTTGCGGCCGGCAATGATGATGGCGGTCAGCAGCGGCCCCAGCTCGCGGATCACCGACACGCCGACCAAATCCGCAACGAAAATGGTGGCGCCGAACCGCTTGAGTTGATAGGCCGCCTGCATCGCCAGAATGATGCCCACGAAAAAGGCGATGGCGCCGACGATCGGCAGGGAATCATAACCAATGCGCACGACTTGATCCACCATGCTGCGCACGCGGATTTTCTCCCCTTTAAAAGGCGCCACCAAGGCCCACCAGACAGTCTCGACCACCAGACGCGCGAAGCGATCGACATGCACGAGCAACTGCATCGTCCGGCGGCCCAGGAATCCCAACACAGTGATCATAAACATGCATTTCGGTTGCGGGCGCCAGAGCCCGTTCTCCGCGGTGCTGCCGCTTCCGCCGCAGTTCGGTTGGAAAATTCAACGAGGTTGCTGCCCGCGGCGGGTGGCGGCGTGGCCGGCGGCGTCACGGCGTTTCCGCCGCCTGGTTGTCCGGCAGCGCCGCCGCTTCGCTGTCATAAATCTGGAAGACTTTGTCGAGCCGGCTCAATTCGAAGACTTCCCGCACCGCGGCGCCCAGGCCAAACAGCCGCAGCTCGCCGCCGTATTTGCTCATCTGCTGCAATCCCTCCACCAGCGTCGCGATGCCGGAGCTGTCCATGTAACTGACGGCGCGCAGATCCACCACGATGAGCGGCGCTTTCCTGCCGGTCAAGCCGATGAGGACTTTACGCACTTCGGGCGATGAATAGAGATCGACGTCTCCCGAGATGGCGACGATGACCGCCTGGTCCTTTTGGCGAGTAACGATGTCAAGCATGTCGGTTCCTCTTGTGATTGCAGAATGCTTGCGCCGGCCAGCCGGCGCACCCGCCCTGTTGTCAGGAGCTTGCCGGCACGACGGGCGTCTGATCGCTGTTGGCTGCAGCCGCGGGCGCGGCAGAGAATTTGGCCAACCGCAACTCATTGCCGCGTTTGCGGCTGGTATCATAGGAGACCACGTCCATCGTGCTGCGGATGAGATGAACACCCAGCCCACCCGGCCGCAGGTCATCGAGATCGCGCGATTTGATTTCGGCGGGCACGGCCTTCTTGCCGAAATCGCGCAGGATGATTTCGATGCCGTTTTGAATCAAGCGCGCGGTGACGATGATGGGCTTGTCGGTCGCGCCGCCATAGGCATACTTGATGATATTCGAACAGGCTTCATCCACGGCCAGCGTGGTTTGCTGGCTCTGCTGCGGGGTGAAGCCGATCAGCTCGCACAGATGCGTAATTCCGGCGCGGATGATCTTCAGCAGTTTGGGATCACTGGCCACGCGAAATTCGACCGTGTCGATCGTCTTGTTATGCAGGTTCGCGCGTTTTCGTTTTGTCGCCTTCATGCCACTCCTGCACCTGCAGGTGACGCGGAAATCTCCAGCGCCAATCGTCACCGGAGGCTCCGCTACCAACGCCCTGAAGCGCCACCACCGGAAAAACTGCCGCCACCACCGGAGAAACCGCCGGAGGAGGAGCTACTGCTGCCGCCGCTCGCAAAGCGCCAGCCGCCGCTGCTGCCGCCCGGGGTTGTGCCCCACTTTTTGGACCATTTCTTCTGCACCTTTTTCCCGGCCGGGCTGCAGCCCAGCCACAGCTTGAGGCCGCCGATGCCCAGCAGATAGGCAGCCCACAGCACGACCCCGCCGGTGCTGCCAAAAATGACCATGGGAAAAACCAGCCAAAAGGGAATGAGAAAGAAATAAAGAAACCAGCCGGCGAATCCTCCGGCCATCACGCTGCTCGTCGTGAAAACTCCGATGACCAGGGAAAACAGCAGAAACATGATCAGCCGCGCCTTCCAGTCGGCCATCTGTGCCGTCGGAGCATCATCCGCGACGTACGCGCCCTGAATCGCCGCGAGCATGGCATTGACGCCCGCGGTCACGCCGCCGTCAAAATCTCCGTCGCGGAAACGCGGCACGATTTCATTGCGAATGATGCGGCCGCAGGTGATGTCCGGCAGGTTGCCCTCCAGCCCGCTGCCGACTTCGATGCGGACCGCACGATCATCGCGGGCGATCAGCAGCAGCACGCCATTGTCCTTGTCGGCCTGCCCGATCTTCCAGGTTTCCGCCACGCGCATGGCGTATTCCTCCAGAACCTCCCCCTGCAAACCGGGCACGGTGAGGACCACCACTTGATTGGAGGTGGAATCCTCATGCGCCTGCAGCACGGCCTCCAGTGCGGTGACAACATCCGGCGACAACATGTGCGCCGTATCGTTGACGTGGCCGGCCAGGAACGGCACATCCAGCGTCTGTGCGGGCAGGCCGGGCGCGCCCGCCAGCAGCATGCCGAGCAAGAAGAGAAATGGCGGCTTGGTCATGGGGTTGCGTTCGGGTTTCTTTCTCCACCAAGGGTGCGAATGATCATAAGACTCTGTTCCGTTTGCCGCCGGCGCCCGGTTGCCTTGCAGGGCAAGACAACCACCATCGTCAGAATGGCACGGCGAATGCGCTGCCCAAACCACTCCAGGCAACGGCACGCTAGCGATCGGCGAACCGCAGCTTGTCGGCCAGTTCGCTGGTGTCACCGGGCCGCGGGCTTACCCCTTTGCGCTCCAGCAGCTCGCCGCATTTTCTGATGGCGGTGATTAGCGCTTGCGCCGGCGTGCCCGCCCGCATGCCCTCGGTGATCAGCCGCACGACTTCGTCCCAGTCACGCTGTTCGACTTTGGCATTGATGCCGGCATCACCCAAAACCACGACTTTGCGCTCCAGCAGGCTGAGGAAAATCAGAATGCCGGTGCGGTCGCGCGTGCGAAAAATCTCCTCATTGAGAAACGCCACCGCGGCGCGCTGGCCAACGCGCTGCTCGATCAGGTTGGCGCCGGCAAAGAAGCGCCGCACCGGCGGCAGGAAATGCGCCGCCAGCATGCCTGCGCCCTGCGCAGCCAGCACCAAAATGGCGGTGGAGAGAAACGGCAGGTTGAGCCAGTGCGAAGAATACAAGCGCACGAGCAGCAGGGCAGTGATCACCAGCAGCAGGACAAACATGCCGCCGCGCCACAGGCCGATCTCGTAGTCATCACTCTGCTCCACGACATAGGGAACGATTTCACCGGCGGTGCGGCCTTCGGCCTGGGCGATGGCCTGCGCGATGGCGGCGCGATCCTGCTCGGAAAACAAGCGGGTGACGGATTTGGACATGAGGCAATTCTCGCGGTGCTCAGGGTTTGCTTTGTGGTCAAGAGCTTGCAGAATTTCATTCTGAGTTTGTAACACCAAACGCCGACTGAACGGCCCGTGGCGCAGGCGCCGCCAGCCCGCTGCCGGATTCAACCCCAGCGCAGAGCGACCACGGTTTGATCGTCATGCTGCGCCGTGCCCTCGGTGAAGTGTTGCACATCCTGCATCAAATGCTCCACCAGGGCCTGCGGCGAGGGCCACGAGCGCTTCAGCGTGGTGCTCAGCCGTTCCATGGAATATTGTTTGGCGTCGCGATTCTTGGCTTCCACCACGCCATCGGTGAAGATGATGAGATAATCGCCGGCAGCGAGTTGCAGCGATTTTTGCACGAAGCGCGATTCCGCCAGAATGCCCAGCGGCGCGCCGCCGCCCTTGCCGACGAATTCAGACTTGCGGCCGTGTTGCCGCAGCCACAGAAACGGCAGATGCCCGCCGGTGGCGTAATCCACCCTGCCGCTGTTGAGATCGAGCAGAATGTACTGCAGGGTCACGAACATGCCGCGCCGGCCGCGTTCCACCAGAATGCGATTGATGGTTTCCAGCACGCCCGCCGGGTGGGCCTCGGTTTGCGAATAGATGCGAAAGTCGCTCATCAAGTGCGCCATGTAAAGCGCGGCCGGCATGCCTTTGCCTGAAACGTCGCCCATCACCACGCCCAGGGCGTCTTCGCTGCAGTTGACGAAATCATAGAAATCTCCGCCGATTTGAATGGCGGGTACCGACTTGGCCGCGACGCTGAAGCGGTTGCGCGCATCCGTGGGAAATTTCTGCGGCAGAAAACTCTCCTGAATGGTACGCGCCGCTTCAAGCTGTTGATCGAGCTTCTGCTTCTCGAGCATGGCGCGGTGGTTGCGCGCGTTCTCGATGGCGAGCGCGACTTGCCGGCAAAACGTCGAAAACAGCTCGAGATCATCGTTGCTGAAATTCCGGCCGCCAACGGGATTGATCACCTCCGCCACGCCGATAATGCGATTGCGCACTTTCAGCGGCGCCGCCAGGATCGAGCGCGTGCGGAAGCCCGTCACTTCGTCGCTCTTCCTGGAAAAGCGCGCGTCCCGGCTCACGTCCGGCACGATCAGCGGCTCGCCGGTTTGCGCCACCCAGCCGGCAATGCCCTCGCCGACGCGCAGATGAATCTTGTCCTTCACCTGGTCGCCGACCTCACCCAGCGCCACCTCCCACTCCAGCATGTTGGTGGCCTCATTGATCAACATCACCGAGCTGGCCTCCGCCTGCATCACCGCCTGCGCCTTTTCCATGACCAGGCTCAACACATTGTCGAGATCGAGCGTGCTGTTGACAATGATGCTGACCTCGATCAGGCTGGAGAGATTGGCGACTTTGGCCTGCAACTGCTCCAGCTCGCCGCCCGGTTGTGCGCCGGCAGCGGAGGGAACGTGTGCGGGAGGGGTGGACATAATTAAAGAAATCTCGGCGAATGGGTTCAAATGCCGGCAGCGGGCCGGGAATCAATGCGCGTCCAGCCAGTTCTTGCCGACTCCGACTTCGATCTTCACCGGCACGTCGAGTTGCACCGCGCCGCTCATTTCCTCGATCACCATCTGCTTGAGCGCTGCCATCTCGGCCGCCGGCGCCTCGAAGACCAGCTCGTCGTGCACCTGCAGAATCATGCGGGCCTGCAGGCCTTCGCGCTGCAACCGGCGCTGGAGATTGATCATCGCGATTTTGATGAGATCCGCGGCCGTGCCCTGAATCGGCGTGTTGATCGCCATGCGCTCGGCGGCTTCCACCAAGCGCTGGTTATCGCTGTTGATGTCGGGCAGCTCGCGCCGGCGGTTGAGCAGGGTGGTGACATAGCCCTTGCGGTGGGCCTCGGCAATCGTGCCCATGATGTAATCATTGACGCCGGGGTATTGCACGAAGTAGTTGGTGATGAAATGCTGCGCTTCCTCCACCGGAATGCCCAGGCGGCGGCTCAAGCCGTAGGCGCCCATGCCGTAGAGAATGCCGAAATTGATTTCCTTGGCGCGCCGGCGAATCTCGGGCGTCATTTCACCGGGCGGAATGTTGAACACGCGCGCGGCGGTGGCGGCGTGAATGTCTTCATCCCGGCGGAAGGCGGCAAGCATGGCCTCGTCCTTGGAGAGATGCGCCATGATGCGCAGCTCGATTTGCGAATAGTCGGCGTCGAGCAGCAGCCAGCCCTCCTGCGGCGCAATGAAGGCGCGGCGGATGCGCCGGCCGATTTCCGTGCGAATCGGGATGTTCTGCAGATTGGGATCGCTGGAGGACAGCCGGCCGGTGGCCGCCACGGTTTGATTGAAGCTGGTGTGCAGCCGGCCGGTGGCAGGATGCACGAGCTGCGGCAGGCTGTCCACATAAGTGGATTTGAGTTTGGCCAGTTCGCGATACTCGATGATCTTGCGGGGCAGCTCATGATACTGCGACAGCTCCTCCAGCACGTCGGCGTCAGTGGAATAGCCGGTTTTGGTGCGGCGCTTGCGCGGCAGCTTCAGGCGCTCGAACAGAATCCTGCCGAGCTGCTGCGGCGAATTGAGATTGAATTCCTCTCCGGCCGCGGCATAAATGTCCGCCATCAACGTGGCCAGCAGGCCCTCCAGCTCGCGCGACATGCCGGCGAGATACTCGACATCCAGCCCGACGCCGTGCCATTCCATGGCCAGCAACACCTCGACGAGCGGCATCTCGATCCGGTCGAACAAGTCATGCAGGCCGGCAGCGTGCAGTTTCTGCTCAAAAAGATGATACAGGCGCAGCGTGAAATCCGCATCCTCTGCGGCATATTTCGCCACTTCCGCCACCGGCACCTCGCGCATGCTCTTCTGCTTCTTGCCGGATCCGATGAGCGCCTGCGTCGGAATCTTGCGGTAATTGAAATGCTCCAGGCACAGGGCATCGAGGCTGTGCTGGCGCTGCGCAGGATTGAGCACGTAACTCGCCACCATGGTGTCATGCACCACGCCCTGCACCGCCACGCCGTAGCGCTTCATCACGAGCATGTCATACTTGGCATTCTGCCCGCATTTGGCGCGACCGGCATCCGCCAGCAGTGGCTGCAGAATTTTCTTCAGGGAGAATGTGCTGCCGCCCCCCGCCTCCTGCAGAAAAAAATCATCCAGGCTGCCGGTGGGCGAGGCCGCCACCGGCACGTAATAGCCCGCGCCCTCCTGCCAGGAAAAGCTCATGCCGACCAGCTCGGCGCGCAGCGGATCCGCCGCCGTGGTTTCGGTGTCGAATGCAAAAATCGCGGCTTGCTGCAGTTGCTCCACCAGGCGCTGCACACCGGCCGGGGTATCGACGAGTTGATAGGTGGCCACCGTGGGCGCGGCGGATTCGACAAAGCGCGGAATCAGGCTGTTGAATTCCAGCGCGCGGCACAATGCCGCCGCCCGTCCGGTGTCCACGCCGCGGAAGCGCAGATCATCCAGCGTCAGGCGCAGCGGCACGTGCGTGTCAATGGTCACCAGGCGTTTGGAAAGACGGGCCTGCTCCTCATGCACGCGCAAGTTCTCGCGGATTTGCGGCCGTTTCACCTGGCCGGCGTTGGCGAGCAAATTTTCCAGATTGCCGAATTGCGCGAGCAATTCGAGCGCCGTCTTCTCTCCGACTTTGGGCACGCCCGGCACGTTGTCGGAATGATCGCCCACCAGCGCGAGGTAATCGATCATTTGCTCCGGCGCCACACCGAATTTCTCCCGCACGCCCTCGCGGTCGAGAATTTGCACTTCGTTGTTGCGGCCGCTATAGTAGATGAACGTGTGTTCGTCCACGAGCTGCATCAGATCCTTGTCGCCGGTGCACAGAAAAACCTGCAGGCCGGTCTGCGCCATCTGCCGCGCGAGTGTGCCCATGACATCGTCAGCTTCGAAACCCGGCTGTTCGATCACATTCGCGCCCAGTGCCGCGCTGAACTCCCGAATCAACGGAATCTGCGTGGACAATTCTGCCGGCATGCGCTGGCGCGTGGCTTTGTAAGCGGGAAAGGCTTGGTGGCGGAAGGTCGGTTCGGGCGTGTCAAACACCACGGCCAAATACTCCGGCTTTTGCTCATCCAGCAGTTGCAGCAGGGCACGCACAAAGCCGAAGACCGCGCTGGTGGGCTCGCCGCGGGAATTGGTGAGCGGGTTTCGGATGAAGGCAAAATGAGAGCGGTACGCCAGGGCGTGGCCGTCGATCAAAAAGAGTCTGCCCGGGCCGGCCGGTTTGGGGGTGCTTGTCATGACGGCGAATGTAGGGCAAAATCCCTGAAAAGTCAACCTGCAATCCCGGCCGCGCAGAATGCCTCGGACGTCAGGCGCGCCGGCAATCACGCTGTGTCGTGCTGCCGGCAATCATCACACATGGGAGTGACACCGGTGCCGGGGCCATGCGCTCCGCATGCCTGCGAGAAGGGCAGCGATCTCCCAGTGGGCCAGGCGACGGGCGCGGGGCGGCGACATTTTGTTTGACTCTCAGGCGTGAAATCTGTATCGTTCACCGACATCTTAATGGAGATTGACTCATGAGCAACGGCATACCGCAGCAGATCAACATCGAACTGGGTGAAAAGGAAGCCGAAGGCATTTATTCGAATCTCGCCATCATCAATCACACCGCCGCGGAATTTGTGATCGACTTCGTGCGCTTTTTTCCGGGGACGCCCAAGGCGCGGGTGCAGGCGCGCATCATCATGACGCCGCAGCATGCCAAGTCATTTGTGCGTGCCCTGCAGGAAAACCTCGAGAAATATGAAAGCGCGTTCGGCGAAATCAAGTTGTTCGGCGATCAAAAAACCAGGGATTTCGGCTTCAAACCGCCGGTGGAAGCCGGCGAACCCGCCAAATGAGCATGCGACCAAACCACTGATGCTTGTCCCATAGTCTTTTTGAGGAGAGATGTTCATGAAGACACCTGTCCAATTGGCGCGCGCCGGCCTGTTGCTCACGCTGGCGCTGGCGCTCACCATGTGCGCGAAAAAGGAAGAACCAAGGGGCGAAGCCGGCATGAGCGCCGGCCAGCCGGCCGCGGCATCGATGGCGGAAGGCGATCGCGGCACCGCCAGCGCCAGTTTCGGCGCGTTGAACGTGAGCATCGACTACGGCCGGCCGCAACTGAAAGGCCGCGACATGCTGGCGAAGGCGACCGACGGCATGGTGTGGCGCATGGGCATGAATGAAGCGACGGAAATCAAGACCGACGCCAATCTGCATTTCGGCGAAACCGTGGTGCCGAGCGGCAGTTATTCGCTGTGGATGAAAAAATTGACGGGCGAGCAGTGGGAGCTGATCTTCAACAAGAAAACTGGCATCTGGGGGCATGACTATCCGGCGGGCGAAGACCTGGCCGCGATCCCGATGACCATGTCGGTCAATCCCGATACGGTGGAGAGATTCACCATCGCAGTGGTCGCTCACAATGAAACCGACGGCACGCTCGAAGCCATGTGGGGCACGCGCATCATGTCGGTGGATTTCAAAGTGAGTGCACCGGCCGCGCAATAAAGCCGCCACTCCCCCCGGCCTCAACGCCGGAAGGATGCGCGCCAGCGGGCCGGGCGCAGATTTCGATTTCTCTGGGACGCGATCCCACAGAAGAGGCTGTGGTCCTTCTGTGGGATTTTTGTTTACCGGCGGGAATTTACTCCCACGGCGTGGTGAATCTCGTCATGGTGTGAAACTCGTTGAAGCGCCGGGTGATTTCCTCCGGGCTGAGATTGCGGATGCGGCGCAAGCTGAAATCTTCAACCACGAAGCTGGCGAAGGTGCTGCCGTAGATCACCGCGCGGCGCAGGGTGAGATCATCAATGCTGCCGGCCTGCGCCAGATAGCCCATGAATCCGCCGGCAAACGTATCGCCCGCGCCGGTGGGGTCGAACACATTCTCCAACGGGTAGGCCGGCGCCCAGAAGTATTTGCCGTGCGAAATCATGAGCGCGCCGTGCTCGCCCTTCTTGATGATGATGGTTTTGGGGCCCAGGTCATGGATGTAACGCGAGGCCTTGACGAGATTGGCTTCGCGCGCGAGCTGCCGCGCCTCCGAGTCATTCACCAGCAGCACATCGACGTGGCGCAACACGCGGCTCAGCGCCTCCGGCGTGCGCTCGATCCAGTAGTTCATCGTGTCGAGTGAAACCAGACGCGGCGGCGTGGTCATCTGGTTCAACACCTCGAGCTGCAACTCCGGCCCGATGTTGCCGAGAAACACAAAGGGCGTGTCGCGGTATTGCGGCGGCAGCGTGGGGCGAAACGATTCGAACACATTCAAGTGCGTGAACAGCGTGTCGCGCATGTTCAAATCGAGATGATAGCGGCCGCCCCAGCTAAAACTCTTGCCGGGTTTGATCTCCAGGCCGCTGAGATCGATGCCGCGCTGCCGGAAATAGTCGATCTCGCCCCGGGGAAAATCCTCTCCCACGACGCCGACCAACCGCACCGTGGTGAAATAACTCGCCGCCACGCCGCAATAGATGGCGGTGCCGCCGATGACATCGGTGGCTTTGCCGAACGGGGTCTCCACCGTATCCAGCCCAAGAGAACCCACGACCAGGAGACTCATGCGTAATACCCTTTCTTGATACAAGAACAGCCCCGCTCGCCATGCTTCACTTCCAGAGCAATCGCCGCACTCGCGCAGGTCATGCTGCGCCGCCTCGCCGCAAGCCGCAGAGCCGTGCCGGTGCCGGGGAAGATGCCGGCAGCTTGACAGTGCCGGAGGGGAAGTCATTCGCCGGGAAGAAAAGCATGATCTCCGCGCCGGCGATTGCGGCGCAGCGCTGGCCGGCCGGGCCGCAGCCGCCTGCCGGAGAGACAGGGCAGGCAGAATCCATGCCGCCCGGCGCTACATGCGCTCGGGCGCGCTCACGTTGAGCAGACGCAACGCGTTTGCCAATACAATACGTGCACCCTCCACCAGTTGCAGGCGGGCCTGGGTCAGATCGGCCTCCGGGCTGACGACGCGATGCTTTTGGTAAAAATGGTGAAACGTCGCAGCCAGCTCCTGCAAGAAATTGGTCACCCGGTGCGGCTCCAGAAAACGGGCGGCCTTGGACACCGCCTCGGGAAATTCAGAGAGCTTGCGCAGCACCGCGATTTCCTCGGGAGCGCGCAGCCGGCTCACCTCGCCGCCGCGGCTGAGGGGGTGGCCCTGCTCCGCGGCATACGCCAGGATGTTGCACACGCGCGCGTGGGCATATTGCACGTAGTAAACCGGGTTCTCATCGGTTTGCTTCTTGGCGAGATCGAGATCGAAATCCATCGGCGAATCGAGCGTGCGCATCAGAAAGAAAAAGCGGGCGGCATCGACACCGACTTCGTCGATCAGCTCGCGCATCTCGATGATGTTGCCGCTGCGCTTCGACATCTTCACCAGCTCACCGCCGCGCAGCAAACTCACCTGCTGGATGATCCGCACGTCGAAGCTGCCGGGCGGGTAGCCGAGCGCGGCCAGCGCGGCCTTCATGCGCGCCACATGGCCATGATGATCCGGGCCCCAGAGATCATACAACTGGTCGAAGCCCCGCCGGAACTTGTCCATGTGATAGGCGATGTCGCCGAGAAAGTACGTCGGCTCACCGTCCTTCTTGACCAGCACGCGATCCTGCTCATCACCGAAGTGCGTGGCCCGGAACCAGATGGCGCCGTCCTTCTCGTAGCTCGCCTGGCGTTCCTGCAGCAGGCGCAACACTTCCTCTTCGCGCCGGCTTTCCAACAAACTCTGCTCGCTGAACCAAACGTCGTAATGCACGCGAAATTCGGACAGCGTGCGGCGCTGGGAGGCGATGATGCGCGCCAGGCCGAGCGTGGTGAACTCGCGGCTGCGTTCCTCCAGGGGCAGCAGCACGAAACGGTCGCCGAACTCCTCGCGGAGCTGCACGGCCAGGTCCCGCACATAATCGCCGTGATAACCGTCTTCCGGAAACGGCTCCTCCATCCCGAAGAGATTCATGTAGCGCGCGCTGATCGAATAGCCGAGCGCTTTCACGCGCTGGCCGGCATCGTTGATGTAATATTCGCGCACCACGTCCGCGCCCACCGCCTGCAGCAGATTCGCCAGCACGTCGCCGATGGAGGCGGCGCGCGCATTTACGACATTCAACGGACCGGTGGGATTGGCGCTGACAAACTCGAGATTGACGCGCCGGCCGGCCGCCCAGGCGCTCTTGCCGAACGCCTCGCGCTGCTGCAACACCGCCGCCAGCACTTGATGCCAGTAGGCTGGGGTAAAATGAAAATTGAGAAAGCCCGGGCCGTCGACCGTGACCTGGCTGATGACTGCCGGATCGTACACCAGCGCGGCCTGCAGCTCCTGCGCCAGTGCTTTCGGCGCTTTTTTCATGGCCTTGGCGAGATTCATCGCCAGGGGCGTGGCAAAATCGCCGAAGCCTTCCTGGCGCGGCCGGTTGATGACAATGGCCGCAGCCGGCCAGCCCAGCCGCGCGAGCGCGGCGGTAATAATTTCTTCGAGATAGTTTTCCGCGTTGAGGTTCATGGTCTTTCAATCCTTGCTGCTGGCAGGGTTTGCCGCGGCCCTGGCGCCCTCAGGAAGGGGCTCCGGCCTCGTCATTGAATTCTTCGATTTCGGCGTCGCCCCACAGGCGCTCCAAGCCGTAAAACTCCCGCACTTCCGGCTGAAAGATGTGCACCACGACGTCGACATAATCGATCAACACCCAGCGCAGGCTTTCGCGGCCTTCGACATGCCAGGGTTTGATCTGCTGCAATTCGAGCTGTTCGACAATGTGATCGGCGAGCGCCTGCACGTGGGTATCGGTGTTGCCGGTGCAGATCAAAAAGAAATCGGTAATGCTGGTCAGCTTGCGCAAGTCGAACAGCTTGATCTCGCCGCCTTTTTTTTCGAGCGCGAGCCGGACGGCTTTGAGCGCCAATTCGCGCGAGGGCAGCGCCGTGCGCGTCTCGCGGCCATTCACGGCCGGCCGGGGCCGGGATGATTCGGTTTGGGTAGAGATGGGGACCTCCCTGGCAAACAGGTTGCTCACGGCACAACGTCAACGAAGCGGCACCGGCCGCAGCCAACGCTCGAGTTCCGCCATAACCAGCGCCGGCGTGAGCTCCCGCATGCAGCGAAAGTGCCGGCGCGGGCACGCGGCATGGCCGAGGTGGCTGCACGGCCGGCACGCGAGCGCCTGATTTTCCAGCACGCGTGATTCCGGGCGCTGCGGGAAAAATCCCAGCGCCCGCGTGGTGGAACCGGCGAGCATGAGCACCGGCGTTTTGACCGCTTCCGCCATGTGCATCAAGCCGGAATCATTGGCCACCACCAGCCGGCTGCGCGCCAGCACCACGGCCGCAGCCAACAGCGAAAGCCGGCCGGTAAGATCGATCACCCGGCTGCCCGCAGCCGCTGCAATCTGCCGGCCCGCGGCGCGATCTTCCTCACCGCCCAACACGGCAATCCAGCATTCTCGCTCGCGGGCAGCCAGGCGCGAAGCCAGCTCGGCAAAATATTCCGGCGGCCAGCGTTTGGTGAAATAACCTGCTCCCGGCGCCAGCGCGAGGAGCGGCACATTGACATCGCGGCCCGCCGGCGCGATGGCCTGGGCGGCCTCCTGCGCGTGGCCGGGCAGCCAGTGCAATTCCGTGCCTGCGCCATCATCCCTCACACCCAGGGCCGCCGCCGCCTGCAGGTAGCGCAGATAAATCGGCGGCAGAAGCCGCATCGTGTCGAGCTTGAATTGCACGTGCAGCCAGCGCCGCACCGCGTGCTTGCGGTAGCGCAGCACTCGTCCGGCGCGCAGGCCGCGAATCAAATATTGCGTGCGAAAATTCTTGTGCAGATCAAGCACGACTTGGTAACGCCGGCTGGCCAGCTTCTTGCGCAGGCGCTGCAGCCCCGCCAGCCGCTCAGCGGTCTGCACCACATGAACCGCACTGAGATGCGGATTGTATCGCACCAGATCGGCAAACTCTGCCTTCACCACAAAATCGATTTCGGCCTGCGGCAAGTGCCGCCGCAGCACGCGCAGCAGCGGCGAGGCCAGGACGACGTCGCCGATCGAACTCAGCCGCAGAATCAAAATACGTTCCACCGGCTGGGTTGGCGCACCGCCGGCTAAAGAGAGTTGCGGCATAGTGTGCTCGTGGCCGGCCCACGGCCGTGCCCGCCTTTGCCGGATGCCGGCCGCCGGTGCGTCTGGCACGGAAGCGCTGCGCTCATGCCAGTCCCATCTGCCGGCGATACCAGGCAATCGTGGCTGCCAGGCCCTCGGCAAAAGCCACGCGCGGCTCCCAACCGAGCACAGCGCGCGCGCGGGAGATGTCGGGCTGGCGGACTTTGGGGTCATCGGCAGGCAGCGGTTTCTGCACGATGCGGCTGCGGCTGCCGGTCGCTTGAATGATGGCCTCGGCCAGGGCGCGAATGCTCATTTCATGGGGATTGCCGAGGTTGACCGGCTCATGGCAATCCGACAGCAGCAGCCGGTGCAGCCCGGCAATGAGATCATCCACGTAGCAGAAACTGCGGGTCTGGCTGCCGTCACCAAAAACGGTGATCGGTTCGTGGCGCAGCGCCTGGCGCACGAAAGCCGGAATCGCGCGGCCGTCATTGAGGCGCATGCGCGGGCCATAGGTGTTGAAGATGCGCGCGATCTTGGTGTCCACGCCGTGCGTGCGATGATAAGCCATGGTCAGCGCCTCGGCAAAGCGCTTGGCCTCATCATAAACCCCACGCGGCCCGACCGGATTGACGTTGCCCAGATAGTCTTCCCGCTGCGGATGCTCCAGCGGATCGCCATAGACTTCGGAAGTCGAGGCCAGCAGAAAAGTCGCGCCCTTGTCTTTGGCCAGGCCGAGCGCGCGATGCGTTCCCAGCGCGCCGGCTTTCAACGTTTGAATCGGCATTTGCAGATAATCCCTCGGACTGGCCGGCGAGGCGAAATGCAGCACGTAGTCGAGCCGGCCAGGGATCGCGAGGTAGGCGGTGACATCATGCTTGATGAATTGCAGCCGGCCGCCCAGCAAAGGCTCCAGGTTCGCCATGGTGCCCGTCGAGAGATTGTCCAGGGCAATCACCTCGTGGCCTTCTTGCAGGAGAAATTCACAGAGGTGAGAACCGAGAAAACCGGCGCCGCCGGTAATGAGAATTCGACTCATGCTGCCTTGCATTCGACGATTCGCCGCCCAGCGAAAGAAAGGCGGCGAGATGAAGTTGCAAAAAACAATCTTGCACGCAACGCGATCTGGTCAAACAAACTGCCTACCCGGCTGGCCACGCCTCACTCCTCCGCCACCCTTTCCAACTTCTTTTTGAAATTCTCCGTGGCGCGCCAGCGCAGCTTACCCGCTTCCAGGTAAATGACCAGCGCCTCCAGCCGTTCGAGTTCCTCTGCCAAGGCGATGCCGGCCACCGGTCCCAACACAAAAATCGCGGTGGCGTAGGCATCCGCCAGCATGGCCGTAGGTGCAACCACCGTGGCGCTCAACATTTGCGGCGAGGCCTCCGCCGCCCAGGCCGGAAATCCGGTTTGGGGATCAAGGAGATGATGATAACGCCGGCCCGCTTGTTCGAAACAGCGTTCGTAATCGCCGCTGGTGGCAACAGCGCCGCCGCCGGCTTTGAAGCGGGCGAAGAAGCGACCGGGCGCGCGCGGGTGGCGTATCCAGATGCGCTGCCGGCCGGCGGTCAATGCGGAAGCATGCACGCGCAAATCGCCGCCGGCTTCGACCATCGCATCTGCAAAGCCGCGTTCAAGCAGAATCTGCATGCCGCGATCAACGGCATAGCCTTTCGCAATGCCGCCGAGGTCAACCATCATGCCGCTCCGCACAAATTCAACCTGCGCTGCGCCGGCTGCACCCGCGCTGGTCAGGCGCAGATGCTGATACCCGACGCGTGGCAGGCGTGCGCGGATGGCCTCTGCCGCGGGCACACGGGCTGAGTCTGTGCCAAAGCCCCATAATTCGAGCACCGGCGCAATGGTGACATCAAATGCGCCGTGGCTGCGGCGGCTGACCGCGAGGGCAGCAGCCAGGACCGTGTCCAGTTCCGCAGAAACGGCGACCGTTCCGGCTTGCGCCGCAGCGCGATTGAGCGCCGCCACTTCACTGTCCTCACGGTAAGAGGACAACGCGGAGTCGAGTCGCGCGATCTCGGCAAAGGCGGCAGTGATTGCCGCTATGGCCTCTTCCTGCCGGCTCGAATCCGGCAGGTGAATTTTGATCGACACGGCGGTGTCCATCAGCACGCAGGTGCGTGCGACAGTATGAATGTCGGGCGCCTGCCGGCAACTGAGAAGGAACGCGGCCGCCACCATCGCCGCTGCCTGGCAGCCGGCGCAGACTGCCGCTCTTTTTGTGAAGCGTCGCTGCAATTTGGCGGCCGGCACTCAATGCTCGCGCATGGTGATGAAGCGCACCAGTTTGGTCAGCGCATCTTTGTAGGGCGAATTGTGATATGGCGCCAGTAACGCCAGGGCTTCTTCGCAGAAGCGGCAGGCGGTTTGATGGGCATAATCCACGCCGCCCTGGCGCTTGATGAACGCGACGATGCGCTCATAGTCACTCTTGCGCGAGCGCCAGGTGGCGCCGCGCCGCACCAGCCGAATGATTTCCCTGGCTTCCGGTTTGGCGGCCTGCTTGAGGGCGTACAACAGCGGCAGGGTGATTTTGTTTTCCCGAATGTCGTTGCCCACCGGCTTGCCGATCACGCTTTCCTCGCCGAGCAAGTCGAGCAAATCATCGCGGATTTGAAAGGCGATCCCCACCTTTTCGCCGAATTCTCCCATGACTTCGATCTCGGCGTCGGATTGCTCGCTCGCCATGCCGCCGAGCTGGCAGGCGGCGGCAATCAGCGCCGCGGTTTTGTCCGCGATCAAACGGAAATAGATCGCCTCTTCCATCCAGTAGTCGCGGCTGCGTTCGAGCTGCAAGAGTTCGCCCTGGCTCATGCGCTCGGCGGTGCGCGAAATGATGGCAAAGGCCTTGGCGTCGCCCAGGTGCAGCATCGCCAGCAGCGATTTGGAGAACAGATAGTCGCCCATCAACACCGAAACCTTGTTCTTCCAGATCGAGTTGATCGAGGGGAAGCCGCGGCGGCGATAGGAATCATCGACGACATCATCGTGAACCAGGGTGGCAGTGTGCAGCAGTTCGAGAATGGCCGCGGCTTTCAAGCGCTTGATGGTGGGAGGCGCGCCGTTCATGCGGCTGATCAACAGTACTATGATCGGGCGCAGGCGTTTGCCGCGATGGGAGATGAGATAATGAACGACCTGGTCAATCAAAAAAATGTCGGATTTGAGAAGGGATTTGTACTCTTGCTCGAACGCTTCGAGATCCTCTTTGATCGGCTCGATGATGTCTTTCAGCTTCAACCCAAATCCCTCTCACTTCTCGGCCGGCAAGGGCCGGCCTCCTTTATCATCTATCAAGAATCGACTCTGGTCAGGCATTGCACGCAGTTTTCGCGGTGGAGTTGCTTGCATGGCGTTGAATATTAAGCATTCGGCGGACGTTTGTCAACCGGAAATTTGGACGCGGCGGCTGCCACTCGCGAAAAGATGGCCGCCAGGGTTGACTTTGAAGGCAAAATCCCTTTCTTGGTCCATTGCAAGTGAGAAGGTTGCAGAAAAAGCCAGGACGTTGCCAGCGGATGGCAAACCCAATGGCTGAGGCTTTGCAGTTGGGTTCTTCCGTTGGAGATTATCCTTCTCGTTGCGGCTTGCCCGCGTTGGGCCAAGACAATTCCGCTGCCGCCGGCCGGCGAACTGCTGCCGCCGGCCGGGACCCCGTTGCTGCTGCGCAATTCCACCCGACCTCAAAAGGAGAGGGCTATGCCGGTGACCACCATTGAATGGCGCCACCACAAAGTTCGGTTGATCGATCAAACCCGCCTGCCCGCTGAGCTGGTCCATCTCGAAATTGACGAGGTGGATGATCTCGGCGAGGCCATCAAACACCTGCGCGTGCGCGGCGCGCCGGCCCTTGGCATTGCCGCTGCCTTCGGCGTGCTGCTCAGCGTGCAGCGCATCAAGGAGGAAGACGGCAAGGAGGCTCTCTTCCTGGAACTGGATCGCGCCATTCGCTACCTGCGCGGCACGCGGCCGACGGCCGTCAATCTCGGCTGGGCGCTCGATCGCATGCAGGCGGTGGCGCTCAAGCTGCGCGAGACCTCGGTCACCGAGATCAAAGAAGCCCTGTTCGCCGAGGCCTTCGATATTCATGAACGCGACCGCGTGGTGAGCCGCGCCATGGGCCGCCACGGCGCCGAGCTGGTGCCCGATCCGGCCAACGTCATCACCCATTGCAACACCGGTGCGCTCGCCACCGCCGATTACGGCACCGGTCTGGGCGTGTTGTTCGCCGCGCACAGCCAGGGCAAACGCCTGCACGTGTTCGTCGACGAAACCCGGCCGCTGCTGCAGGGCGCGCGCCTGAACATGTGGGAATTGCAAAACGAGGGCATTCCCTGCACGCTCATCTGCGACAGCGCCGCCGCCTTCGTGATGCAGCGCCACCACATTGATTTCTGCATCGTCGGCGCCGACCGCATCGCGCGCAACGGCGACACCGCCAACAAGATTGGCACCTACAGCCTGGCGGTGAACGCGCAGCGCCACGGCATTCCGTTCTATGTGGCCGCGCCGGTTTCCACCATTGATTTCAGCAAAAACTCCGGCACCGACATTCCCATCGAAGAACGCGCGGCGGAGGAAGTGACACAGGGCTTCGGCCGGCGCACCGCACCCGAGGGCTGCCGCGTTTATAATCCCGCTTTCGATATCACCCCGCACGCGCTGATCACCGCCATCATCACCGAAGCCGGTGTCATTCGGCCGCCTTATTTGGAAAACATCAGCAAGCTGGAGAGCCGCTAGTCCGTTTCATCACCACTGTCATCTCAAAAAGAACTGGTGAAGACTCAGGTATGGTCCCCAATCATTCGCCGGATTCGATCACTAAAAAAAACCGCCCGGGCGCTGAGCCCGGCAGCGTGCGCGAGTCGAATCGCGCCCGCTCCTCTGCACAAGGAAGCGCACGGGCAGTGGTGTTGTTGGACGGACACGAGTTACGACCTGGTCGGCAGGGAGGAATGCCTTCGGGACAAAAAGGCGCTTGACAGCATGCACAAAAGCTTCTATATTGCCGCTCCACAAGCCAACGCCGGTTGACGCGAACCGGCACATGCAATACCGCGCGCATCGCAACCATCACCCAAAGGTCAACTTGCCGGCCCCCGGAGGGGAGCCTTCGGCCGCGAACAGGATTCTTACCATCCCTCAAACCAGTAGCTTGGCTGCGAAAACGAATGGTCTTGACAGACGGCACGATCAAACCACGACCCTTCACTTTCACTTCAATTGATTTTCAGCAGTTCCGCCCGCGACAGCCTGCGCTGGCGTGTGCCGCGGGCATCCCTCACCGGCAATTCGACTCGTTCAATTCACTGCAGTACGGGCTTTATCCATTGAATGGAGGTACGCGATGGGAAAAGTGGTAACGTGTTTTACCGGCGCGGCGCTGGCGTTGCTGCTCACCGGCCTGTGGCCGCAGGCGGCGCAAGCGCAGTACAACACCGGCCCGGGTTTCAAAATCGCCTGGGCGTTGAATCCGCGCACGGACGGCAATTTCCGCGACGTGCAGTACTTCGGCAGCAGCAAAGTCGAAGTCGGCATGGATTTCGACCGCGACGGCCGCCGCGAGATTCTGTTCGCCACCGATGAAACCCTTTCACCGGCAGGACCGGATCCCGGCTTTCTCGATGTCTATCTGTATGAGGCGACCGGCAACGATCAATACACCCATGTCTGGCATTACACCATGCCGGAAGGCACCAATTCGCTGCCGGCGCTGACCTATGGCGACATTGACAGCGACGGCAAATGGGAGATCTATTTTGGTGTGCCCACCATCAACAATCCCAACAAGCTTTTCATCTTCGAACAGGACGATAGCGGCGCCTTCCCCGCCAACCCCACCCTCACCTATGATTTCGGCAAGGATGCGGCCCTGGACTTTCGCCCGGCGGGGTTGAAGCTCGACGACGTAGACGGAGATGGCAAGATCGAAATCATAGCGCAATCGCGCACCAGCGGCCGGCGCGAAATGCTGGTGGTCGAAATGACCTCACCTACCTTCGATGATTTTGCTTCTTTTGAAGTCGAATTTTCGGCCGGCGAAGATCTGCTCGGCGGCGGCGCGGCTTATGACGTGGACGTGATCGACTTCGACGGCGACGGCAAGAAGGAAATCTGGTTCAACACCTGGGACAACTTCAGCTTCACCATTTTCGAAGCCACGGGCCCGGATGCGTATGCGCTGCAAGTCGATCTGAATGGACTCTTTCCAGAGAACGATCCGGGATCGCTCAATCGCCACAAACTCTTGTTCGCCAACATCGACCGCGATGACAAGCTCGAAGCCTGGTTCCCGATGTCGAACGGCGTGCTCTATTTCCTGGACAGCGTTGATGACGTGGCCACGCTCACCGTCGACAACTTCAAACGCGTCGGCAAGTTCGATCCCCAAACCACCGGCCGGGGCGCCGACCTGGGCGACATTGACCGCGACGGCCGCTGGGACATCATTGCCAATGCCGGCAACCGCGAGAAAGTCTATCGCATCGAATACCTCGGCCTCGGCTCGCCCGCCGACTCCACCAGCTATGAGTGGACGAAGATTCTGGACAGCACCGGCGATCCGGTCGATTTCTGGTATCCCCTGCGCATCTCGCCGGTGGACCTGGACGGCGACGGCCTGCGCGAGGTGGTGATCACCAACCGCTATGCCGACGACCCCAGCCAGCCGTTGCTTCTGGTGCTGGAATATGATCCCACCACCGCGGACAAGCTGGCGGACGGGTGGGAACAACGCAATCAAATTGCCCACAAGGATGTTGATGCATTGTATGCCAGGGATTTCTCCGGCAATAGCCGCACCGTCATTGGCGGTTTCGATCTTGATCAAGACCGCAAGAAGGAAGTGATTCTAACCGACTATTCGGGCCACGCCGTGAGGTTGTTCGAGTATGATGGGCAAGCGGATAGATTCGAGCTGGTCTGGACCTCGCCTCCAGACACGGCGGCCGGCGTCAATCGTAACGTGAACAATCCTCGTGTGGTCACGGTTGGCGATTTGGACGGCGACAACAAATGGGAAGTCATCTTCCCTCTGGCTTCACAGCCCTCGGGTTGGTATGTGTACGAGTGGGATGGTGTCGTGGGCAGCGACAATTTTGGCACGAAGTATTCCTCCGTGATAAATACGGAAATCGATACCTGCTGCTTCGCCAATTCCAACGCCTTCACTGCCGCACATGATGGCATTCCTTATGTACTTGATGTTGACAAGGATGGCAAACAAGAAATCCTGCTCAGCATTCGTGCCGCCGCCACCGGTGGCAAACGCGGGCTTCTGGTTAGCTCGGTGATTGGCGACATCGAGCACAATTCCGGCGGCAGCTTTGAAACCTGGGTGACCGAGTTCTTTGTCGATCGTGGCAATTACGGCGGCGGCTCACCCTATCATGCCGTTCCCGCCGACCTCAACGGCGATGGCAATTGGGAAATTGTCAATCACACGTGGAATTTCTTCAATTTCTACAATGTCGCCGTCACCGGCCCGAACGCCTATCAAGCACCTGATCCGAACTCCCCCACTCGCTTCTATCAAGCCACGGCACCGCTTGACCAGGAGGCTATCTTTGGGGGCGCCGCTGCAGATGTTGATGGCGATGGCAACGATGAGGCTTACTTCCCGAATTTCAGAAGCGGTGATCTTTATGTGATTGATTACAATCCCGGTGATGATGTGCTTTCGATTGACGGGTCGCACGTTGTCAATGTCATTTCAGGGTTCGGCGCGGCACTGGGGACTTTCGGAGCAAGTCTTTTCGATGTCGACAGGAACGGCCGCATCAATATCCTGTGTGGATCTACATTTCCGCGAACAATTCTTAGTGCCGAATTGATTGGCTCCGATCCGCGTAATCCCGCGCATTATGCGACGAGCGTGATCTATGCAGGCGAGCCCGATGTCCAGCGCAATATTGTCGTGAAAGATTCGTTGGGGGTTATTACGACAACGTCGTTGAACACGGCGGCGTTTGCCTCGAAGGTTCAGGCGAATTTTCGTGGCAACCCAATCGATTTTGATGATGACGGTAATTATGAGCTCATCGTAAGTTTTCAAGGTAACCAAGACAGTGTGACGACGACCAACTTGACTTGGAATCCCGCGAGGAGCAAGTACGACACTGTAGTCACCAAAATCGTCAACAGCAAAAGCTGGTCATTTCAACGCCTCGAATATGTTGGCGGAGGTCTGGATGTTGAGAATCGACCGATTACCTTGATCACACCGGAGGACTACGTATTGGAGCAAAATTATCCCAACCCGTTCAATCCAACCACAGCGATTCGATACACTCTCCCCCTCAACAAACGCGTTTCATTGCGCATTTACGACATGATGGGCCGCGTGGTTCGGACGCTGGTGGATGATCAGTTTCAGCAAGCAGGGCGTCATGAGGTAACGTGGGACGGGAAAAACGCCCAAGGGCAAAGAGCTGCCAGCGGCGTGTACCTCTACTCGCTGGAATTCGGCAATTTCAAGAAGACGAACCGCATGACCTTGTTGAAGTGACCAATGATGCAAAGCCTGACCTGGGGCCTCCCACCCGGGTCAGGCTTTGCTTGTATCGGGTGCGTGCTGCACCAGCAGTTGTGTCTCTCCAGCGCTGTCATTCAGCAGAAATCCTGTGAAGAATGCGGCGCGGCGCCGGGTTATTCACAAGCTTCCTACGGCATGACAGATGAAATAACAGAGCGTGTCCATCTAGGCTGCACTTCCAAAACAATCCATCAAACGTCGCGGGTAATGTGCAAGGGGGATAGAATGATCCGAGGGAATAACTATGTTTACCTCATCATCAATCCCGGCAAAAACGATGCTTTACACCGGCGTCACGAATAATCTGAAGCTGTGATTACAGCAACACCGCGAAAATCGCGGCAAACCCGGCAGCTTTGCGGGGCGGTACCATTGCCACAAACTCATTTGCTATGAAACCGATGGCGATGTGCGGCAGGCCAGCGCACGGGAAAAAGAAATCAAAGATATGAGCCGGGAAAAGAAGGAAGTCCTGATCAAAACTCAAAATCCAAGATGGAGTTTTCTGCTGGTTGAATGACCGGCCGCGCCCTTTCAACCCTGGCACTCAGCAGGAATCGTTTGAGGAATTCGGTGCGGGACGGAGTTATTCACAAGGTTTCTACGGAATGGCAAACTTGTGTCGCGGCAAATATATGGTCCACTTCCATCACGAATATTGACACTCTTCCGGAGGGTTGCAACATGATCACAGGCAACAAACGCATGAGCTGGCTGTGGCTGCTGTGCGGGTTGTTCTGTTTCTCCTTCAACGCCTTTGCCACCGGCGGCAAGATCGCCGGCCGGGTGGTGGACAAGCAAACCGGCGAACCGCTGCCGGGTGTCACCATCATGATTGAAGGTTCCACTCTCGGGGCGGCCACGGACCCGGAGGGCAACTACGTCATCCTCAACGTGCCCTCGGGCAAATACACCCTGCGCGTCTCCTTCATCGGCTACGGCAAAATCCGCCTGGAAAACGTGCGCGTCAGCGTCGATCAAACCACCCGGGAGGATTTCGCGCTCTTACCGGAAGTCATTGAAGGGGAGGAAGTGGTGGTGGTGGCGGAACGGCCGCTGGTGCAAAAGGACCTGACGGCCTCGCAACAGGTGGCCACCGCGGACGAGATCAAGGCACTGCCGGTGGAGACCTTCGTGGGCGTGCTCACCACCCAGGCGGGCGTCAACACCGGCGCCGACGGCACCCTGCACATTCGCGGCGGCCGTTCGAATGAAATCGGCTACTACATCGACGGCGTGCCGGTGGTCAATCCCTTCTTCACCAACTCGCTCACCAACGGCGTCTCCAACCAGGCAATCGAAGAGTTGCGCGTGATCAGCGGCGCCTTCAATGCGGAATACGGCAACGCCATGAGCGGCATCGTCAACATTCAAGTGAAGGAAGGCGGTGCCGATTATCACGGCAATCTCTCCGCTTACACCGGCGACTACGTCTCCAACGCGAAGGACATCTTTTTCAACATTGACGATATTGACCCGCTTGCCAACTATGTGTTTGACGGCAGCCTCAACGGGCCGGTGCCCTTTTTCGGCGACAAGTTCACCTTCAACATGAGCGCCCGCTACGATGACGATGAGGGCCATCTCTACGGCATCCGCGAGCACCTGCCGGGCGATTCCGCCAATTTCAAGAACGACAACAATTGGTACATCGAGCGCGGCGGCGACGGCGCGTTCGTGCCCATGAATCCCAGCCGTGACTTCAATTTCCTCGGCAAACTGACCTACCGCCTGGGCGCGCGGCTCAAACTCTCCTCACAGCTTCTCTATGATCGCACGCGCTGGAAGAACTACGTGCACAGTTATCGCTACAATCCCGACGGCATTTACAACTATCGCGACGACAACTACAACTATTCGCTCAAGCTCAATCACGCCTTCACGCGCAGCTTTTACGAGGCCAATCTCTTCTACGCCACCACGGATTTCAAGCAATTCGTGTTCGAGGATCCCACCGACCCGCGCTACGTGCCCACCACCCGCATCGAGGGCTCACCTTCCACCGCCACTTTCGCCTTTGGCGGCACGCAGATGGATCACGTCTACCGCGAGTCCAAAACGCTGGGCGGCAAACTCGACTACACCAGCCAGCTCACCACGCGCCACGAAATCAAAACCGGGATCAGCCTGCGGCGCGATGAGTTGCGCGAGCGCAATATCACGATTCTGTATGACAACGACTTCTATCGCCGCCCCACGGTGGTTCCGGAAAATGAGACCCCCAGCCATACGTTTTATGATGAAACGGCGACCTTTTTCTCCGCCTACTTGCAGGACAAGATCGAATACAACGACATGATCATCAACGCCGGGGTGCGCTATGATTATTTCGATCCCAACAGCGACTACATCATCGACCTGCTCGACCCCGAAGGCGCCCGCACCACGGCGGAGGCCAAACAGCGGGTCTCCCCGCGGCTGGGCGTGGCCTTCCCCATCACCGATCGCGGCATCTTGCATTTTTCCTATGGCCACTTCTATCAGATGCCGGAGTTGCGCCGCATCTACGGCAGCAATGTGTTCGGCGCGCGCGGCTTCACCGACTTCGGCTACGCCAATCTCAAGCCGGAAAAGACGGTGAACTATGAATTCGGCCTGCAGCAGCAGCTCGGCGAGGCACTGGCGCTGGAGATGAGCCTGTTCTCCAAGGACATTCGCGACCTGCTCGCGCTGCAAACGATCAACTATCAATCTCGCCAGTTCGGTCCGCGCAGCTACAACATTTATTTGAACAAGGACTACGGCCAGGTGAAGGGATTCACCCTGAGCCTCACCAAGCGGCATGATCCCAACACCAAGCTTTCCGCCTGGATCGATTACACCTTCCAAAAGGCCGAGGGCAACGACGTGAGCAGCGGCGCTTTCTTCTTCAGCGCGCTTTCCGGGCTGGAGGAGGAAAAGCAGGTGGTGCCGCTGGCATGGGATCAGCGCCACCTGCTCAATACCACGGTGACGCTCAGCGAGCCCGGCAACTGGGGCATCAGCTTCATTGGCAAGCTCGGCAGCGGCTGGCCGCACACGCCCAACATTCCCTTTGCCAACTACGTGCCGACCGCCAACAGCGGCAACAAACCCTGGCAAAAGAATCTCGATCTGCGCGTGTTCAAGAACGTGCGGCTGCGCCACTTCGATTTCGTGCTGTTTGCCAAGGTCTTCAATGTGTTCGATGCCCGCAACGAACGCTTCGTGTTCGACGACACCGGCCGCGCCGGCTACACCTTCGTCAACCGTTCCCTGGAAGAAACCCAGGCGTTCACCCAGCATTACGGCGAGCCGGGGGTGCACACCTGGTCGGAGTATCAAGTCCGGCCGAATTACTACAGCGCGCCGCGTTCTGCCCAAGTGGGCGTGGCGGTGGAATTTTGAGCGGGATGCAATCAAGCTTGTGACCAACCGTGAGGGATTCATGAATTTCAGAATGAAAAATGGTTTGCTGCTGCTGCTGTTCCTGGTTGCCACGGTCGCGCATGCGCAGGAACAGCCGCGACGCGGTTCGTTGCAATGGTATCTCAACGGCCCGCAAAAGAACTGGAGCCCGGCCGATCACCAGGATTACTATCGTTGGCGTGAAAAGGTGCGTGAAAAGATGCTGCGCAAAGCCGCGGCCGCCAATGACAACCTGGCGCCGCGCCAGCGCGCGATCATCAACGGCAACAAAATCACCACGGAAATCTGGAACTACGGCTCGATCTCCAGCCCGGGCAATCGCACCACCGATATCGTGTGGGAGGGTTTGGGCTACGGCTATGAATTCGCGCCTTTCATCGCCGCGGAGATCGAAGTGCCGCCGCGCAGCCATCGCGATGCCCGCATCAAGCGCGATGCCGCCGGCAATCCGGTGATCAAACCCAATGGCGACACCACCTGGGTGGCCATTTGCATCAGCGACGGCCTGATCTCCAATGGCGGTGAAGTCTCGCCCGACGGCAAGGAATTCTGGGGCTGGGAGCCGCTCGCCACCAGCGATGACGGCCGCGTGCCGTACGCCAATCCCCAAAGCAATCGCATTCCGACGGTGAATGATCTGGACCGCAACGGCGACGGCAAGCCCGACAGTTGGCCGGACGGCTGGTACAACCCGAATTTGAAAAGATATGTCTGGCCGGGCGCGCTGCGGCAGGGGGCGAGCAACGCCGATATGGAATCGTTCTTCGTGTGTGATGACCGGCGCAACAAGGAATTCCAATACTACCCTTTTGTGAATGACTCGACCCGGCGCGGTCTCGGTCTGGAAGTGGAATTTCGCTACTATCAATGGTCGAATCCGCTCGCCGAGGACATCATCTTTCTGATTTACAAGATCACCAACAAGAGCGACAAGGACTTGCACGATGTCTATTTCGGCATGTGGGGCGACCCCCACATCGGCGGGCCGCAGAACTATGGCGATGATCTCTCCTTTTTCGAGCGCTCCATCAACATGGTTTATTCCTGGGATGAGGACGGCAAGAGCGACGTGGCCGGCCGCACGCCGGGCTATTTCGGCTACAAATTCCTGGAAAGCCCCGGCAACCCGCTGGACGGCATCGACAATGACGGCGACGGAATGATCGATGAAAGCCAGACCGACGGCATCGACAACGACGGCGATTGGGTGGCGGACAAGCATGACATCGGGGTGGACGGCGTGCCCAATACCGGCGATCGCGGCGAAGGCGACGGCATGCCCACTGCCGGCGATCCTTTCGACATTCGCGAGCCGGGCGAGCCGAATTTCGAATTCACCGATTTGGATGAATCCGACCAAATCGGCTTGACCAGCTTTGCGGCGCCGCCCTTCGGCGGGCAGAACGTCATCTCGGCGGACGAATACATTTTTGACAACTACATGACGCCGGGCAAATTTGACTCCGCCAATGCCACGCAGGCGGGCGACTATGTGTTTCTCTATGGCTCCGGCCCGATCGAATTGCCGGCCCGGGCGATTCGCCGGTTTTCCATTGCCCTGCTCGTCGGCCAGGACCTGGAAGACTTGCTGTTGAATGCCGTCACCGCGCAACAGATCTATGAAATCAACTATCAATTTGCCAAGCCGCCGGAAAAACCGACGGTGACGGCGGTGCCGGGCGACCGCAAAGTCACTTTGTATTGGGACAATCTGGCCGAATCATCGTTCGATCCGGTCAGCGAGACGTTCGACTTCGAGGGCTATGTCATCTATCGCAGCACCGATCCGAATTTCCTCGACCAGCAAGTGATCACCGACGCCAACGGCACGCGCTTTCTGTTTGAGCCGTTGAAGACCTCGGCCGGTGCGCCCGCCAGGTTTGACCTGGTCAACGAATTCAGTGGCTTGAGCCAGGTTCCCTTCCCGGGGCGCGGCGTGGCCTACAATCTCGGCAGCAATACCGGCCTGCGCCATGCCTTCGTAGACTCCAACAATGTGATCAACGGCCAAACCTACTATTATGCCGTCGTCTCCTACGATCATGGCGATGTCGCACAAAAGATCGCGCCCACGGAATGCTCGAAGAACATCACGCTGAATCCTGAGACCAATGAGCTGATTCTGGATGTCAACACCGTGCGGGTGGTGCCGCGCGCCCCGAGCGCGGGTTATGTGCGCAGCGCGCTGGAGGACAACGGCGAAGCCAATCGTCTCACGCACCACAGCGGCGTGGCCACCGGCGACCTCAAGGTCGAAATCGTCAATCCACGGGCGGTGGAGGAGGGCAATGAATTTCAGGTGCGCTTCGCGGTCAATCCCGTCCGCTACACCGTGGAAGACATGAAGCCGGTGAGTCACACGTTCAACGCGCGGGTGGATCAATTCGTGCGCATGCCCCATCTCAATGTCAATGATACCACCTTCGTGCTCACCAGCGGCGATGGCCAGCGCTTGTTCACGCGCGGCGCGGATTATGAGCTGCAGCCGGAGGCCGGGTTTGTGCGGGTGCTGCCGGGCGGCGCCATCAGCGAAGGCCAGGCACTGCGCGCAGTGTTTCGCTATTTTGCCGTCAAGGACAGCCAGTTGCTCAATTCGGAAGAGGCCAATCCCTTCTTCGACGGCATGCGGCTGTTCGTGCAGGACGTACCGCTCGATTTGGACGTGGCGCGCACCAAGTGGACGCCCGCCAGCAAATCGAATTACCTGGGCAGCGTGAAGCCGTTCAATGGCATCGAGCGCAACAAGTATCCCGGTGACTATGAAGTCCGCTTCTTCAATTCTATTGTTGACAGCAGCGCGCGGCCGGGATTCGGTTACATTAAATCCAAAGCCGAAGTATGGGACGTGACCAAAGGCCGGATTCCCAAAAAACAGCGCATGGTCTATCTCGAGACGGTGAAAAACGACAGCTTGTGGACGCCCGATGAACGCGCCGTTATCCTGCTCGGCGAGCAGGGACTGGTGCAGACCTGGGAGTTCACCTTCGTGCCGCCGCCCACCAATCCGGTGGCGCCGGCTGCCGGTGATGTCTATTTCATCGCCACCAGCCGGCCCTTCACCGCGGAAGACACTTACAGCTTCAAAACCAAAGCCGCGCGCGTGGATGAAACCCTGGCGGCGAATTCACTCGACCGCATTCGCGTCGTGCCCAATCCCTACGTCGTCACCAACGTCATCGAGCCGCTCGACCGGCAGAATCCACGCGACCGCGGCGAGCGCCGGCTCTATTTCGATCTCCTGCCAAAGGATTGCACCATCCGGATTTTCACCGTGACCGGCGAGCTGGTGGACGTCATCGAGCATCACACCACCGCGGACGACGGGCAGGCGTTCTGGAACTTGACCACGCGCGACAATTTCCCGCTGGCCTATGGCATTTACCTCTATCATGTTGATGCCGGCCCGCTCGGGCAGAAGATCGGGCGCTTCGCAGTGATCAAGTGAGCACAACGGCGGGCGGCGTGAGGCTGGCCGGCAGGCGCTTTCCCATTCGCCGGCTTGACCGGCCGCAGAACTTTCTGGAGAGAAAAAAATGAGAAGACGGTTCAGCAGTCTAACCCTGGTCCTGGTGATGGCAACGGCCGTGCAAGCGCAAGTGGACAACACGCAAACCATCACCAAGACCGGCACCACGGTCGCGCAGTTTCTGAAGATCGGCGTGGATGCGCGCGGCACGGCCATGGGAGGCGCGTTCGCGGCCATGGCCGGTGACTTGAGCGCGATGTACTGGAACCCGGCGGGGTTGGGACACTATCAGGGCTTGGGAACGATGTTCGTACACAACGAATGGCTGGCAGACATGAATTTCAACTATGCCGCCGTGGCTTTCGAGGTGCGGGGGCTGGGCACGCTGGGCTTGAGCGTGACAAGCCTGAGCGCGCCGGATGATTTTGTCCGTACCGTCGACCGGCCGGAGGGCACCGGCGAATTGTTCGATGCCAATGACTTGGCCCTGGGCCTGACCTACGCGCGCCGGTTGACCGACCGTTTTGCCATTGGTGGCACCACGAAGTTCATCCGGCAGAATCTCTGGCACATGAGCGCGAATGCGGTGGCACTCGACATCGGCGCCCTGTTCACCACGCCCTTCCGCAACATCCGCTTGGGCGCGTGCATCAGCAATTTCGGCAGCGATCTTCGCCTCGATGGCCGCGACATCCGCTTCAGCAACGATCCGGATCCGACCAATGAGGGCAATGTCGAATTCGTCAACGCCCTGTACGAAACCGAAAAGTTTCCACTGCCGCTGAGCTTTCGTGTGGGGCTGGCGACCGAGATCTACCAAAACGACAACGTGCGGGTGACCGTCGGCCTGGACGCGCTTCATCCCAACGACAATGCCGAGAGCATCAACACCGGTGCGGAGGTGGTGCTCAACGAGATGCTTTTCCTGCGCGGCGGCTATTCCACGCTGTTCCGCGCGGAAAGCGAAGAGGGGCTCACGCTGGGCGGCGGTTTGCACTATCGCCTGTGGGGCAGCAGCACGATGTTGAAAATCGATTATGCCTACGCCGACTTTGGCCTGCTGGAAAACGTGCAGCGCTTTTCTCTGGGCGTGAATTTCTGAGCCAGCGCGCCGGCATCGTCTCACCTCAGTGAGAAAACCCAACCCTTTGCGAAGTCCGACGGCTTTGCAGAGGGTTTTTTGTTGCGGCCGGGCAGGCAGGAGAGGCTGGCATTTGTGCAAAAATCTTCTAGCTTATGCCGGTCGCGGTGGCAGCCGCAAGAAGCGATCCGGCACAGCAGCGCAACGCCGCCTTTCAGCGGACAGCCGAGGGGCGCACGCAATTGCCACCCGGCAGAACAACTCGGTTCACAAGATCGGATGCCCGCCATGTTCATCGGTCACTATGCCGTTGCCTTCGCAGCCAAGAAAGCCGCGCCCAAAGTCTCGCTGGGCACGCTGTTCCTGGCGACACAATTTCTGGACTTGCTCTGGCCCATCTTTCTTCTGCTCGGCCTGGAACACGTGCGCATCGCGCCCGGCAATACCGCGTTCACCCCGCTCGATTTTTATGATTATCCCATCTCGCACAGCCTGCTCACGGTGGCGGGATGGTCGGCCGCGTTTGGGTTGGTGTACTATGCGCTGCGCCGCTACGCCGTGGGTGCGTGGGTGCTCGGTCTGGGCGTGCTCAGCCATTGGGTTCTCGATCTGATCACCCACCGGCCGGATTTGCCACTGGCGCCGGGCACGCAAACATTTTGGGGATTGGGACTGTGGCAGTCAGTGGCCGCGACCGTGCTGGTGGAAGGCGCCTTGTTTGCCGCGGCGGTGGCCTTGTATGCGCGCACCACCCGGCCGCGTGACCGCACCGGCAGCTATGCCTTCTGGGGATTGGTGATCTTTTGCGTTTTGGGTTATGCCGGCAACGTGATGGGACGCGAGTCTCCGCCTCCAGACGCGAATGCCCTCGCCCTCTTTGGATTAACGCAATGGCTCATCCTTCCCTGGACGTATTGGATCGACCGGCATCGCCGCCTCGCCGCAGACACAGCGGCTTCAACAGGCTAGTGGCCGATCGCCTTATTTCGCGCTGCGCTGGCATGAAGCGTCGTTGTCTCCCTGGACGTCTGAGGGTCGTGCCAGCAGTGCTGCACCAGAAATGTCAACTTTCAGGATCGCCTGATTTTTCACGAACCCCAAAGGAGTTTGTCTCATGACCAAACTTGTGCTCTTGCGTCACGGCGAAAGTGTGTGGAACAAGGAAAACCGCTTCACCGGCTGGACCGATGTGGATTTGTCCGAAAAGGGCATTGCCGAAGCGCACACTGCCGGCAAGGTGTTGAAAGAGAACGGCTATGTTTTCGACGTGGCCTATACCTCGGTGCTCAAACGCGCCATCCGCACGTTGTGGATCGTGATGGATGAAATGGATCTCATGTGGATTCCGGTGCACCGCTCCTGGCGGTTGAACGAACGACATTACGGCGCGCTGCAAGGCTTGAACAAGGCGGAGATGGCGGCAAAGTTCGGCGAGCAACAGGTGAAAGTCTGGCGCCGCAGCTATGACGTGCGACCACCGGCCCTGGAAAAATCTGATCCCCGCTATCCCGGCCATGATGCGCGCTACCGCAATCTGGCCGAGCATGAAATCCCGCTGACGGAGTGTTTGAAGGACACGGTGGCGCGTTTTCTGCCTGACTGGCATGAGCAGATCGCGCCCGCGATTCGCGCAGGCCAGCGCGTGATCATTGCGGCGCACGGCAACAGCCTGCGCGCGCTGGTGAAATATCTTGACAACGTGTCCGAGGCCGACATCGTTGGCCTGAACATTCCCACCGGCGTGCCGCTGGTGTATGAGCTGGATCGTGAACTCAAGCCGATCAAGAGTTACTATCTCGGTGATGAGGAAACCGTGAAACAGGCCATGCAAGCCGTGGCCAATCAGGGCAAGGCCAAATAGATGGCGGGCGCGGGGCCGGGCGCAGCAGTGGGTGCCCGGCGCAGAAGGCGGACCCTTCAACCGCGGAGAGGCTGAGATCGCAGAAGGCAGCAAGCAAACCCTTTCTTCGCTTTTTGGGCGTCGCCGCGGTTGCATTTCTGGTCCCGCGCTGGCATTTCAAATGAACGACGCATATCAACCGTCGCGACGGCAGGCCAGTTCGTTTTTCTCTCTTTTGTCAGGTGAAAATGCTTCCGGATGATATATTGCCGCTGCTCGGCCTGGCGCAGCGCGCGGGCAAGATCGTGATTGGTTTTGATGCCGTCCGGCGCGAGATCAACACGCACAACGCCGCGCTGGTGGTCTTCGCCGAAGACGCCGTTGCCGCCAGGACGCGCGTCCTGCATCACGCTGCGGACATTCCACAAGTGACGCTCGGCACCAAAGCGGAATGGGGAAAATACTGGGGCCGGGCCGAAGTCGGCATGTTTGCCGTTCTTGACCGCAACTTTGCCAAGGGGATGCTCGCGAAACTGGGGGAGCGGCCGGCGTGAAAAACCTCGACAGCTTCGGCGACCGGGAGGAACACGCGGCCCTGGTTGCCCGCAAAACCAGCCTGCGGGAGCGTCTGCGCCGGCAACGCGCACGGCTTCCCGAGCAGGAAAGAGCACACGCCAGCGCGGCAATCCTGCAGCAAGTGAGGGCGCTGCCGGCGTTTCAGCAGGCTGGCGTGGTGCACACTTACGTTTCCTTTGGTGATGAAGTCGAAACACACGATGTGATCCGCATGCGGCTCGCAGCCGGCGCGCCGGTCGCCGTGCCGAAAGTGATCAAGCCGGAAAGACGGCTGGCGCACTTTTTCGTTCCGCATTTCGCGGCGCTGCAGCCGGGCGTGCTCGGCATTCTCGAACCCTCGCCGGAGCACGGCGCAGTGCCGGCACCGGCAAACGCCATCTTTGAAGTGATCCTCGTGCCCGGCTTGGGATTTGACCGGCGCGGCAACCGCCTGGGCTATGGCCAGGGCTATTATGACCGGTTTCTGGCAGAGGCGCCCGGCCTCAAGATTGCGCTGGCGTTCCACAGCCAAATTGTAGCGAGCATTCCAGTGGCAGCGTATGATCAACGCGTCGACTTGATCGTCACCGAGGAGCAAGTAATTCGCTGCGCGGAGACACAGGAATTCCGCCCGCCGCGTTGACCACTCTCCCGCTGCCATACAATTGTGACACACCTGCTGTGCGTTGAACACACTTTCAGGAGATTCCACTGATGCCCCCGACCATCCACCGACTGGCGGTGATCGGTGCCGGCACCATGGGCCGCGGCATTGCCTATGCCTCGTGTCTCGCCGGTTTCGCCACCAAACTGTATGACGTGACCGACAAGATTCTCACTCAGGCGGGCGCCGCCCTGCTGGCGGACCTTCGCAAGGCGGTCGATAAAAAGATCATTGCCGAGGAGGCGGCGACCAAGGCTTTTGCCCGCCTGCAGACCACCATCGATCTCGCTGCCGCCGCGCAGGACGCCGAGTTCATCATCGAAGCCATTCCCGAACGAATCGATCTGAAGCTCGATTTGTTCGCCCGGCTGGACAAGCTGGCGCCGGCGCCGGCAGTGCTGGCAAGCAACACCTCCTCGCTCTCCATCACCGAGCTGGCCGGCGCGACGCAGCGCCCCGGCCAGGTGATCGGCATGCACTTCTTCAATCCCGTACCGGTGATGAAATTGGTGGAGATCATTCGCGGCCTGGAAACCTCCGAGGCCAGCGTGAGCCTGACGCAGGAGGTCGCGCACCGCATGGGCAAGGAGACGGTGATCATCAACGAATCGCCCGGCTTCATCACCACGCGCATCAACGCCCTGATCGGCAACGAAGCCTTCTACATGCTGCAGGAGGGCGTGGCCAGCGCACGCGAGATCGACAAGGCCTTGAAACTCGGACTCAATCATCCCATGGGGCCGTTCGAGCTGGTTGATTTGGTGGGTCTCGACGTGCGCCTGAACATTCTCACCTTTCTGCATCAAACCCTGGGCGAAAAATTCCGGCCCTGCCCGTTGCTGGTGAAATATGTGAAAGCCGGCCGCCTGGGAAGAAAAGTCGGCCGCGGCGTTTATGAATACCGTTAGTGTCGCAATGGCACCGGCGGACCTGCCGCTTGGCATTGCCGGCATGGTGAATATTCGGAGAAAGACCATGCCGCCAAAGCTTGCCAGAACGGCGGGCTCCCCCACGCGGCAGAAACAATGGGCGGCGACTCATGACCGCCAGCGGGGGACACCGCGGAGACCGCCCTGCTTTTCGAGATGAACAGTTGACTTTTGTCTGAACAAGTGTTTTCTTTACGCCGAATTCCTCCCTTCCTCTCCATAGATAGTGACTGAGAACGCGTGGCGTCGTGTGCTGTCTGCCTTTCTGGCCTTTGTCGATAAGCGAGTGTGTGGGTGTCCTTGCTTGAAATGAATGCACGGATTGACGGCGGTAATCGATCACCTCTGAGCGTCACGTTCCATGGTGTTGCGCACACGTTTGAGTGTTGAGCAGCAGGGGGTGAAGTTCGGCGGGAGCCAACCGCCGTTCTCCTCTGCTCACAGCGAGCTTGGGCTGTTCGGTCAACGGAGACTGATGCCGTACCATTCACTTCACTTTCCCATCATCATTCCAAGAGAGGAGGAACACGTATGATGCGGTTTTCGCTATCCGTGTGCCGGCGTTTTGCAGCGGTGTTGTTGCTCGCCGCCGGGCTGTTGCCTTCCGGCGCAGCGGCCCAGTCGTTTGGGACGATCAGCGGCACGATCGTGGATGCCAAAACCCGGACGGGGTTGCCGGGGGTCAACCTGATCGTGCTCGGCACTCAAACAGGCACCACCACCCGGGCAGATGGAACCTACCGGCTGCGGCTGGCTGCCGGGACGTACGAGTTGCAGGTCAGCTTCATTGGCTATGATCGGGTGCGCGAAAAAGTCACCGTGACAGCGGGCCAGGAGGTGACAAAAGACTTTGCGCTGTCGGAGAACCTCATCGGATTGGGCGAAGTGATCGTGACCGGAACCCGGCGTGCTGACCGCACGGTGGTGGAATCGGCGGTGCCAATCGATGTTTTGCCGGTGACGGAAATTCGGCAAACCGGGCTGACGGAGACCAGCCAGCTCATTCAAATGGCGGTGCCATCGTTGAACTTTCCCCGGCCCTCGATCGCCGACGGGACGGATCATTTGCGGCCGGCCACCCTGCGGGGCTTGGGGCCGGACCAGGTGCTGGTTTTGGTCAATGGCAAGCGCCGTCACAGCACGGCATTGGTTCATGTCAACGGCACCATCGGCCGCGGCTCCACCAGTGTCGATCTCAATGCCATCCCGGCATCTGCCATCGAGCGCATCGAAGTTTTGCGGGACGGCGCGGCGGCGCAGTATGGTTCGGACGCCATTGCCGGCGTGATCAACCTGATTCTCAAGTCTGACACGCAGGCCAAGGTCGCAACCACTGGCGGGCAAACCGCCGAGGGGGACGGCGAGGTATTGCAGGGGGAGGGGAACTATGGCGTATCGTTGGGTGACAACGGCTTTCTGCATTTCAGCGGGGAATGGCGCGACCGCGGCGCAACCAATCGGTCACGGCTGGATCCCCGCCAGCAGTATTTCACCACCGCCCAGGGAACGCCGGACCCGCGCGAAGCCACGATCAACCGTCGCAATCATCGCCAGGGGGATGCCGAAACACGCGATCTGCTGCTGTTCATGAACGGCTCCAAACCTCTCTCCAGCAAGGCCACGCTTTACACGTTTGGCGGTTTTTCCCGGCGTGTGGGTGAGGCCACCGGTTTCTTTCGACGCCCCAATGACGATCGCACCGTGCGTGCCCTGCATCCGAACGGCTTCCTGCCTGAAATTCACTCGACCATCCTTGACGCCTCGCTGGCGGCCGGCTTGCGAGGGTCGGTCAAGGGCTGGGTTTGGGACCTTAGCTCAGTTTACGGCGGCAACTCCTTCCGCTTTGACGTGAAGAACAGCAACAACGTCTCGCTGGGAACGGACAGCCCAACCGAGTTTTATGCGGGCACGTTGAAGTTCAACCAGATTACCTCCGGCCTGGATTTCTCCAAATCCCTCGACCTGGGGCTGCACGCGCCGGTGAATGTGGCCCTGGGCGTGGAGTTCCGGCTGGAGAATTATCAAATCGAGGCCGGCGACGAAGCCTCCTACATTGACGGCAAGGTGCCCATTCTGGACGGCCCCAATGCCGGCAGGCTGGCGGCCGTGGGGGCGCAGGTCTTCCCCGGTTTTCGGCCGACGGATGCCACCGACCAGTGGCGCAACAATGCCGCGCTTTATCTCGATCTGGAGAACAATCTCAGCGATGCCGTGCTGCTGAGCCTGGCAGGGCGTTATGAGAATTACAGTGATTTTGGCTCAACACTTGACGGCAAGGTGGCGATGCGGTGGGAAGTCATCAAGCATTTCGCCGTGCGGGGGGCGGCCAGCACCGGCTTCCGCGCGCCCTCCCTGGCACAATCCTACTTCTCCTCCACGGCCACCAACTTCATCAACGGCGTTCCGTTTGAGGTGAAGACCTTCCCGGTCAACAGCCCGCAGGCAAAAGCTTTGGGCGCTGAGCCCCTGAAGGCGGAGAAATCGGTCAACCTCAGCGCCGGGATCACGACCGATCCCTTCGCCAATTTCTCCCTGACCATGGACTACTACCGCATCAAGATCGATGATCGCATCGTGTTTTCGGAGAATTTCACCGGCGGCAGGATTGCCGATCTGCTGCGGCCGTTTGGCGCCAGCGGCGGGCGGTTCTTCACCAATGCCATCGACACCCGCACCGAAGGCGTGGATGTCATTGCGCGCTATGCCTTTCACGTGGGCACGAACAGCATCGTCCGGCTGACCGCAGGCTACAACAACACAGATACCAAGGTCATCCGGGTCAAGCAAACCCCGCCGCAACTGGCCGGATTCGAGGAAACCCTGTTTGGCCGGGTCGAGCGCGGCCGCATTTCCGAGGGGCAACCCAACAGCAATGTCAATCTGACCGCCAACTACAGTTGGCGGGACCTCGGCCTGATGGCCCGCACCATTCGCTTTGGCAGAGTGGTCAATCGTACCAGCAACCCTGCCAACGACCAGACCTTTGATGCCAAATGGATCACCGACGTGGACGCTTCGTATCGATTGCTGCACCGGTTGACCGTGGCGGTCGGCGCCAACAACGTCTTTGACGTTTACCCCGAAGAGCAGATTCCGGCGAACAATTTCAACGGCATTCTGGTTTACAGCGGGCTGTCCCCCTTCGGCTTCAACGGCCGGTACATGTACCTCCGCATGTCGTATGACTTTTGAGGGCCGTGCCGTTGTGACCGGCCGTGAGGCGTAAGCACGCTGGCCTCCCCCCAAAAGCAATCGCCCGCAACCACACCTGGCTGCGGGCGATTCTTTTTTGATGCCGCACGATCTGGTCGCGCGATCAGTCCTTGTCGGCTTCCGCGAGGGCGGCCTGCGCCGCCGCCAGGCGGGCAATTGGCACGCGGAAGGGCGAACAGCTCACGTAGTTCAGGCCGATCTGGTGGCAGAATTTCACGGTGGCCGGGTCGCCGCCGTGCTCGCCGCAGATGCCGACTTTGAGCTTCGGCCGTGTGCTGCGGCCGCGCTGCACGCCCCATTTCATCAGTTCGCCCACGCCTTCGACATCGATGGTCTCAAACGGATCGGCCGGCAGGATTTCATGCTCGACATAATACGGCAGAAATCTTCCGGCATCGTCGCGCGACAGACCGAAAGTGGTTTGGGTGAGATCGTTGGTGCCGTAGCTGAAGAACTCGGCTTCCTGTGCGATCTGATCCGCCACCACCGCCGCGCGCGGCAATTCGATCATCGTCCCGACGAGGTAATCGACCTTGATGCCCTGCTCCGCAAACACTTGGGCCGCGGTGGCGCGCACGATCTTCGCCTGCGCCTTAAGCTCATTGAGATGTCCGACCAGCGGAATCATGATTTCCGGCAGGACGCGCTTGCCCTGCTTCGCCACGAGGCACGCCGCTTCGAAGATGGCGCGCGCCTGCATCTCGGTGATCTCGGGATAGACCACGCCCAAACGGCAGCCGCGATGGCCGAGCATGGGATTGAACTCGTGCAACGCCTCCACCTTGGCTTTGATCTTTTCCGCGCTCACGCCGAGTTTGGCGGCCAGGTCGGTTTGCTCGCGTTCACTGTGCGGCAGGAACTCGTGCAAAGGCGGATCCAGCGTGCGAATCGTCACCGGCAGGCCGTCCATCACCTCGAAAATGCCGATGAAATCCTGGCGCTGGAAAGGCAGCAGTTTGGCAAGCGCGGTGCGGCGGCCGGCTTCATCGTCGGCGAGAATCATCTCGCGCACCGCATCGATGCGATCGCCGCCGAAGAACATGTGTTCGGTGCGGCACAGGCCGATGCCCTCCGCGCCGAACGCGACGGCGTTTGCCGCTTGATCCGGTTGATCCGCGTTGGTGCGGATGTTGAGCTTGCGATACTTGTCTGCCCAGGCCATGATGTCGGCATAAATGCGATAGGTTTCGGAGGCTTCCGGCTGCATGGTTTTTTCGATCAGGACCTGCAGGATCTCGGAGTGCCGGGTCTTGATCGCGCCGGCGATCACTTCACCGGTGGTACCGTCGATCGAAAGCCAGTCGCCCTCGCGCAGCGTGCGGCCCTTCACCTGCATGGTGCGGTTGCGGTAGTCGATCTCCAGGACTTCGCAGCCGGCGACGCAGACTTTGCCCATTTGGCGCGCCACCAGCGCGGCGTGGCTGGTCATGCCGCCGCGCGCGGTGAGAATGCCCTCGGCGGCATCCATGCCCTTGATGTCTTCCGGCGAGGTTTCGATGCGGACGAGAATGACTTGCTCGCCACGCTTGCTCCATGCCACTGCATCCTCGGCATTGAAGACGATCTTGCCGGAGGCCGCGCCGGGACCGGCGTTCAAGCCCTTGGCGAGCAGATTGCCGTGGTCGATGGCGGCCTGCTTCTCCTTGAGATCAAAGATCGGGCGCAGCAGTTGGTTCAGGGCATTGGGATCGAGGCGGGCCAGCGCTTCCTCCTTCTTGATCAGCTTTTCCGCCACCATGTCATGGGCAATCTTGAAGGCCGCGAACGCGGTGCGCTTGCCGTTGCGGGTCTGCAGCATCCACAGCCTGCCGTTTTGCACGGTGAACTCGATATCCTGCATTTCTTTGTAATGGCGCTCGAGTGTGCGGCGGATCTTCATCAACTGCTCGAAGACCCTGGGCATCTCCTGCTCCAGGCGCGCGATCGGCTCCGGCGTGCGAATGCCGGCGACCACATCCTCGCCCTGGGCGTTGATCAGATATTCGCCATAGAACACGTTTTCGCCGGTGGCGGGATCGCGCGTGAAGGCCACGCCCGTGCCGCAATCATCGCCCATGTTGCCGAACACCATCGCCTGCACGTTCACCGCCGTGCCCCAGTCTTCCGGAATCTCATAGAGCTTGCGATAGGCAATCGCGCGCTCGTTCATCCACGAGCCGAACACCGCCCCGATTGCCCCCCAAAGCTGCGCCATGGGATCCTCGGGAAAATCATGGCCGGTGCGCTCTTTGATGGCGGTCTTGAATTCCTGCACCAGTTCGCGCAGGGCTTCGGCGCTCAGTTCATTGTCGAACTTCACGCCCAGCGTCTCCTTCTTGTGATGGAGAATCTCCTCGAAGGGATCGATGTCATCCTTGTTCTGCGGCTTGAGGCCGAGCACGACGTCGCCGTACATCTGCACGAAACGGCGGTAGCAGTCATAGGCAAAGCGCTGGTTGCCGGTCCTGGCAATCAAGCCCTGCACGGTTTCGTCGTTCAAGCCGAGATTAAGCACCGTGTCCATCATGCCCGGCATGGAAACGCGTGCGCCGGAGCGCACGGACACGAGCAGCGGGTTTTGTTTGCTGCCGAATTGCGCCCCCATGATCTTCTCGACCTGCGCCAGGGCGGCTTCGACCTGCTGTTCCAGGCCCTTGGGGTAACGCCGCTTGTTTTCATAAAAGGCGGTACAGACTTCGGTGGTAATGGTGAATCCGGCCGGCACCGGTAAACCGATGCTCGCCATTTCCGCGAGATTGGCGCCCTTGCCGCCCAGCAGATTCTTCATGCTCGCATCCCCTTCAGCCTTGCCTGCGCCGAAGGTGTAAACATATTTGTCTCGCGCCTGGCCATTACGCTTGCTTGCCAATTTCTTCAGCTTCTTGCGATCGAGTTGCGATGAGCCGTCTTTGGAAAGCACCTTTCGTTTGGTCTTGGCTAACGCCATAAGATTGGTCCTCCTAAAAGGAATATGTGAAACTGTTGGTTGTAGTCCGCAGGCAACCCGCCTCATCCCTTCTGCCTGGCGGCGCCGAGGATGGCGAGATAGCGCTCCTGGTTCTGCAGAACCTTGATGGCCTCGGCGAGACAGGGATCATCGTCGAAGGTGGCTTCGACTTTTGCCCGGGTGCCGAACAGCTTGGCGGCAATCTCCTTCTCCAGCTCGCGCGCGATGTAGTCGCGATTGCGGTCGAAATCATCCGCTTTCAGCGTTTGCAGCGCGGCCTCCAGCCGGTTGATTTCGGGAGTGAGGGTGCTGTAGTACCCCTCTTCCGCCGCCACCTTTTTCAATTCCGCCAGCCGGTCTTCACTTTCTGAAACGTAGCTGAAGCCCTTTTCTGCGATGAACGCGCGGAATTGCGCCAGCAGATTGTCATCCACGGTGAAATTGCGCGGCAGATCGCGGTGTTGGTTGGCGTAGGTCAGGGCAAAATGGAAGAACAGCGACTTGCGGCGCAATTCGTACTGATAGCGGTTGAGCGGCGGCAGGTCGACGCGCAGGTCGGGCTTGATGCCGCCGCCGCCGCGCACTTCGCGCCGGTTCTTGAGGGTGTAGTAAACGTGCGTGCTGTCATGATTCAGCTCGGAAGCGATGCCGGCCGTGCCGGTCGTGCCTTCTTCGCCTTCCCCTTCCTCCAGCGCCACCTGCGAGGCATGCGCGCCGCGCAAGCGGTCAACCCGCTGAATCAAACGGCCACTGGGAATGTAGTACTTGGCGGTGGTGATCTTCAGCGCCGCGTCGCGCGTGATCGGCACCACGGTCTGCACCAAACCCTTGCCAAATGTCGGCTGGCCGATGACCACGCCGCGATCGAGATCCTGAATCGCGCCCGCGACGATTTCCGAAGCCGAAGCGCTGAATTCATTCACCAGCACCACCAGCGGCAGGTCGCCGGCAACCGGCTCGACGTCGGAACGGTATTCCTTGACACTTTCCTCGATCCGGCCCTTGGTGGAAACGACGAGGTCACCTTTCTTGATGAAATTCTCGGAGACGGAAACCGCGGCATCAAGCAAACCGCCGGGATTGTTGCGCAGATCGAGAATCAGGCTCTTCATGCCCTTGGGCTGCAGCTCGCGAATCGCCTGGCGAATCTCATAGCCGGCGTTTTTGGAAAAGCCCGAGAGCTTGATGTAGCCGACACCGTCGCGAATGAGCCCGGAATAACTGACGTCGAGGATGGTGATCTCCGCGCGAATCAGGCGGAATTCCAGCGGTTCCTGCTCACCTTCGCGCTCGATCTTGAGCGTCACCGGCGTGCCGATTTCACCGCGCAGCCGCCTGGCCACTTCGTTGATGGTCAGGCCTTTGGTGGTCTGGCCGTCGATCATGATGATGCGGTCGCCCTCGCGGATGCCGGCTTTGCCGGCCGGATCATCTTCGAAGGGCTGCTCGACCACCGTCGGCCAGCCTTGCTGCTCGCCGATGCGCATGCCCAGGCCGCCGTATTTGCCGGTGGTGATGATCTGCAAATGCGAATTGGATTCGTCCTCGATCAAAGCGGTGTAAGGATCGAGCGTCTCCAACATGCCGTTGATACCGGCCTTCATGAACTTGTCCGGATCAACCGGCTCGACATATTTCTTCGAAATCTCCTGATAGACGAGCCCGAAGATTTCGATGTTCTTGCGGATTTCGTGAACATAATCGGCGCCCACGCCCACGCCCCAATTGAAAAACCAACCCACCACGGTGAGGCCGGCGGCCAGGACGACAACGAGGGCGGCGGTTTGCTTCTTGAACGTCATGCGCATGACTCCTTGCTGATTCAACTGCCCGGCGGGCAGACCACGAATAGAGACAGCCGCCCGCAAGGGCGGAGACAACGACGACAACGGCAGAACACGATTGGAGGAGTAGTCCGCCAACGCGGCACGGCCAAACCAAGGTTGCGACGACCGGGTGCAAACGAAGCTGCGGCGATCAGGTCGCGGCCGGCTTCGGCGTTTCCGCGGCCGCCGCCGGCGTCTTGCCGGTGCCGCGCAGATTCACCACCCGATTCAACAAATCAAACCAAAAGGGCGCGCCGAGCGAGGCGGCCAGCGCCGTCAGGATCAGGCCGATGACTTTGGTGATCCACTGCCAATCCTGCGTGCGGTCATGTTCCCAGCCGATGACCAGGCCGATCTTCTTGATCTCCTGCAGATTCCGGATGGCGGTGGCGGTGCCGGCACTGTCAGCCACAGCGGACTGCCGCAGATGGCTCTCGGCCTGCGCCACCACGGCAGCGCGCAACACCGCATCCTGCGCCAGGTTGTTGGCGATCATCACGGTATCGGCATTGGTCAAGACCGTCACCAAACAGGCGAAGAACAGTGTGATCTTTTGGATGCGGCGCTTGTACCAGCCCGACATGCGGTCGGCGGCGTCATTGAACCATTGCTCGATCTGTTTCTGCACCTGCAGCGCGTTGCCCGCGGACTGATCGACAAACACGCGCAACACCTGCTTCACCTTTTCGTTGGGCAGCTTCTCGACCGCGGTTTTGAGATCCTGCACCTGGCCGCTGTGGTCGCGCGTGACGACGTCGAGCAGAGCCGCGGCAAACGAATGCGACGGCAGATAGGAAGGTTTTTCGCCGCGCCGGTAAAAAGCCTTGATGAGATGATGGCTGTAAACCTGTTTTGCCAGGCCCTCATAGTTCGAATCGGCGAGCAAATTGCGAATGCCGTCCGCGAGCGTGCGAGCGCGCAACTGCAGCGCCTGCGCCACCAGCTCATTGATGGCCGTGCAGATCAGGCCGAGCAGAAGATACACCAAAATCAGGCCAATCGCAATCTCCAGGATCACGGAACCGAACATCGTCTTTGCCCTCCGCTGTCTGAGTTGATCTGCCTGTCTGCAGGGTTGCGCGGCCGGAATTTGCCGCAGGGGGGCGCCACTTTGCGGCAACGCCCGGCCGCTGCCGGAATCTCCTCCCGAAAATTCGCGATTAGGCACAGACAGGAGTCTATACTCGCAATCCAAATCGCTGGCGTAAGTGTTGATCCACTTCGGCGCTGATGGCAGCGATCTCCTGCTCACCGTTGATGACGATGAAGCGTTGCGGCTCGCGCGCCGCGAGTTGCAGATAGGCCTGGCGCACGCGCCGGTGAAACTCGTCGCCCTCGCTTTCCAGGCGGTCTTTGATGAGGCCATGGCGCTGCTGGCGGGCCTGCGCCACCGCCACCGGCAAGTCGAGGAGAAACGTCACCCGGGGCAGAGTGCCCTGCGTGGCAAATCGATTCACCGCCTGGACGAAGTCGAGATCGAGGCCGCGGCCGTGGCCCTGATAAACGGTGGTGGAATCGACGTAACGGTCTGCCACCACCAGGCGGCCGGCTGCCAGCGCCGGCAAAATGCGTTCGGCGGTGATTTGCGCGCGCGCCGCGGAATACAGCAGAATCTCGGTGCGGGCATGGAGGCCCTGGTGGCGGGTGTCGAGCAGGATGCGGCGGATGGCCTCCGCGATTTCGACGCCGCCCGGCTCGCGCACGAATTCGACTTCGGTGTAGCCGGCCTGGCGCAGCCGGTCAACCAGCCGCCGGCTCTGCTCGCTTTTGCCGGAGCAATCGATGCCTTCAAAGGAAATAAAAAGGCCAGTCATGGACAATTGCGAACACTTCCCGGTATCAAACTCTCATCAGTTGGCAGCGCTGCCGCGCGGATTGCTGCCGCGGCGGTCAGAGATGCAGAAATTTCCATTTGCCCCGATTGAAGCGCCAGAAATTGGCGGCAAAGCGAATGGTCTCATCCGACAGGTGCACCAGCCACAAGCCCCACAGGCCCCACCCGAGCCAAAACGCCACCACCATGTTGGCGCCAATTTCGAGAGCGAACACGGCGGCAATGCTGAGCCACATCAGCCATTTGAGATCGCCGGCCCCGCGCAAATTGCCCATCAACACGCCGTTCACCGCCTTGGGAAGCTGGGTGAGGGCAAACACCTTGAGCGGAAACAAACCGACCTGAATCACGGTGGGGTCGGAGGTAAAGACGCTTAAGATCGGCCGGGAGAACACAAACAGCAACAGCACGACGACCATGACAAAGGCGTACATCACCCACCCCGAGACTTCGGCGGTGCGCTCGGCGAGTTGCCGCCGCTCGGCGCCCAGGTTGCGGCCCATGAGCGTCATCGCGCCCAAGCCGAAGCCCATGTAAAACATCGACAGGATGGCCTGAATGCGCATGAACGCTTGATGCGCGGCGAGCAGATGGATGCCCAGCACCGCCACAAAACTGGTAACCACGAGCTGGCCGAAAGCCCACACCAACTGCTCGATGGTGGTGGGGAAACCCGCCTTGAACAGCCGCTTCAGCGTGGCAAGGTTGGGCTGCGCCATCTCGCGCAGGGAGAGAAAGAGAATACTCTTGCGGCTGCGCAGCAAATTGTAAGTGGCCACGAAGCCGAGGGTATGCGACACGCCGGCGGCGACGGCAGCGCCCTGCACGCCCAGGCGAGGCAGGCCGAGCCAGCCGAAAATCAACAGCGGCGAGAGCACCAGGTTGACGGCGTTCAGGCCGAGGTTGATCATCATCGAAAATTTGGTCTCGCCGATGCCGCGGATCACGCCCAGCGCGATGAAATTCGTGATGATGAAGGGCGAGAAGACCGCGATCGTGCGCAGATAGATCACGCCGGCATGCTCGGCTTCCTGGCCGCCTTCCTTGATCAGCTTGAAGATTTGCGTCGCCCCAAAGAACCAAAACAGGGCCAGGCCAATGGCAATCATCGAGCCGATGATCATGGTCTGCCCGAAGATGTGGTTGGCCTCCCGGCGCTCGCCGGCGCCCAGGTTGCGGTTGATGATGAGGGAGCTGCCCACCACGAAGGTGAGCAGCACCGTCATGCATAACACGATGACCTGAATCGCCATGCCAAACCCGCCAAAAGCCGCCGCGCTGAGGCGGCCGATGAAGATCGACTCGATCGTCCAGGTGATGGTCTGCGAGGCGAGATCAACCACGGCCGGCAACGAGGTCTTGAGCAGGTTGGCGAGCGGCGAGGCTTCTGCTCTGTCCGCAGGACGCCCGTCCGGAGAGTGCGGGCCGCGGTCCCGCTGCAGGAGTTTCCGCAGCGAGAACCGCGACGCAGCAGCGATTAAGCGCGGCACGAAGCTCCTCCAACATGGCTGTGAGGGCTGCGCACCGGGGCGATCAATCGTAATACTCCAGCCCCAGATGCGTGATGAGCTCTTCGCCCTGCAGGTGGCGCAAGGTGTTCTTCAGCTTCATGAGCTGGATGAAGATGTCGTGCTCGGGATACAGATTCGGCGCGGTCTGCGGGCTTTTGAAGTAGAAGGACAGCCACTCCTGAATGCCCTTCATGCCGGCGCGTTTGGCCAGGTCGAGAAAGAGCACGAGATCGAGCACGATGGGCGCGGCCAGGATGCTGTCGCGGCACAGGAAATCGATCTTGATCTGCATCGGATAACCCAGCCAGCCGAAGATGTCGATGTTGTCCCAGCTTTCCTTGTTGTCGCCACGCGGTGGGTAGTAGTTGATCCGCACTTTGTGATAGAAATCCTTGTAGAGCTGCGGATAGACTTCCGGTTGCAGGATGTATTCCAGCACCGAGAGCTTGCTCTCTTCCTTGGTTTTGAAGGAGTAGGGATCATCCAGCACTTCGCCGTCACGATTTCCCAAAATGTTGGTGGAGAACCAGCCGGAGAGGCCGAGCAGCCGCGCTTTCAAACCGGGCGCGAGGATGGTTTTCATCAGCGTTTGCCCGGTTTTGAAATCCTTGCCGCAGATCGGGGTTTCGGTCTGTTTCGCCAGCTCGATGAGCGCCGGAATGTCGGCGGTGAGATTGGGCGCGCCGTTGCCGTAGGGGATGCCTTCCTTGATCGCGGCATAGGCATAAATCATGCTCGGCGCGATGGCAGGGTGATTGTCGCGCAGGCCCTGCTCGAACGCCGCCAGCGACTGATGCACCGGCTCGGGCTGCAAATAGATTTCCGTGCTGCCGCACCACAACATCACCAGGCGGTCGAGCTGGTGTTGGGCTTTGAAATTCATGATGTCATCGCGCACCATCTGCGCCAGGTCCCACTTGGTATCCGCCTGTTTCACGTGAGTGCCGGAGAGGCGGCGGACGTAGTCGTTGTGGAACACCGCCTTCCACGGCTTGATGGCGCTGAGCGTGTCCTTGATCGGGTCGAGATCCTTGCGGTCGAGCACGCCGGCTTTCTTCGCGGCCACGTAGCAATCATCTTCAAAAATATCCCAGCCGCCGAACACGAGGTCATTGAGATTGGCGAGCGGCACGAAGTCTTTGATCAAAGGTGAGCGTTTTTCGGTGCGCTTGCCGAGACGGATGGTGCCCATCTGGGTGAGTGAGCCAAACGGTTGCGCCAGCCCGCGGCGCACGGCTTCAACGCCGGCAATAAACGTGGTGGTGACCGCGCCCATGCCCGGCGTCAAGATGCCGAGCTTGCCGGTGGGGGCTTTGATTTTTACTGCGGGATTAGCCAAAACTGCCTCCGTTTCCTGAAACGAATGTTGTAGAGACTGCGATGATTTAACCATACCATACGACTGTTCCAACCAGGCGGCAGCAACGGACGCGGCCCAGCAGGCCACCCGTGCGGCTGCCGCAGACGGCGCTCACTTCTGGGGCGCGGTCACCAGTTCACTTTTCGAACCGTTTTCCATCGCCCAGATGTGATACAGCCGTTGAATCGCGGTGAAATTGGCGAGAATCGCGATGGCGATGATCACCCAGGTGAGTACCTGCTCGCCGATCAAGGCACCGAAACCGAGCGAGACCACGCGCTCCGGCCGCTGCATGATACCGACTTTGCATTCCAGGCCCAGGCCTTCGGCGCGGGCGCGGATGTAGCTGACCATCATCGAACCGCCGAGCGCCACCGCCACAGCCACGGGCCGCCAGAGCGCGCGCGGGTCTATGTCCACATAGAAATAAGCCAGTCCGAAAAACATAAAAACTTCGGAGTAGCGATCGAGCGCAGAGTCGTAGAGTGCGCCGAACTTGGTGACGCGATTGGTGGCGCGCGCCACCCGGCCGTCGATGATGTCAAAGGTTCCCGCCAGCAACACGGCGATGCCTGCCAGGCGCAACTCGCCGATCGCAAACAGGTAGGTCGTTCCCACGCTCAACGCAAAGCCGATGGTCGTGAACCAGTTGGGATTCAAATGATGGGAAATGAAATAGTCGACAATCGGGGTGATGAGCTTGAGATACCAGTTCTTCAGGCCGTCCGGTAAGATGTTGATTTTCACAGCAGTGTTCCATCCCTCTCTTGATGAATAACCTGCCTACTAGCTCTTCCTGCCTGCGGGCGCGTGGCTTGTTCGCCGCCCGGCATGGTGATGCCCCCCCCGCCGGCCTGCACGCGCGGGCTTCCTGCCATCATGTGGCGATGCCGCCCCCGGGTTCCAGCCACTTTCCCTCCAACGGTTGGTGTTCGCGGCCTGCGGCCGCCTCCTCCGCCCCCTCGATCACCAGCACACATTCGCCCTTGAGGGTGCGGGAGGTCAGCATGTGCAGCAACTCGGTGACACGGCCGCGCAGCACTTCCTCATGCAGCTTGGTCAACTCCCGAGCCAGCGCTGCGCGCCGGTCTCCCCAAACTTCTTGAATGGTGGCCAGCGTGCGCACGACGCGCTGCGGCGCTTCGTACAACACGATGGTTCGGGGTTCGTGTTTGAGCGCCTCGAAAAAGGTCTGGCGGCCTTTTTTCACCGGCGGAAATCCTTCGAAAACGAAGCGATGGGTGGGCAAACCGGAAAGGATCAACGCTGCCACGAATGCCGTCGGGCCGGGAATTGCCTCGATGGGCAGTGCGTGGGCAAGCGCCTGGCGCACGAGATAGAACGCGGGATCGGAGATTCCAGGGGTACCGGCATCAGTAATCAGCGCCACCTTCTTGCCGGCTGCGAGCGCGGCAATCAGACGTGGAGCGGCTTTCCGTTCGTTGAAATTGTGATAGCTGACCGTCGGCTTGTGGATGTCGTGGCGCTGCAGCAGAATGGCAGCACGGCGCGTGTCCTCCGCCGCAATCACATCCACCGCGCGCAGGGTCTCCAGCGCGCGCAGCGTAATATCCTGCAGATTGCCGATCGGGGTGGCGACCAGAAACAACTTCCCGGCCGGGCCGCTCTGCCCGGCGGAAGGATCGCGCCCCGCGTTGGCGCCCGCGCCCGGCACGGCCGTTTGTCGGTCGGCGGGAATCATGGGCATGACGGACAGCAGCCGCGTGAAGGCTTACTGATTGTCAATCTGCGCGCGCTGCAGCTTGCCGGAATAATCGACATAAATCGTCTTGGTTTCACTGAAAAAATCATAAACGGGCCAGCCGCCCTCGCGATGCCCATTCCCCGTTTCCTTCACCCCACCAAACGGCAGATGCGCCTCCGCGCCGATTGTCGGGCCATTGATGTAGGTAATGCCCGCCTGCAGGTCGCGCATCGCACGAAAGGCGGCATTCACCTCGCGCGTATAGATCGACGAGCTTAGACCGTAGGGGGTGCCGTTCAAGACGTGAATCGCTTCAGCCAGATCGCGAATCTTGATCACCGCCAGCACCGGTCCGAAAATTTCCTCCTGCGCGATGCGCATGCCCGGCTCGACGCCGCTGAAAATCGTCGGGCGATAAAAGGCGCCGTCGCGGCAGCCTGCGGCGGTGTAAACTTCTCCGCCGGTTTCCAGCTTCGCGCCCTCTGCCTTGCCGATCTGCACGTAGCCGGCCACGGTCTCGCGCTGCGAGAAATTGATCAGCGGTCCCACCTGCGTGTCCGGCTCAAGGCCGTTGCCCAGGCGCAGTTTCTCCGTTTCCCGCACCAGCATGGCCAGAAACTGGTCGTGAATCGCTGCGTGCAGGATCAACCGGCTGGTGGCGGTGCAGCGCTGGCCGGTGGTGCCAAATGCGCCCCACAACACACCCTGCAGCGCCAGCTCCAGATCGGCATCGGGCATCACAATTTGCGCATTCTTGCCTCCCAATTCCAGCGAGAGGCGCTTGAGGCTGCGGCTGGCCGCCGCCGAGATTTGCTTTCCGACCGCGGTGGAACCGGTGAAGGAAATCAGATTGACCTGCGCGTGCTCGACCAGTGCCGTGCCGGCCTGGCTGCCGGAACCATGCACCAGTTGTATCACTCCCGCCGGCAAACCGGCTTCCAACAGCAATTCAACCAGGCGCGTTGCCGTGGCGGGCGTGTCACTCGCGGGTTTGAACACCACGGTGTTGCCGCAAACGAGCGCGGGAAAAATCTTCCACGTGGGAATTGCCAGAGGGAAATTCCAAGGCGTGATGATGCCCGCGACCCCCACCGGCATGCGCACGGACATGCAGAATTTGTCCGGCAACTCCGAGGGGGTGGTGAAACCAAACAGCCGGCGGCCTTCGCTCGCGGCGTAATAGGCGGTATCGATGCCCTCCTGCACGTCGCCGCGGGTCTCGCTGAGTACCTTACCCATTTCGGTGGTCATCAGGCGAGCCAGGTCTTCCTTATGGCGCACCAGCAAATCACCGGCCCGCTTGATGATCTCTCCGCGCCTGGGTGCCGGCGTCAAACGCCACTCCTCGAAGGCTGCCTGGGCGGCTGCCACCGCCCTATCCACGTCAACGTGATGGGAGGCCGGAAACGTGCCAACGATCTCATCCCAATGGGCAGGATTGTGATTATCAAAACGTTCGCCGGCAGCGGCATCACACCAGGCACCGGCGATGTAGTTCTGATAACTAGGGGGCACGCGCGACTCCGTTAACTTGTTGGCATTTGAAGGCTTGATGATAGGAAAAATTGCCGTAAAAGTCAAGCAACCTGAGCCGCGTCGAACGTGCCCATTTCTGCCCAAAAGCCACCCAAACCGGCGAAATCAGCGCCGCACATGGGCTGAAAGCGCGCCGCGTGGCGGCCGGCAATTGCTGTGCTGCCGCAATACTGCTTGTTTTTCCGGGCGGAGTTTCTGGCTTCCAGTGACCCAATCGCAAATGCGGGCTGGCTGCGCCGCGCCCGAACAGCCAGCGCCAGTGACGCCGCGGTTGGCTTGAACAAAACCGGTTCAAAAGTTTTCATGCCGTGGCAGGCCGGTGGCTGCGCTGCGGGGGCGGGTGCAGCAGTGGCGAATTACCAGAGCAAAATCGCGAGGAATGCTTGATGAAATACCTGCAATCTGGCGGCTTTCAAGGCCACCCCTTGATGCGGCTCACCCCAGTGCTGGCAGCAATGTGGTTGGTCGGATTTGGGCTGACGAACTTCGGCCATCACTCTGCCAGGATGGGCTTGACCCCGGCCCCGGTTGCGAGCTGCCATCTGGGCGCGGAGGAGACGTTTCGCAAGCCGTGCACTTGTCAAGCGATGCTGGAAGTCACCCACTTGCACCTGCCGATGATGGCCATGGCGCTGTTGCTCCTGACGCACTTGTTGATCTTCTCGCCGTTTACACCGGGCCTGCAGCGGGGCTTCATCAGTGCGGTGTTTGCCGCGGCGCTCGGCAACGAAGCAGCGGGATGGCTGGTGTGTTTCGTCACTTTGGCTTTCAGTTGACTGAAGCTCGTCTCGTTCTTGAGCTTGCAGGCCTTGCTGGCGTTTTTTCCGGGGAGTTTGATTTGTTTTTGTGGCGGGCGCGCCGGTTGGAAGAGAGCGCAGGCGCCACGGCCAAGGCGCGAACGCCGCGCCAGCCCGCACGAGAACAGCGCGGACCGGCTGCTCAGCGCAGGGAGAGGAAGTCTGCCGGCAGCAGCAGCGAGAGCAGGGTACCCAATGCGATGATGCCGATGGCAATCCAGCGCTCGCTGCGGGATTCCTCGCGCAAGTAAATGATGGAGCAAAAGAGCGCACCCATGGTGAGGCGCACCGCCCATTGCGCGTAATCGCTGACCCAAATCAGCAGCCCGAGCAGCAGCACGGCAACCAGGGGCAACAAGCGGGTGGAAAACGGGGAGTTCTCAGAAGGGTTCATGCAGCATTCCAAGAGGTGTTGGCGAGCGCACCGGCTCTGGCACTGAATCCCGCGCCGGGCGCGGGCTGGACGGCTGATGCGGGAGCTGCGGTGCCACTCGCACTCATGAGCCGTGAATCGCAAAACCAGTTGGCAACCTGCCTGCCGGCCGCGCGGCTGCGCCCCGGTTTACAGGTAGCCGAGATTGCGCAATTCATTCTCGCGGTCGCGCCACTTTTCCTTGACCGCGACGAACAGTTCCAAATAGACCGGCTTGCCGATCATCGCTTCCAGTTCTTCGCGCGCGAGCTTGCCCACTTCCTTCAGGGCGCTGCCGCGCTTGCCGATCATGATGCCTTTTTGCGATTCACGTTCGACGTAGATAACGGCGCGGATGAAGTCTTTGTGATTGGGCCGCTCGATAAATTCTTCGACGACCACGCTGGTGGAATAGGGAATTTCCTCGCCGTAGCGCAGGAAAATTTTCTCCCGCACGATTTCCGCGGCGAGAAAGCGCTCGGGATGATCGGTGATTTGGTCGACCGGGTAGAAGGCTTCGTGTTCGGCGAGGCAGCTTTCCAGCACGCCGGCGAGCAGCTCGATGCCGTCCTTCTGCAGCGCCGAAATCGGCACGATTTCCCTGACGCCCGGCCGGTCGCGCAAGCCCGCGATGATGGGCAGCAGGGTGTCTTTGTTGACCTTGTCGATCTTGTTGATCGCGACGATGATGGGGCGATTGGTGTCGGCCAGGCGGTCGAGTATCTTCGCATCCATCGCGGAGAGCACGGCGTCCGGCTCGATCAGGAAGAGCTGCACATCCGCTTCGCGCATCGCGGCGTGCGCCACCCGCACGAAGGCATGCTGCAACTGGTAACTCGGTTCCAGAATGCCCGGGGTGTCGAAGAAGATCATCTGGCTGTGCGGCCGGTTGAGAATACCCAGGATGCGTTTGCGCGTGGTTTGAGGTTTGGGGGAGACGATCGACAGCTTGAATTGGAGCAGGGCGTTCAGCAAGGTGGATTTGCCGACGTTCGGTTGGCCGATGATCGCCACATAGCCGGCGCGAAAGGGAACCTTTTCGGTGGCGCCGGCGGGGGCGGCGACTGCTTCAGATGGTCTCATGCTCTCGGAATTCCTGCCATTGCCGGAGGGAACCAGCGACTCTTTGGCTTGCCACGCTGCTACTGTTTTCACACTCATGGGACGGAGACTGAAACTAGGGTTGAACGTCCATGACGCGATACGACCCGCCGACCGTGGCTAGTCACCTGCGAACGTTGACGCTGCGAACATCCTGTGGCTGGGCGCGTCTCGAAACGTCAATACATTTATCTTTGTACCCACAGAATGTTTATTCGCCGAGAGCCATGATAAATTTTTATTGCCGGTGTCGTCCCTAAAAAGCCGAGACGCCGCGGGCGGCGTCTCGGACAGGCTCACTGTGTGCTGCAGTGAACAAGTCATGCACGTAAGCTCTTCGGTTGAAAGCCGGGGTGCGCGACCTGGGCCTCGTCACGGGAGGGCTTTCATACCTTCCGCACCTGTTCGTTGCGGACACGATTCGGGTTGAGCGAGTTTGCTTGTTTCCTCTTTGTCCAATCGCACGGCCAAGAACTGTCACTTCTGGAAATGGCGGGTGGGTGCAGCCAGCGCACCCTCCTTGACCATCGGGGGTTGCTTGCGCTCCACGACTGCCGCCTGCGGTGTCGTCGCGGCAATCGAAATAATCCAAAGCAAACCGCATAGAATCGTCATCATGACAGTTACAAAGAGAGACCTCTTCACCGCTCCTCCGCTAAGCTTGGTTCACTACTCATACCACAGGGGATCAATAGGCTTTGGCCATCAGCACGCGCTGGGAAGAAGGCTTGCCGGTAATCAGGCAGCGGCCCGCTTCGGGCTTGCCCTCCAGGGGGATGCAACGAATCGTCGCCCTGGTTTCCTGCTGCAGGCGCTCTTCGGCCTCGCGCTCGCCGCACCAATGCGCCCAGAAAAAGCCGCCTCGTTCGTCGATCTCCCGCTTGAATTGTTCGTAATCGTCGATCACCCGCGTGTTGCTCTCCCGAAAGGCCAGCGCGCGCTCGAACAGTGCCTGCTGCATCGCCGCCAGCGTGCGCAGGATTTCCTCGACCAGTCCGGCTTGCGGCACCACGCGCTTTTCCCCGGAATCGCGGCGCACCAGCACCACATTGCCGCTCTGCACGTCTTTCGGACCCAGCTCGACGCGCAACGGCACCCCGCGTTTTTCCCATTCGTTGAATTTGTAGCCCGGCCGGTAATTGTCGCGATCGTCGACCTTGAACGTGAACTTGCCTTTCCATTCGGCCGTCAACTGCTGGGCGCGTTCCATCACCAGCGCTTTTTCCTCGTCCTTGCGCCAAATCGGCACCAGCACGACTGCCAGCGGCGCCAGCTTGGGCGGCAACACCAGGCCGTTGTCGTCGCTGTGCGTCATGATCAAGGCGCCGATCAAACGAGTGGAGACGCCCCAACTCGTCGCCCACACGTACTCCAGCGCGCCCTGTTCATTGAGATACTTGACATCAAAAGCCTTGGCGAAGTTCTGGCCGAGATGATGCGAGGTGCCGGCCTGCAGGGCTTTGCCATCCTGCATCATGGCTTCGATGCAATACGTGCGCAGCGCGCCCGCGAACTTCTCCTTCTCGGTCTTGATCCCGGGAATCACCGGTATGGCCATGTACTCTTCGGCAAAGGTCCGGTAAACCTCCAGCATCTGCAACGTCTCCCGTTCCGCCTCCTCGAAGGTGGCATGCGCCGTATGGCCTTCCTGCCAGAGGAATTCCGTGGTGCGCAGGAACAGGCGCGTGCGCATCTCCCAGCGCACGACGTTGGCCCATTGGTTGATCAAGATCGGCAAATCCCGATAGGATTGAATCCACTTGCGGTACATCGACCAAATGATCGTCTCCGAGGTCGGGCGCACCACCAGCGGTTCTTCCAGCTTCTTGCCGCCGCCATGCGTGACGACCGCGCACTCCGGCGCGAAACCCTCCACATGTTCGGCTTCCTTCTGCAGAAAACTCTCGGGAATGAACAGGGGAAAATAGGCATTCACATGGCCGGTGTCCTTGAACAGCTTGTCAAGACCGGCTTGAATCTTCTCCCAAATGGCGTAGCCATTCGGCCGGATGACCATGCAACCTTTGATCGGTGAGTAGTCGGCCAACTCGGCGGCGCCAATGACATCAGTATACCAACGGGAATAGTCTTCGGATCGTTTGGTGATGCGTTCGGAACGTCCTGTCAGTTGCTCTTCGGCGTTTTTCTGCGTGTCCATGAGTCCTGGAATTCAAGTTAAAAAAAGAGGGACAGTCATTTTCGCATGCTGTCCCTTCCTAGGTTCGAAAAACTGGCGGCAAATATACCATTCCGGCCAGCGATTGTCAAGCCGAATTTCCCTGCGAAATCGACAAGTGAACGAATGAGTACCCAAGTGCGGATAGGTTCAACCAGCAAGGCAGGAGAAAGACGCGCGCAGCAGTGTGAGTGGAATCAGTGGGCGATAGTGGGATCGAACCACCGACCTCTGGTATGTGAGACCAGCGCTCTAACCATCTGAGCTAATCGCCCATCCCTTCTCAATCGACGGGCGGCAAAATAGGGATTGAGGCTTCAAAAGTCAAGCGAAATGTCAGGCCGGCCAGCACTCGGACGGGCTTCTTGCGCCGCCGGCACACCGCTCAACCGTAGCGGCCCTCGATGTACTCCGCGGTGCGTGGGTCCTGGGGGGTGAGAAACAGATCCTCAGTCCGGCTGTGCTCGATCAGCTCGCCGAGCAGCATGAAAATACACTCATCGCTCACCCGCCTCGCCTGCGCCATGTTGTGGGTGACGATGACAATGGTGTAGCGACCCGCCAATTCGAACATCAATTCCTCGATGCCGCGCGTGGCCTCCGCATCGAGCGCGGAACAGGGCTCGTCCATCAGGATGATCTCGGGCTTGAGCGGCAGCAGCCGGGCAATGCACAGCTTTTGTTGCTGTTCCAACTGCAGGCTGGTTGCCCGCATGTGAAGTTTGTCCTTCAAATCCTTCCACAGCGACACGTCTTGCAGCGCCTGCTCCACCGCCGCATCGAGTTGGGACTTCCGCAACTCCCGCCGCGGGCTGTGGATGCGCAGGCCGAACACGATGTTTTCATACACCGAAATCGGCAAGGGATTGGGCCGCTGAAACACCATGCCAATGGCCTTGCGCAACTCCGGAAGGGAGACGTCGGGGTCGTAGATGTTCTTGCCAAGCAGCTTGATCTCGCCGGTGGTGGTGACGTTGCCGTAGCGCTCATTGACGCGGTTGAAACAACGCAGCAGCGTGGTCTTGCCGCAGCCGGAGGGCCCGATGAGAGCCGTGATCAAGCCGCTTTTCACCTTCAGGTTGACGTTGTTGAGCGCCTGAAACGTGCCGTACCACAGGCTGAGGTTGGCTGTGGTGATGCTGTATGCCGCCGTTTCACTCATCCGAAGATTCCATTCACATATTCGTAGGTCTTTTGACTCGCGGGCGTATCCGAGAAGATCACTTCGTTGCGGTCGATTTCCACCAGCTCACCGTTGAGCAGGAAGGCGGTGCGATCCGCCAGCCGCCGCGCCTGTTGCACGAGATTGGTGACGAGGATGATGGTGATCTGTGAGCGCAATTCCTTGAGGACGTCTTCAATGCGCATGGTAGTCACAGGGTCCACCGCGATGGAAAACTCATCCAGGCAGAGGATTTCCGGCTGGTGGGAAAGGGCGCGGGCGATGGTCAGGCGCTGCTGCTGTCCGCCCGAGAGCTTGGTGCCGAGGCTCCGCAACCGGTCTTTGACCTCGTCCCACAAGGCGGCCTGCCGCAGGCAGCGCTCGACAATTTCGTCCAGCTCGGCTCGGTTGCGCACGCCCGCCATGCGGGGTGCAAAAGCAACGTTGTCGT